>JBDSDC010000147.1:0-25934 GCA_039920725.1 Croceibacterium sp. | reverse complement strand
TGTTGGGTTCGCCGGCAAAGGCGCCCATGTCGATGCGCCCCGATTGTTCCATGTCGCGCATGTGGTCGATCAAGTCCTGGGTCGAATCGTCGTCGTCGCCGCCGGCGACCTTCTCGCTGTCGAGCGGGCTGGCACGGCGCGCGCCGCCGCGCAGCGCTTCGTCGGCCAGCGTCTGGCTTTGCTCGCCTTCGTCATCCTGCTCCGCGTTGTCGCGCGTCGGGTCGCGTTCGGGGGTGTCGTCGGGTTTCGAGCGGTCGATCATCGCGAGTGTCTCCTTCGCCCCTCAACCCGCGGCCCGGCGGCTCCGTTCCCGCTAGCGGTTCGCGCCCGGGGTCCACAGCGGATCGTGCCCGCCGTTGACTGCGCGCGCGGCGACGAACAGGTAATCGGACAGGCGGTTGATGTAACCCAGCGCGGCGGGATTGACCGGCTCGCGTGCGGCCAGCGCGGTCATCTCGCGCTCGGCCGCGCGCACCGCGGTGCGCGCCAGGTGCAGCCGCGCCGCGGCCTCGCTCCCGCCCGGCAGGATGAAGCTGGTCAGCGGCGCGAGCGTTTGGTTGAGCGCGTCGATGCGCGCCTCCAGCCACTCGGTTTGAGAAGGCACGATCCGCAGGACCATGTCCGACGGGGCAAAGTCCGTGCTCCCCGCATCGTCTAAGGGGGTCGCGAGATCGGCGCCAAGGTCGAACAAGTCGTTCTGGATGCGTTCGGCCTCGCCGGCGAGCGCCGCGCTCAGCGCCAGCGCCGCCCACCCGAGCGCCGCGTTGGCGTGATCGACCGCGCCGATTGCCTCGAACCGCGGGTCGTGCTTGGGCCGCCGCGAGCCATCGACCAGCCCGCTGGTCCCGTCGTCGCCGGTGCGGGTGTAGATGCGGTTGAGGCGGACCATGCCCGCAGCGCCCCGATCGCCGACGTCAGCGGTTGATCATCAGCAGGACCGCGATCACCACGATCGCCAGCGCCTGATATTTGATCCGCGCCATCATCGCTCGGTTTTGCCGCAGCTGCATTTCGGCGACCCGGTCGCCGTCGCTCTCGAGGTCGAGCTTGGTGGTCTGGAGGAAGGCCACGATGCCGCGGATCAGCGACACGACCACCATGATGGCGAGGCCGGCGATGACGATGACGAGGAGCACGTTCATGGCTTGCCATGTACGACGTCGCCAAGCGTTATGCCAGCCGGCAGGCGTCCGTTTCTGAGCGCCTCGGCGAGAGCGCGGCCGTCTTCGGCCGCGCGGCGGCGATCGGCGAGCGAGGGAGACCCGCGGCGCTTGGCAAGCTTGCGCCCGCCGGGATCGAGCAGCAGCGGGTGGTGGTGCCAAGTCGGCACCGGCAGGCCCAGCACCGCCTGGAGCAGGCGGTGGACGTGGCTGGCGGCGAACAGATCCATCCCGCGCGTCACCCGCGTC
Source organism: Croceibacterium sp. (assembly GCA_039920725.1). Taxonomy (GTDB): domain Bacteria; phylum Pseudomonadota; class Alphaproteobacteria; order Sphingomonadales; family Sphingomonadaceae; genus Croceibacterium_A. The sequence continues at coordinate 24,525 of JBDSDC010000147.1, read as the reverse complement.
ACGCCGTCGGCGGCATCGTCGATGGTCGCGGCGAGATGATAGCTGGCGGGCGTCTCGGCATCCTTCCGCACAAGGACCACGTCCCCGGCAAGATCGGGCCGGGCGGCTTGCTCGCCGGCACGTTCGTCGAACCAGGTCAGCGGCCCGGCGCGGCGCATGGCCTCGGCGACATCGAGCCGCCACGCGGCCGGCTCCGATGGATCGATCGCGGCGCCGCGGCAGGTGCCGGGATAGACCGGCCCGTCGGGGCCGCTCGACCGCGCCGCCCGGGCGACTTGCGCGCGGGTGCAGCGGCACGGATAGATCAAGCCGAGCTCGCGCAGCCGGGCGGCTGCCACGGAGTAGCTTTCCAAGCGCGCCGATTGCGGCGGGACCTCCTCCCACTCCAATCCCAGCCAGCCGAGATCGGCGCGGAACGCGCCGGCCAGCTCTGCTCGCGAGCGGGCGCCGTCGATGTCCTCGATCCGCAGCAGGAAGCGCCCGCGGCGCGCCCCAGGAGAACTTTGGGCGAGATCGTGCGCGACGATCGCCGAATAAGCGTGGCCGAGATGCAATGGCCCGTTGGGGCTCGGCGCGAAGCGGGTGACGATCATCGCGGCAGCGGTCCCTTCACTTCGACGCGACTCGGCCAGATTGCTGTGGATTTGGGTTTTGTAACAGGCTTGACGCTTCCCCGCGCAAATGCTCCGCTCGGTCCCATCGGAAAGGACGACACGTGTTCAAGGCCGAACTGATCGACCGCGCCGCGCACTTCCGGAGCGCGCATGAGGATCCCGAGCGCAAGCTGGAAAGCTGCCCGGCGCTGGTCCTCAATGCCGATTACACGCCGCTGTCGTATTACCCGCTCAGCGTGTGGCCGTGGCAGACCGCGATCAAGGCGATCTTCCTCGAGCGGGTCGACATCGTCGCGACATACGAGCGGCAAGTGCATTCGCCCTCGCTCGACATGAAGATCCCCTCGGTGATCGCGCTGCGGCAATTCGTCCGGCCGAGCGAGTTTCCCGCCTTCACGCGGTTCAACGTTTTCCTGCGCGATCGCTTTTCGTGCCAGTACTGCGGCAGCCCGCAGCACCTGACTTTCGACCACGTGGTGCCCCGGCGGCTGGGGGGCAAGACCACGTGGGAGAACATCCTGACGGCCTGCGCGCCGTGCAACATGAAGAAGGGCGGCCGCACTCCGCCGCAAGCGCGAATGCAGCCGCTTGTACGACCGATCCGACCGACCAGCTGGCAACTGCAGCAGCGCGGGAAAAGCTTCCCGCCCGGCTACCTGCACGAGACCTGGCGCGATTGGCTGTACTGGGACATCGAGCTGGAAGAGTAGCCCGGCGTGCGCAAGAACGCTTTCGCCTATGACTGACTGACGCTAGGCGCGGGCCAAGGGAGAGCCTGATTGTCCGACGAAAGCACCGACGCCTTCACCGCGCGCGAGGCGCTGTTTTACCACAAGACGATCCGTCCGGGTAAGATCGAGATCATCGCGTCGAAGCCGATGGCGACCCAGCGCGACCTCAGCCTGGCCTACTCGCCGGGCGTGGCCGCGCCGGTCGAGGCGATCGCCAAGGATCCCGCCGCCGCTTACGAGTACACGGCCAAGGGAAACCTGGTGGCGGTGATTTCCAATGGCACCGCGATCCTCGGCATGGGTAACCTCGGCGCGCTGGCCTCGAAGCCGGTGATGGAAGGCAAGGCAGTGCTGTTCAAGCGCTTCGCCGACGTCGATTCGATCGACATCGAGCTCGATACCGAAGATCCCGAGGCGTTCATCAATGCGGTCGCGCTGATGGAGCCGAGCTTCGGCGGCATCAACCTGGAAGACATCAAGGCGCCCGAATGCTTCATCATCGAGCAGGCGCTGCGCGAGCGGATGAAGATCCCGGTGATGCACGACGATCAGCACGGCACCGCGATCATCGCCGCCGCCGGGCTGATCAACGCCTGCCTGTTGACCGGCCGCGAGTTCAAGGACGTGCGGATGGTGGTCAACGGCGCGGGCGCCTCGGCAATCGCCTGCACCGCGCTGATCAAGGCGATGGGCGTGCCCCACGACCAAGTGACGATGTGCGACCGCTCGGGGGTGATCTACCGCGGGCGCGAAGGCGTCGACCAGTGGAAGAGCGCGCACGCGATCGACACCGACGCGCGCACGCTGGAAGAAGCGCTGGTCGGCGCCGACGTGTTCCTCGGCCTGTCGGCCGCCGGCGCGCTCAAGCCTGCTTGGGTCGAGCGGATGGCCGCCAAGCCGATCATCTTCGCGATGGCCAATCCAGACCCGGAAATTCGCCCCGATGACGCCAAGGCGGTGCGTCCCGACGCGATCATCGCCACCGGACGTTCGGACTATCCCAACCAGGTCAACAACGTGCTCGGCTTCCCGTTCATCTTCCGCGGCGCGCTCGACGTGCGCGCGACCGCGATCAACGAGGAGATGAAGATCGCCGCCGCCGAAGCCATTGCCGAGCTTGCGCGCGAGCGGGTGCCCGAAGAGGTGGCGGCGGCTTATGGCGTCACGCATTCCTTCGGCACCGAATACATCATTCCGGCGCCGTTCGATCCGCGGCTGATGGAGCGGGTGCCGACCGCGGTCGCGCGCGCGGCGATGGCGAGCGGCGTGGCGCAGAAGCCGATCGACGACCTGAGCGCCTACCAGACATCGCTCAAGGCGCGCCTCAATCCGACCACCTCGGTGCTGACCAAAGTTTACGAGGAAGCGCAGAGGAACCCCAAGCGGGTGGTGTTTGCCGAGGGCGAAGAGGACGTGGTCCTGCGCGCCGCGATCCAGTTCCGCGATTTCGGATATGGCACCCCGGTGCTGGTCGGCCGTACCCAGGCGGTGCGCGACAAGCTGGTCGAGCTGGGCGTGACCGATCCCGATGCGATCGAGATCCAGAACTCGGCCGATTCCGCGTTGGTGCCGCGAATGGTCGAATTCCTCTACCAGCGGCTTCAGCGGCGCGGTTTTACCGAGCGTGACGTGCGCCGGATGGTCAACCAGGAGCGCAACGTGTTCGCCGCGCTGCTGGTCGCGCTGGGTCATGGCGACGCGATGATCTCAGGCGTGACCCGCACTTTCGCGCAGACGATGGGCGAGATTCAGCTGGTGCTCGATCCCAAGCCCGGCGAAGTGCCGTTCGGCATCCACGCGATGATCGGCAAGAACTACACGGTGTTCCTGGCCGACACCACTATCAACGAGCGCCCGAGCGCGGCCGAGCTGGCGCACATCGCGCGCGAGACCGCCGCAGTCGCCCGGCGGCTGGGGCATGAGCCGCGGGTCGCGTTCCTGTCTTATTCGACGTTCGGCAACCCGCCGGGGCAATGGCTGGAAAACATCCGCGATGCGGTCGCGATCCTCGACCAGGAGCAGCCGAATTTCGAATACGAAGGCGAGATGGCGCCCGACGCGGCGCTCAATCCGGGCATCATGAAGCTCTACCCGTTCAACCGCCTGTCGGCGCCCGCCAACGTGCTGATCATGCCCGGTCTGCAATCGGCCAACCTGTCGGCCAAGCTGCTGCGCGAGCTGGCCGGCAGCGCGGTGATCGGGCCGATGCTGATCGGGATGGAAAAGCCGGTCCAGATCGCGCCGATGACCGCGATCGCGCCCGAGGTGCTGACCCTGGCGGTGCTCGCCAGCGCTGGTGCGGTGGGCTAGCTCACCACGCGATTTCGCGGCCGTCATAGGATACGAAACGATGCTCGGGCGGGTGCTCGGCCTCGAGCACGTCGGCCAGGCCCTTCGCGCTCTCGCCCACGGTCAGCGCCGCGCCAGGCCCGCCCATGTCGGTCTTCACCCACCCGGGGTTGAGCGAGAGCACCGTGATGTTCCGCTGCTTCGCGTCTTGTTCCGAGATATCGCGGGCGAGCATGTTTTGTGCCGCCTTGCTCATCCGGTAGAGCGCAAAGCCGCCGCTCGAGGTGCTGATCGAGCCCATACCCGAGGTCATGAAGGCCAGCGTGCCGCCGTCCTTCAGCTTGGGGAGGAGCTTCTTCGCCGCGTCGGCCGGACCGACCGCATTGGTCATCATCAGGTGCGCGATCTCGTCGCCGGTCGCTTGCTCAACCGACTGGTGCTCGGGGCCGATGATCCCGGCATTGACCAGCACTACATCGAGCGAACGGTCGGCGATCGGTGCGGCGAGCGCGGCCAGGCTTGCTCCGTCGGCGACATCGGCGGTCACGATCTCGATATCAGCACCGGACGCCGCCTGGACCAATGCCTCGCCCGGCCGGCGCTGGCTCGCCATGACCGACCATCCGCGGCCGGACAGTTCCCGCGCCAGCCCCAGCCCGATCCCGCGGGAAGCGCCAATAATCAGCGCGCGTGGCTTGGTCATGTCAGTCTCCGATTGAGGGGGCTCGCCGATAGCGGAAGTACCATACTTCGTGGCCCTGCTGCCGGGCCTTAGCTTCGTAGCGGGTTTCGCGCCAACCGCCGGGGCGGTTCTGCCAGCTGGCGGGACCGTCGGCGAGCCATTCGAACGCGTCGCTGTGGCGGCGCATAACCATCAGCGCATGGCGTAAGTACACCGGATGGTCGGTCGAGAAGCGGAACTCGCCCCCTGGCTTCAGCTTGCCGGCGATCATCGCCAGCGGGCCATCGTTCATCATCCGCCGCTTGGCGTGCTTGGCCTTGGGCCAAGGGTCGGGGTGGAGCAGGTACACGAAGCTCAGCGTCCCGTCGGGTACGCGCGCCAGCACCTGCAAGGCATCGCCCATGTGCAGGCGGACGTTGGCCAAGTGCAAATCGCGGACCTGGATCAGCGCGCCGACCACGCCGTTGAGGAAGGGCTCGCAACCGATGAAGCCATGATCGGGCAGCATGTCGGCCCGGTCGGCGAGATGTTCGCCGGCGCCGAAGCCGATCTCGAAGTGGAGCGGCGCGTCGTGGCCGAACAGCCGCGCGGCCGTAATCGGGCCGTGCTCGGGAACAGCAACCTCGGGCAACAGCCGCTCGACCAGGTCTTGCTGCGCGGCGCGCAACGGACGGCCTTGGGTGCGCCCGTAAAGCCGATTGAGCGTTGTCGGATCGCCGAGTTTGGATGCGCTCATAAGCCGGCGCGCTAAAGAAAAAACGCCCCGAAGCAAGGCTCCGGGGCGGTTAAGGAGTTCAGGAACCTAACGGTCAGGCCGCTTCCGCTGCCTCGCTCGGGTCGCGCAGCACGTAGCCGCGGCCCCACACTGTCTCGATGTAATTGGCGCCGCCACAGGCCAGGCTCAATTTCTTGCGCAGCTTGCAGATGAATACGTCAATGATCTTCAATTCCGGCTCGTCCATCCCGCCGTAAAGGTGATTGAGGAACATTTCCTTGGTCAGCGTGGTGCCCTTGCGCAGGCTCAGCAGCTCAAGCATCGCGTATTCCTTGCCGGTCAGGTGGACCCGCGCGCTATCGACCTCGACGGTCTTGGCATCGAGGTTGACCGCCAGCTTGCCGGTGCGGATGATCGACTGCGAATGGCCCTTGGAGCGGCGCACCACCGCGTGGATGCGGGCGACCAGCTCGTCGCGGTGGAACGGTTTGGTGACGTAATCGTCGGCCCCGAAGCCGAAGCTGCGGATCTTCGAATCCATCTCGGCAATGCCTGAAAGGATCAGCACCGGCGTTTGCACTTTGGCCACGCGCAGCTTCTTGAGCACGTCGTATCCGTGCATGTCGGGCAGGTTCAGGTCGAGCAGGATGATGTCGTAATCATAGAGCTTGCCCAGATCCAGGCCCTCTTCGCCAAGGTCGGTCGAATAGACATTGAACCCTTCGGTGGTGAGCATGAGCTCGATCGCTTTGGCGGTCGTCGGCTCGTCCTCGATCAGCAACACGCGCATTGGGAAGCCCCCCGTTTATCCTCGCGGTAACCACCCGCTAACGGGTGTTGACCGGAATTAACCACGCCGGTTCTCAACGAAAAAGGTTAATTCTTTGTGAAACCAAGTGGGCGGGCAATGTTGAGTCTTTTGGGCAACAGGTGTTTCAACGCAGCTACTGAGTAGAACCTAGGCAACGCTAGCGAGCTTCTTCTGCCGCCGCCGCTGCACCGAGCTGCCGATGCCGATCGCCTCGCGGTATTTGGCGACCGTCCGGCGGGCGAGGTCGAAGCCCTTGTCGCGCAGCAGCTCGACCAGCTTGTCGTCGGACAACACCTCGCCGGTATCCTCGGCCTCGCACAGCGCGCGGATCTGCGCCTTGACTGCCTCGGCGGATACGGAGCCTTCGCCATCCGCCGCCGCCACCCCGCTGGTGAAGAAATACTTCAGCTCGAAAGTGCCCCGCGCGCACAGCAGGTACTTGTTGCTGGTCACCCGGCTGACGGTGCTTTCGTGCATCGCGATGGCTTCGGCCACCCTCCGCAACGTCAACGGACGCAGTTCAGCGACGCCGCGGCGGAAGAACCCGTCCTGTTGCTTCACAATTTCGGCCGCGACCTTGAGGATGGTCTTCTGCCGCTGGTCGATCGCCTTCAGCAGCCAGTTGGCATCGACCAGCTTTTCGCTCAGCCACTGGCGCGAGGCTTTGTCGGCACACCCGCCGCGCAGCTCGACATAGTAGGCGCGGTTGACGATCAGCCGCGGCAAGGTCGCTTCGTTCAGCGTCACGTCCCAGCCGGTGCCCGCCGCGGTGATCAGGATGTCGGGAGTGACCGGCGCGCGCTCCCCGATACCGAAGCGCAGGCCCGGCTTGGGATCGTAGCCGCGCAGTTCGGCCAGCATGTCGGCGAAATCCTCGTCGTCGACATCGCACATACGCTTGAGCCGGGCGAACTCGCCTCGCGCGACCAGATCGAGATTGTCGATCAATCGCGCCATGCAGGGGTCGTAGCGGTCGGCCTCCTTGGCCTGGAGCGCCAGGCATTCAGCGAGCGTGCGGGCGCCGACACCGGTTGGATCGAGCGATTGGACCACACCGAGCGCCTCCTCGACCTGAGCGATGGGCACGCCCAGGTCGCCCGCGACTTCGCGCAGCGGACTGGGGAGGTACCCGGCCTCGTCGAGCAACCCGATCAGGTGGCGAGCGACGAACCGGATCTGCGGATCGCTGGTGGCCGAACCGACCTGGCAGTTGAGATGTTCGGCCAACGTGGGGTCGTCGTCGCTGCGCTCGTCGATACCGGGGCCGTCCTCGCCCGAACCGGAACCAGAGGCGGACGACCAGTCGCCGGTGTCGCGGTCGCGGTCGAGCGTCCCGGGATCGATGTCGAGCGGTGCATCGGCTTCCCCCGCGCCGCGCGCGATCAACTGGTCGGCGGTTGGCTCGGGCACGGGCTCGTCGGACACCGGCGCATCGGACGCCGGCCGCTCCAATGCCAGTTCGCCCGCCTCGAGCAGCGGGTTGGCCTCCAGCGCCTCGCCGATGAAGGCTTCGATCTCGAGGTTGGACAGCGCGAGCAGCTTGATCGCCTGCTGCAACTGCGGCGTCATCACCAGCGACTGGGTCTGGCGGAGGTCGAGGCGCGGACCCAGCGCCACCGGTCAACTTATGTCGTAGGGCAAGGTCACAGCTCGAAGCTCTCGCCCAGGTACAGCCGGCGCACGTTCTCGTCCGCTACCAGGTCCTCGGGGCTGCCGGCGAACAGCACTTGGCCGCCGTAGATGATGCACGCGCGGTCGACGATATCGAGTGTCTCGCGCACATTGTGATCGGTGATCAGCACGCCGATCCCGCGCGCTTTCAGCTCTCTTACCAGCCCGCGAATGTCGCCGATGGAAAGCGGGTCGATCCCGGCGAACGGTTCATCGAGCAGCATGATCGAAGGTTTGGCGGCGAGCGCGCGGGCGATCTCGCAGCGCCGCCGTTCACCGCCCGACAGCGCCATGGCCGGGCTGCTGCGCAGGCCGGTAATGTGGAATTCCTCGAGCAGCTTCTCGAGCTCGGCTTCGCGCGTGGCCTTGTCCGGCTCGACCATCTCGAGCACGCAGCGAATGTTCTGCTCCACCGTCATGCCGCGGAAGATGCTGGTTTCCTGCGGCAGGTAGCCGAGGCCGAGGATCGCGCGGCGATACATCGGCAGCTTGGTGACATCGATCCCGTCCATCAGGATGCGGCCCGAATCCGGCCGCACCAGGCCCATGACCGCGTAGAAGCAGGTTGTCTTGCCGGCGCCGTTGGGCCCGAGCAGCCCGAGCACTTCGCCCTTGCCGACGGTCAGCGAGATGTCGGACAGGACCGCGCGCTTGTCGTAGCTCTTGGCGATCGAGACCACCTCGAGCCCGCCTTGCGGGATTGGCGGCGCGGCGTTAGCCGGCGCTTCTGCCGCGGCTTGGGACATGCGTTCGGTGTCGAGCGGGTTCTCGAGCGCGGTCATGCGGCGCGGCTTAGCATGGTTACCGGCGCTTTGAAGCCCGCTTGGCAAGATTCGTGCATGGTCATCGCAGGACGGCTTTAGGTTGCCTGTCTGACTGCCAGGTTAGCGCGCTTGTCAACGACCGCCGGGGGTGGGATAGTCGGACCCGGGAGACCACAGGAGACAAGCGCATGGATAAGGCGCTGCATCACGCCGCGGCTGACGGGGTAAAGGCTCGCAAGCTCGATTGGCGCAAGCGGATGAGCGATCATGTCGCCTATGCGCTGCTGGTCTACACCGCGCTGCAGATATTCGTGACCATGAACGCGCTGACGACCGGTCACGGCTCGGTGTTGCCCTACTTTGCCCTGGTCGTGCTGGTGGCGGCGATCATCCCGGCGTGCCGGCTGGTCGAAAAAAAGTGGGGCGACCTGAGCGATGCCGAGGCTTCCGATCCGATTCTGGGCCATATGTTCCGCCGCGATGCCTTGTGGCTGTGGGCTTGTGCCATCGGTCTGCCGTTCGTGCTGACTTTCGGGTACAAGCTGGTCGTCTCGCTCATCTGATCCGCGTTTGCGCGCGGGCGAGAAGGTTTATGCCGCCTGCTTCGCCCGCTCGATCGCTTCGAGCACGATTGTGCGGGCGTCGTTGGCATCGCCCCATTCGCCGACCCGGACCCACTTGTCCGGCTCCAGATCCTTGTAATGAGTAAAGAAGTGCTCGATCTGCTGGAGCACGATCGAGGGCAAGTCCTGCCGCTCGCCGACGTCCGAATAATACGGGAATGTCGTATCGACGGGCACGCAGATCAGCTTTTCGTCGCCCCCATGCTCATCTTCCAGCCGCAGCACGCCGATCGGGCGCGCCCGCACCACGCACCCGGCAATGAACGGCGAACGGGCGATCACCAGCGCATCAAGCGCATCGCCGTCGGGCGACAGCGTGTGCGGCACGAAACCGTAATTCGCCGGGTAGCGCATCGGGGTGTGGAGAATGCGGTCGACGAACAAGGCGCCCGACTTCGCGTCGAATTCGTACTTCACCGGTTCGCCGCCTGTCGGCACTTCGATGATGACGTTGAGGCTTTCGGGCGGATTGTCGCCCACCGGGATGAATTCGATACGCATGGCGGCGCCCCTAGACCGGGCGGCCGGGCTTGGCGAGGCGGGAATTGCGGTCCGCTGGCATTGCGCTAATGCGTGCACAAAGGCGCCCAGCGAGCGCCGAGCGGGAGAGAAACGATGCACATAGGCCTGGCGACAGGTTTCGCCCACCAGCGCGGCACCAGCTATGACGATGCGCGCTTCGTGCGCGAGGAAGTGGGCAATCTGGTCCTCGCCGAAGAGCTGGGATTCGATTCGGTGTGGATCACCGAGCATCATTTCTCCGATTATTCGATGTCGAACGACCCGCTCCAGTTGCTGACTTACATCGCGGCCAAGACCCGCCACGTGAGGCTGGGCACCCAGTGCATCATCGTGCCGTGGCACAACCCGGCGCGGCTGGCGGAAAAGATCATCAACCTCGATATCCTGTCGAACGGCCGCGCCATTCTCGGGTTCGGCGGCGGGCTCTCGCAGCACGAATTCGCCGGGCTCGGGATCGACATGAACAACAGCCGCGAGCTCTATAACGACATCCTCGATCTGGTCATTCCCGCGCTCGAGAGCGGCGTAATCGAAGGCGAGGGCAGTTACGGCACGATCCCGCGCCAGACGCTCCGCCCCGCGCCGATCAAGAGCTTCGAAGGACGCAAGTTCTGCGGCAGCCTGTCGGGCAATTCGATGTACACCGCCGCCAGGCAGGGATGCGGCAACATGGTCCTGATGCTGCCCCAGCGCGGCAAGGAAGTGCCGCCCGACAAGTACACCCAGGTGTGGCAGGAAGTGCACGGGCCCGGCAGCCAGCCGCCGCCGCCGATGGTGGGCGGCAATTACTATGTCGACGAGAGCGCCGAACGGGCCGAACTGGAGGGGCAGAAATACCTCGGCAACACGATGCGCGCCGCGATCCGCAACTACCACCTCGATACGCCCGGAAAGTTCCCCCGGATCAAGGGCTACGAGCACTACGAGAACATGGTCCTCGCGCGCGAGGCGATCGAGCCTTACGTCGCCGAGTTCGCCCGGGGCGCGGTCACCGGCACCCCGCAGATGATCCTCGAGCGAATGTGGGAGCTGAAGCAGATCTACCAGCCGCAGGGGTTCTTCCCGCACGTCTATTATGGCGGGATGCCGCAAGCGGACGCGCTCGGTAACATGCACTTGTTCGCCGACAAGGTGCTCCCCGAGATCAAGAGCTGGGACGCCGAGGTATCGATCGACGACCGCTTCCTTGAAGCGGCGGAGTAAAGCCTAGCCGGACGAACCGGCGAGCACGTTGATCGTGAACGCGACGACGCCGATGTTGAACAGGAATGCGGCCAGCGATTGCAGCATCACCACCTTGCGAAACGCGGCCAGGGTTACGTTCACGTCAGAGGTGGAGAACGCCATCGCGATATTGAACGAAAAATAGGCGAAGTCGATATAGCTCGGATGCGGCGTTCGGGGGAACTCGAGACCGCCCAAATCGCCCCCGTCCGCGCTCTTCTGCGAATAATAGGCATGCGCGTAGTGCAGCGCGTAGATCGCGTTGGCGAACGTCCAGATCAGCATCAGCGTGGCGAACAGCTTGGCCAGCGCGAGCGGGGCGCCCTTGCGCGCCTCGGGCATCTCGCCGGCGATCGCAGCCATCACCACGATCGTCAGCAGAGTGGTGAACAGCAGCACCAGCACCCGGTTGGCGTTATTGGCCTGTGAGTGCTCGCGCATCATCGCCGCGGTATGCCCGCCAAACAGCGGCCCGAGCGAAAGCAGGAACACGATCGCGGCAACATCGAAGCTGGTCGCCAGCGCATCGGCAATGCCGGCGTTCGCGGCACTGCGATAGGCGAAGAACCCCGCGATCAGAATCGCCAAAAAGACCAGAAACCGCGCCGGGGCGATCCGCCGGCCGATCGCGAACGAGCGCTGGGTTCGGGCTTGCGTCACGCGGCGCGGTCTAGCGGGTGCGGGCGGCGCGAGCGAGCGGCAAAATCGGGCGCTCTAGTGCTGTGTTGGCGCAGTACGGGGCGCGAGCAGCCGGTCGAGCCCGGTCTCGGCATTGCCGGCCCGTTCGAGCCACGGATAACGCAATCCGCCGTGGTACTCGATCGGCACCGTTTCGATGCGGTCGTTGCGCTTGACGAGCAACTGGATCGGTTCGTGTCCCGTTATGGCGGCCGTGACAGCCCGCCGGATGACGTCGGCGCTGTAGGGCGCGCCGCCGACCGCGACGATCTGCGCCCCGCTGACGATCCCCGCCTTGAACGCCGGTCCCTCCCACATCGTGCTCACCACGCGGCCGTCGCCATCGAGCGCGAAGCCCAGCGAATAGTCGAGCGGCAGGTTTCGGCCCATCCTCCCGGCGGTGTAGGGGTTGGGCTGGTCCTTCCACACCAGGCGATAGCCGCCCTTCTCGAGACCGGCGAGCGGCGCGGGCGCGCCGGCCGCCTGGAACCGGGCGCGCAGGAACCCCGCCCAATCGTACGGATAGACCCGGCCCAGCGCCGCGGCCACGTCATCGAATTCATAAGTCAGCTCGCCCCAGTCGCCGTCGTTCATGCCGAAGAAGCCGCGCGCGAAATCGTCGAGGCCGCGGACCCCGTGAGTCCCCTCGCGGATGATCTGGTCGGCCTCGAGCCACACCAGCAGCCCCTCCCAGTAATAGTCCTCGTTGCGGCTGAGCGTCGCATAGGGGAGCGGGCGGCGGGCATCGATCACCGGATCGAGCGTGGTGTCCTCGACCGAGCGCCAGGCCCGGCCCGGCAGCACCGAAAACGAGCCCGCCGCATTGGCGATCGCTCCTAGCACGATATCCCTCGGCTGGAGGCCCGAGCGTGCCGCCAGGACCCAGCCCCACAATTGGGTCTGTCCTTCGTAGAGCCACAGCAGGTTGCCCTGCATCGGGGTCTGGAAATCGGGCGTCCACAGCCGCGCAGGGGTGCGGAACTTCCCGTTCCACGAATGGACGAATTCGTGCGGGACGCCATTGCGTTCCCATCCGGTCCGGTCCCACTGCACGAACAGCTCGGGACTATCGACGATCTCGGCCGAGCGGTGATGCTCCAGGCCGACATCGCCGAGCCGCCCGCTGAGCCCGAGCAAGACGTCGTAATGGTTGAAATGGCGCGCGCCGAACAGCGCCACCGTCTCGTCGACCAGCTTGCGATAGCTCGCCAGGTTTGGCGGCGCGAGATCGAGCTGCTTGGGATCGTCCGCCACCACGTCGAGCCGCACATCGTGCCCCAAGTCCCACGAGCGCGCATTGCGGCCCGCGAAGACGGGCGAATCGGCCAGCGCCTGGTAATCGATTACGTCCCACGCGGCGCGGCCCTCGGTCATCTTCTGCCCGTCCAGCGCGGTGAACGCCTGCCAGTCTTGCGGGAACGTCGCCGTCGGCGCGACGGGAATGCGGCGGGCGTAATAGCCGGCGGGATAGAGCACCATCTTGTCCCACTGCAGGTTGAGCATGTCGGGCGTCATCAGGATGCGTCCCTCGCTGGGCTGCAGCGGCGAGGTGTGGACGAACGTGGCGGTCACCTGGCGCGCGCCGGGGGGTAGCGGCACGTGAAACCCCGAAACGGTCACCGGGTCGCGCGTCCACGCGGTGGGCTTGCCGTCGACCGCGATGTGCAGATCGGCGAGCAGGTTGAGCGAACCGTAGGGGCGATGCTTGCCCGGGATCCACTCGGGCAGCAGCAGCACCAGCTCGCGCTGGCCGGGCAGAACGGGGATCGTCTCGCGCACGCGGAACAGGCCCCGGCGCACGTCGGTGGCGTCGATGTCGACCGCAATCGTGCCGGGATAGGCCACATCTTGCGGCGCGGGGATCGTGCCGGCGAGGGGTACCGCGACCGGCGCGGAGCGCATGACGGTTTGGGCCAGGGCCGGCGAAGCAGCTGTACTGAGTGCCAGCGCGATGGCCGAAGCGGTTGTAAACAGGCGTGCAATCATGGCGGCCACTTTGGCCGCTCGCGGTTTCGTTCGCAACCGATCGATCGGCCGGCGACGCCGCGCGCTTTGCGAACGGCCTTATCCGGGCTAAGCGCGCACGCCCATGAGCAGGCCAAGATGACCAAGATCGAAACCCCCCGGCCCATCCGCGGCACCCAGGACATATTCGGCGCCGAGGCCGAGGCATTCGCGTTCGTGGTCGAAACCTTCGAGCGGGTGCGCAAGCTGTACCGCTTCCGCCGGGTCGAGATGCCGGTGTTCGAGAAGACCGAGGTGTTCAGCCGCTCGCTCGGCGAGACCACCGACGTGGTCGCGAAGGAGATGTATTCGTTCGCGGACCGGGGCGGCGAATCGCTCACCCTGCGGCCCGAATTCACCGCCGGGATCGCGCGCGCCTATCTCACCGCCGGGTGGCAGCAATACGCCCCGCTCAAGGTCGCGACTCACGGCCCGCTGTTCCGTTACGAGCGCCCGCAGAAGGGCCGCTACCGTCAGTTCCACCAGCTCGACGCCGAGATCATCGGCGCGGCCGAGCCGCAAGCCGATGTCGAGCTGCTGGCGATGGCCGACCAGCTGCTCAAGGCGCTCGGCATTGCGGACGGGGTCACGCTGCAATTGAACACGCTGGGCGATGCCGACAGCCGCGAGGCATGGCGCGCGGCGCTGGTCGAGTATTTCCGCGATGCCCGCGACGCGCTGAGCGAGGATTCGCAGGAGCGGCTCGAGAAGAACCCCCTGCGCATCCTCGACAGCAAGGACCCGCGTGACCGCGCGCTGGTCCACGACGCGCCGCGGATCGACGATTTCCTCAGCGGCGAGGCGGAGCGGTTCTTCCTTGCGGTCACCGACGGGCTCGATGCCGCCGGGGTCAAGTGGATCCGCGATCCCACGCTGGTGCGCGGCCTCGACTACTACCGCCACACCGCGTTCGAATTCGTCACCGACCGCCTCGGCGCGCAAGGCACCGTGCTCGGCGGCGGACGCTACGACGGTCTGATCGAAACGCTCGGCGGCGCGCACACGCCGGCGGTCGGCTGGGCGGCGGGGATCGAGCGGCTGGCGATGCTGGTGGGGCAGCCCGCCGAATCGCCCGCCGAACTGGTCGTGGTGGTCGAGGACGACATGCTGCTGGCACAAGGGGTCAAGGCCGTCAGCCTGGCGCGCTCGCACGGTATATCCGCGGAACTCATCGCGAGCGGCTCCCCTCGCAAGCGGTTCGACAAGGCCGCCAAGTCGGGTGCCGTGACGATCCTGGCGCTGTCGCAGCGCGACGGCGAGCCGCAAGTCAGGCTGACCGGCGATGCGGCGATGAGCGAACGGGTCGAGGCGGCCGTAGGCGGGTTGGCCAACGCGGTTAAAGCGCTCTCGTGACGATTCCCGAAGAACGGCTGCGGCACATTTCGCACCGCTTCGCCGAACTCGAGGCCCGCTTGGCCTCGGGGCAGCTCGAGAGCGAGGCGTTCATTGCCGCGTCGCGCGATTATGCCGAGCTCGAGCCGGTCGCCAGGGCGGCCGAGGTCCTGCGCGAGATGCGCGCCGAGATCGCCGAGCTGGCGGCGCTGACGCAGGACCCGGAAATGGCGGCGCTGGCGGGCGAGGAGCTGGGCGAGCTGCGCGACAAGTTGCCCGAGGCCGAGCACCGACTCGCGCTGGCGATGCTGCCGCGCGATAGCGCCGACATGCGCCCGGCGATGCTCGAGATCCGCGCCGGGACCGGGGGCGACGAGGCGGCGCTGTTCGCCGCCGACTTGTTCCGGATGTACGAAGGCTATGCCGCCCAGCAGGGCTGGCGGATCGAAACCATCAGCGTCAACGCCAACGACCTCGGAGGATTCAAGGAAGTGGTCGCCAGCGTCGCCGGGACCGGGGTGTTCGCCAAGATGAAGTTCGAATCCGGCGTCCACCGGGTCCAGCGAGTGCCGGTGACCGAGAGCGGCGGGCGGATTCACACCTCGGCGGCCACCGTGGCGGTGCTACCCGAGCCGAGCGAGGTCGAAGTCGACGTTCAGGACAAGGACCTGCGGATCGATATCTACCGCGCCAGCGGGGCCGGCGGTCAGCATGTCAACAAGACCGATTCGGCGGTGCGGCTGACTCACTTGCCGACCGGGATCGTGGTGGCGATGCAGGACGAGCGCAGCCAGCACCGCAACCGCGCAAAGGCGATGACGGTGCTGCGCAGCCGCATCTACGAGAAGATGCGCAGCGAGGCGCACGGGGCCGAGGCCGAGGCGCGCAAGGCGATGGTCGGTTCGGGCGACCGTTCGGAGCGCATCCGCACCTACAATTTTCCGCAAGGCCGCGTGACCGACCACCGCATCAACCTGACGCTTCACCGGCTGCCCGAAATTCTCGAAGGCCCCGGCCTGGCCGAGCTGGTCGACGCGCTGATCGCCGAGGACCAGGCCAAGCGCCTCGCCGCGCTCGATCAATAAAGTGGGGGGCGCGTGACCGTTGCCGAAGCGCTGCGCGAGGCCGCGCGGCGGCTGGCAGCGACGTCCGACAGCGCCCGCTTCGACGCCGAGCTGCTGATGGCCCACGCGCTCGGGACCGACCGTTCGGACTTGCTGGTGCGGCGCATGGCCGGGCCTGTACCGCCGGACTTCGCGCGATTGATCGAGCGCCGGGGGCGGCACGAACCGGTCGCCTACATCATCGGCACGCAACCGTTCGGCGGGCGCGAGTTCCGCGTCACGACCGATGTGCTGATCCCGCGCGCCGACAGCGAAACGACCGTGGCAGCGGCGCTCGAGGCGTGCTCGGCGCCGCGGCGGGTGCTCGACTGCGGCACCGGGTCGGGCGCGCTGTTGTTGACGGTTCTGGCCGAATGCCCGGCGGCCGAAGGGATCGGCATCGAACGCTCGCCCCAGGCACTGGCGGTTGCGACCGGCAATGCCGAGCGGCTGGGCCTCGCGGCCCGGGCGACGTTCGCACTGGCCGACTGGCGCGAGCCCGGCTGGGCCGACAGTCTCGGCACTTTCGACCTGATTATCGCCAACCCGCCCTACGTCGAAAGCGGCGCTAACCTCGCTCCGGATGTGCGCGAGTGGGAACCGGCCGGCGCGTTGTTTGCAGGTACGGACGGGCTCGGCGACTACCGTGTCCTCGTCCCCCAGCTACCCGCGCTGTTGGGAAACGGCGGAGTGGCGGTGCTCGAGATCGGCGCGGCGCAGTCCGACGCGGTCACCGCGATTGCAGCCGACGCCGGATTCTCCGCCGACTTGCGCCGCGATACGGGCGGGCGCCCGCGCGCGGTTATCCTCAGATTAGGCCTTGGCAGATAGCGTTCGAACGACTACCTAATGCGCAGGCCAGCGGTGAAAAGGCGATGCCGGCACCGGGTCTAACTCCAACATTTGCTTAGGAAACCGGCATAAAAGCCAGGTTATAGCGCAGATGGAGGGCCGCAGGAGCGCGCTAACGCGTCCTGCGGATCATGCGACCGGATTTGGCCGGTCCTTATTTGAGGAAAGCGAAATTTTCCTTTGAACCAAAATCGTAACAACAACAATAATCGGCGCCGCGGCCGGGGCAACAATCGTGGCGGCCAGGGGGGCGTCGGCAGCCAGGGCAACCGGATCGACAGCCGCGCCCGGGGCAACGCCCCGCAAATGCTCGAAAAATATCGTAAGCTGGCGCACGACGCGTCGCTCAACGGCGACCGGGTGCAGACCGAATACTATCTGCAGTTCGCCGATCACTATTTTCGTGTGGTCGCCGACAGCCGCCAGCCACGCGACGATCAGGCACCGCGCCGCGACGACGGCGTCCAAGCGCAGGGCTATGACTATACGGACGAGGACGACCTCGCCGAAGTCGGCCGCCCGAACGCCTATCAGCCGCGCCGGGTGAGCGAAGATAGCCTTCCGCAAGACGCCGAAAGCCCATCGGCCGAGCGCGACGAGGAAGCCACCGACGAACCCAATCCGTTCGTGCGCGAGAGTCGCGAGCGCCGCCCGCGCCAGCGCACCATCAATGGTGTGGACGAAGGCGCATCCGGCACCGGTGAGGTGCACGGCGATGAGCCGGCCGGGTTCGATCCGGGCGTTCTGCCGCCCTCTATCGCGCGCGATGCCGAAGAGGCGCCCGCGTCGCGCCCACGCGCTCGCCGGCCCCGGCGCGACAAGGACGGCGGCGGCGAAACGCGCGAAGCGGCCGGCTAAGCTCTAGCCTCGCCGCGCGATGAACCGGGCCAGCCTTGCGCCGCTCCCGGCGCGCGATCGGTTCCTGCTCGGGCGGCATCCGCAGATCGCGGCACTGGCGCTCGGCGTTCTCTCCGCGACCGGATTCGCGCCGCTCGGCCTGTGGCCGCTGGCGCTCTGCGCGATGGGCGGGTTTGCCGCGCTTGTGGCGCAGTCGCCCGACGCGCGCCGCGCCGCCTGGCTCGGCTGGCTGTTCGGATGGGCCCACTTCACGCTCGGCAACAACTGGATCGCGGCCGCCTTCACCTACCAGGCGGCGATGCCCGCGGCGCTCGGCTGGCTGGCGGTGCCGCTGCTGTCGATCTACCTCGCGGTCTATCCGGCCATTGCCGCGCTCGGCGCCCGTGCGCTGGCAGGGCGTGGGCTATCATGGGCGTTCGCCTTCGCACTCGCCGGATGCTGGACGATCTCCGAGCTGCTGCGCGCGCGGGTCTTCACCGGTTACGCCTGGAACCCGTTTGCGATGGTCCTGCTCGGGCCGTTCGACCGGCCGGGCCTGGCGGCGCTGGCACCGTGGCTCGGCACTTATGCGCTCTCCGGAGCGGCGGTGCTGCTGGCGGCTGCCGCAGCGCTCCTCGCGGCGCGGGCGCGGTGGATGGCGCTGGCGGGGCTCGCCGTGCTGGTCGGCGCGGGGATGTTCGTTCCCGCCCCCGTGCCGCGCGACAGCGCGCTCGCGGTCACGATCGTCCAGGGCGATCTGACCCAGGCGCGGCTCGAAAACCCGGTCTTGTGGGACGCCAACTTCGCGCGCCTGTCGAACCTCTCGCAACGCTTCGCCCCCGGCGGTCCGCGCGTCGTGATGTGGTCCGAATCCGGGCTCGTCGATTATCTCCGCCCGGGGTATCCGCAGCGGTTCTACGACCAGCAGACCGCGTTCGCGAATCCTGAACTGGCGCGCCGGCGGCTCGGCCGGGTGATCGGGCCGGGCAGCCTGCTGATGACCGGCGCGGTCGACCTGGAGCTGCGCGCCGGGCGCCTGATCGGGGCGTATAACGCGGTCACCGCGGTGGCTGAGGACGGTTCGATCCGCGGCGGCTACGCCAAATCGCACCTCGTGCCTTACGGCGAGTATCTGCCGCTCCGCCCGCTGCTCGAGCCGCTCGGCCTGAGCCGGCTGGTGCCGGGGTCGATCGACTTTCTGCCCGGGCCGGGTCCAAAGACGCTCGACCTGGGACGGTTCGGCCGCGCGGCGGTCCAAGTGTGCTATGAAATCGTGTTCTCGGGCGAAGTGGTCGAGCGCGGCACCCGGCCCGACTATATCTTCAACGATTCGAACGACGGCTGGTTCGGCACGTTC
Organism: Croceibacterium sp.; assembly: GCA_039920725.1. Lineage (GTDB taxonomy): Bacteria > Pseudomonadota > Alphaproteobacteria > Sphingomonadales > Sphingomonadaceae > Croceibacterium_A. Next base: position 5,716 of record JBDSDC010000147.1, on the reverse strand, counting down.
GGCCCGCCGCAGCACCTTGCCCAGGCGCGGATGCGGGCGCTCGAGGAAGGCCTGCCCGTGCTCCGCGCCACGACCACCGGTATCAGCGCGGTTATCGACGCGCACGGCGTGGTGCGCCGCTTCCTGCCGCAGCATGCGATCGGCCGCATCGACGCACCTGTTCCCCGGGCCCTCGCCCCGACGCCGTTCGCGATTCTGGGTAACGCGCTGGCGCTTGCGTGGGCGATGGTTTTCCTTGGCATGGCCGCCGTTGCCTTGCGCCGGCCGCGCGGTTAGGACCGCGCGAAATCAACCACCTGCCTCCCCAAGGGATTTTCATGCGCCAAAGCTATCTGTTCACGTCCGAAAGCGTTTCCGAGGGTCACCCGGACAAAGTCGCGGACCAGATCTCCGACGCGATCGTCGACTTGTTCCTGTCGAAGGACCCCGAATCGCGCATTGCGTGCGAAACCCTGACCACCACTCAACTGGTCGTCTTGGCGGGCGAGATCCGCTGCAAGCCGATGTACGACGAGGATCATGAGGACTGGGCCGAGAACGGCTACTGGGCGCCCGGCGCGAAGGAGGAGATCGAGCGAGCAGTGCGCCACACGGTGCGCGAGATCGGCTACGAGCAGAGCGGTTTCCACTGGCAAACCCTGCGGTTCGAGAACAATCTCCACGGCCAGTCGGCGCACATTGCCCAAGGCGTCGATGCCAGCGGCAACAAGGACGAAGGTGCCGGCGACCAAGGCATTATGTTCGGCTATGCCGCCAATGACACGCCCGACCTGATGCCGGCGACGCTTTATTACAGCCACAAGATTCTGGAGCAGATGGCGGCCGACCGCCACTCCGGCGCGGCGCCGTTCCTGGAACCCGACACCAAGAGCCAGGTAACGTTGCGTTACGAAGGCAGCAAGCCGGTTGCGGCGACTGCGATCGTAGTCTCGACCCAGCATGGCAAGGGCTACGACGAAGGCGCCAAGGAAGCCGAGCTTCATGCCTACGTGAAGAAGGTCATCGCCGGCGTGATCCCGGCCGAGTTGCTGAGCGACGAGACCGTCTATCACATCAACCCGACCGGCAGCTTCGAGATCGGCGGGCCCGACGGCGATGCCGGCCTGACCGGGCGCAAGATCATCGTCGACACCTACGGCGGCGCGGCCCCCCACGGCGGCGGGGCGTTCAGCGGCAAGGACCCGACCAAAGTCGACCGCTCGGCGGCCTATATCAGCCGCTACCTGGCCAAGAACATCGTCGCCGCGGGCCTTGCCCAGCGCTGCACGATCCAGTTGGCCTATGCGATCGGGGTGTCGAAGCCGCTGTCGCTCTATGTCGACACGCACGGCACCGGGACGGTCGGCGACGACCAGCTCGAAGCCGCGATCGGCAAGATCGAGAAGCTCGGCGGGTTGACCCCGCGCGGGATCCGCACGCACCTCTCGCTCAACAAGCCGATCTACCGGAAGACCGCCGCCTACGGGCATTTCGGCCGTAAGCCTGAGGGCGATTTCTTTCCGTGGGAGAAGACCGACCTGGTCGACGACCTGAAGGCCGCGCTGGCCTAGGCGAACACCGCAGCGGGCGTCTCGCGCACCGCCGCCAGGTCGCTGCCGAGGTGGCGCCCGGCGAGCAGGTAATGCGCGCCGGCCCAGAAGTAGATCAGCGTGGCGATCAGCATCGCATGGACAAGCCCCTGGGCACTGCCATAGCGCGGCGACAGATAATCGCTGAGGCCGCCGACCAGCAGCGTCCCCATGCCCTGGCCGACCAGGCCGTAGACAGCGCTGAGCAGCGCCGATCCAGTGGCGCGCATGCGCGAATGCAGCAGGTTCTGGAACACCCCGAACGTGACCCCGAGATAGGCGTACTGAAACAGCGCCGCGAGCAGCATCAGTGGCAGCATCAGCGCAATCGAATCGCGGGTGATCGCGAGCATGTAGATCGCTCCGCCGATGAGAAGCGCTACTCCGGGGACGGCGGCGTAAGCGGCGGGATTTTTTGCCCCGAGCCGATCGGCGATCCGTCCGCCGCCGATCACCGAGATGGCGCCGGGTAAGCTCCCGATCAGGCCCGAGAACAACGCCGCCTGGGCCAGCGGCAGCTCGAACTTGCGGATGAACACGAAGATCAGGAAGCCGTTGAGCCCGAACCCGACCATTGAGGCGAGGGTCGAGCCGGCGAGCAACTGGCGCGCACTCGGCAGCCCGAGGAGGCGCTTAAGCACCGCCCCGAGCGAGGGGACCGCCGCGCTTGCCTCGTGGTCGTGGCGGCCGCGCGGCGGTTCGGCGATCAGCCCCCACGCCAGCAGAGCCAGCACCACGCCCGGCAGAGTGGCGATCATGAAGGCGGCGCGCCAGCCCCATTCCTGCGCCGCCCACCCGCCCCCGGCCGAGCCGATGAATGCGCCGACCGGCGGCGCCAGCAGCAGGACCGACATCGCGGTCGCGCGGCGGTCCGGCGGGACATAGTCGGCAATCACCGATTGCGTCGCGGGCAGGCCAACCGCTTCGCCCACCCCCACGCCGATACGCGCCAGAACAAGCTGGCCAAAGCTGGCCACGAACCCGCATAGCGCGGTCGCCAGCGACCACAGCAGTGCGCCGGCCACGATCAGCGACATCCGCCGTCCGCGCTCGGCATAACGGGCGATCACGATGCCCAGCGTGACGTTGAGGAACGAGAACGCGAACCCGGTCATCAGGCCGACCTGGGTATCGCTCAACTGGAACTCGGTCTTGATCGGGACCGCCAGCACGTTGAGCACGATCCGGTCGATGAACCCGACGGTGCTGATGGCGGTCAGCAGGATCAGTGCTAGGCGTGGCGAATCGCGTCTCATCGGCCCCCGCTCCCATCCCCGCGCCCCTTTTTGAAGGCGCTGGTCAGGACAAGTAGCGGGCTGTGGTTTTCTCCGCCACCTCTTCCGCCGAGACGCCGGGAGCGAGCTCGATTAGGCGGAACTCGCTGGCGTGATCGGGGCGCCGGAATACCGCCAGATCGGTGATCACCATGTCGACCACGTTCCTGCCTGTCAGCGGCAGCGTGCACGCCGGGGTGAACTTGGGATCGCCGTTCTTCGACACGTGCTCCATCACCACGATGATGGTCTTGACCCCGGCGACCAGGTCCATCGCCCCGCCCATGCCCTTGACCAGCTTGCCGGGGATCATCCAGTTGGCGATGTCGCCACCTTCGCTGACTTCCATCGCGCCGAGGACCGTGAGGTCGATGTGCCCGCCGCGGATCATCGCGAAGCTCGCCGCGCTGTCGAAATAGGCGCTGCTGGGCAGCTCGCTGATGGTCTGCTTGCCGGCATTGATCAGGTCGGCATCGACTTCGTCGGGATAAGGAAACGGACCGATCCCGAGCATCCCGTTCTCCGACTGGAGCGTTACGTCCATGCCGGGGGGAATGTGGTTGGCGACCAGCGTGGGGATGCCGATGCCGAGGTTGACGTAGTAACCGTCACGCAGCTCACGCGCCGCGCGCGCGGCCATCTCGTCGCGGGTCCATGGCATCAGCGGGCATCCTTCGCGGCGTCGGTCCAGCGCTTGTCGGCTGGGAACACCTCGTCGAAAGTGCCTCGCACGCCGGGCCCATAGACCGGGTTGGGGAGAACGAACCAGCCGTTGCCCCACAAGCCCGCGAGGCTCCCGCTGGCGGCGCTCCGGCGGCGCTCCTGCACTCCGAGGGTGCGTTCGTTGAGCAAGTCGGTGAAGTCGCCGAACTGGTCGCCGGCCATAGCGACCACGCAGAACCGGCGCGAAATGTCGGCGCGGCGGCTGTCCTTGCCCGAGCCGCTGCCGAGGTCGCCGCGCAAGTACAGCGTGTCGCCGTGCTTGGCCGGGCCGAGCCCTGCGCCGGCAAGCGCGGCTTCGGAGCCGGCGGCGTTCTCGGCCGCGCGGTTGGTGTTGAAGATCACCGTGACGCCCGCCTCGCGGATGGCGCGCAGGGCGGTGACGGCGCCCGGCACCGGCACGACCTTGTCGGCTCCGCTCTGCTCCCACCGCCCGAAGCGCTTGTCGTCGCGAGCCCGCCCCGGATGGCTGGCATCGTCGAACTCGTAGCCGAGGTTGAGCAGGACCGTCTCGTCGACATCGAGCACCACCGCCAGCGGCCGATTGCCGCAGGCAATGAAGCTCGGCGCGGCCAAGGTCGCCGCAGGGGCCAGCACGACGCTGTCGCGTGGGCGATTGCGGGCGGCAGCCAGTACGTAATCGCGCATGGCATGGTACGCCTGAATGCTCGCCGCACCCGCTTCGCCCGAGCCGTAGAGCCATTGCATCGTGGCCGGCGGATTGGGCGCGGTGGCAGGCCGTTCGGCTGCCGCAGGTGCGGTGGCCACGACCGGCGCAGGCTGCGCAGCGCACGCTGCCAACGCTGCGCATATAGCCAGGGCCAAGCCGCGGAGCACGGTTGTCCGGATCATGCCGCAGCCCTTTCGCGCGTAGTGGTGAACTCGATCTTCTTGTCGTAAGGCGCGCCGACGATCATCCGCTGCACATAGACGCCCGGCAGGTGGATGCAGTCGGGGTCGAGGCTGCCGGTCGGCACCACTTGCTCGACTTCGACCACGCAGACTTTGCCGCACGTCGCGGCGGGCAGGTTGAAATTGCGGGCGGTCTTGCGGAACATGAGGTTGCCGGTCTCGTCCGCCTTCCACGCCTTGACGATCGACAAGTCGGCGAAGATCCCGCGCTCGAGGATGTATTCCTCTCCGTCGAACACCTTAACCTCCTTGCCTTCGGCCACTTGGGTGCCGACGCCGGTTTTGGTGTAGAAGCCGGGAATGCCGGCGCCGCCCGCGCGCATCCGCTCGGCCAGCGTGCCCTGGGGACAGAACTCCACCTCAAGCTCGCCCGCGAGGTACTGGCGCTCGAATTCCTTGTTCTCGCCGACGTACGAGCTGATCATCTTGCTCACCTGGCGGGTGCGTAGCAGCTTGCCGATGCCTTCGTTGTCGATCCCGGCATTGTTGCTCGCGAAAGTCAGGTTTTTGACTCCGCTCGCCCGGATCGCGTCGAGCAGGCGTTCGGGCAAGCCGCACAGGCCAAAACCGCCTGCCGCGATCAGTAGCCCGTCGCGCAACAATCCCTCGAGCGCGGCGCCGGCATCTGGATAGAGTTTCTGCATCGGGCCTTCATAGGGGCTCGGCGCCAGCCTGTCACCGCTACGCTGCATCGCGGCGGAAACGTCGCCGCACTGCGGCATTTAAGGAAGCCGGCGTGGCGAAGGCGCCTGGGTTAGGTGCTATTACGGAGACAAAGCGCCAAGTTGCAAATTTCGCAATGTGGATTGCGCTTTTCGCACTTGCGAGATGAACCGCTCAGCAGCATACAGAGCAGGCCTTTCAGGCATCCTCTCCCAAAACTTCCAGGCCCGGCCGGCAACGGTCGGGCCTCTTTTCTTTCCGGCTCCCGGCCCCTGCGGGCAGGCACCATCGCGCGCGCTGGCGGTTTGCAATAGCGGCGGCGCATGCCTAGCTGGACGCTGCCACATCGGAGAGGGCTATGGCGGACGCGGACGCGGCGCAAATCGAGCGCAACACCATCAAGCTGCAAGTCGCCGACGCGCGGCGAGAGGAAAGCGGCCGCGGGTTCGCGCGCATGCCGCGCACCGCGTTTCAGGCGCTCGGCATCACCGAGGGCGACGCGGTCGAGATCGAGGGCAAGCGGGTGACCGCCGCGGTCGCTCTGGCCGCGCATAGCGAGGACGAGGCGCTCGAAGTGGT
>JBDSDC010000146.1:0-10800 GCA_039920725.1 Croceibacterium sp. | reverse complement strand
TACGCACCCGTGCGCCACTAGACCCGAAGGTCTCGTTCGACTTGCATGTGTTAGGCATGCCGCCAGCGTTCGTTCTGAGCCAGGATCAAACTCTCAAGTTTGTGTCACGAACCATCCGGCACGATCCCCGACACAAGGCCGAAGATCGCCAACCGTATGACCCGAATTTAAGGAGCCGATACCTGCACTATCAAACGTAATGGATACGAAGGACAATGTATGGCTCGGCATTAACTAACCGGTATCCGGAGCCTTAAAACCCCCGGACCGGGCGCCGTCGCCCACATGTCCCTTCATCTAAACCGACAATGTCAAAGAGCCGTCCAACGAAAGAGGCGGACAACTTGGCGATCCCCGATTTAGACCGGGGGACCGGTTGTCCGTTCTGTATTGGCGACCGAAGCAGTTGGAGCCAGTCGAAACCGGCAGCGCCGCGTCGGTGAGGGGCCTATATGGAGGGCGTCGGATTCGGTCAACGCCTTTTTGCACTTTTGTTGCGTCGCCCGCGGAAACGCACGGAAATCCGCCGTTTCCAGGGTCACTTGCGGCCCAGGTAGATCCCATCGCGGGCGCCGTTTGGAACGGCGGCGCGCGCGTGGTATGATGCGTGCAGCCAACGGCGACCGTGCCGGTGGCGGGAGACTTGAGCGATGCCCTGGCAATTCCTTGCCGCCGGGCTGGCGCTGGCCAGCGGGATTGTCGTCACCTCGACCGACGCGCCCGACTTGGCTCGGGTCGAGGTGTTCTCGATCGCCAGCGAGCCCTATAGCCGGATGACGGTTCCGGTGTCGATTCACCGCACCGGACCCTATCAGTTCCTGATCGATACTGGCGCCCAGGCGACCGTGGTCTCGCGCGCGTTGGCCGACAAGCTTGCGCTGAACGATCGGCGGCCCGCAACGCTGGTCGGGATAGCCAGCCGCCGGCAGATCGAGACTGCGGCCATCGATGGCATGGAGCTTGGCCGCCGCAACTTCAACGTGGCCACTGCGCCGCTGGTCGACGGTGCCAACATCGGCGGCGCGGACGGAGTGCTGGGGCTCGATGCGCTGCAGGGCCAGCGGGTCCTGATCGATTTCAAGGGCAAGTCGGTCCACGTCGCGCCTGCCAAGGACTTGGGCGGCAACCGGGGCTACGAGATCATCGTCCGAGCTCACCGCATCCTGGGTCAGCTGATCATCACCCAGGCCCGGCTCGATGGCGTCAAGACCGCGGTCATCATCGATACCGGGGCGCAGGGCAGCACCGGCAATCCTGCGCTTCTCGATCGGCTGCGGCGGCGATCGCGCGACATGGGTGAAGCAACGGTGACCGACATCAACGGCATTTCGCTGACCGGCCCGGTGCGATTCGCGAACGAGTTGGTGATCGACCAGGTGGAGTTGCACAACCTGCCGATCCTGTTCGCCGCGTCGCCGACGTTTGAGGCGCTGGGCTTGTCCAGCGAGCCGACGTTGATCCTGGGCATGGAGCAGTTGCGCCTGTTCAACCGCGTGGCGATCGACTTCGATACTCAGCGCGTGCTGTTCGACCTGCCGCCGGGCGAGGAATTCACCACCGGCACGCTTCTGCGCCGCTGACGATTGCCCATTGCCGCGGAGCGCGCGCGGCCCCACTTCCTGAGCGATGACGGAGACGAGTGAGGGACCGCGCGGCGCGCCGGACCCGGCCGGCTGGGCCACGATCCGCCGGTTCCTGCCCTACCTGTGGCCGAAGGGCCGTCCTGACTTGCGCGGGCGAATTGCCGGCGCGACGGTGTTCGTCGTGCTCGCCAAGGCCGTCGTGCTGGCGCTGCCGTTCGCCTATGCCGGGGCGATCGATGCGATGGCCCAGCGCGGAAACCAGGCGATGTGGGTCGCGCTCGGGCTGGTGCTCGCTTACACCGCCGGCCGCTTCGCCACGGTGGTGTTCGACAACGTCCGCAACATCATCTTCGAACGCGTCGGCCAGGATGCGGTCCGTCAGCTGACCGAGGACGTGTTCGCTCGCCTCCACCGTCTGTCGCTGCGCTTTCACCTCTCGCGCCGTACCGGCGAAGTCACCAAAGTGGTCGAGCGCGGCACCAAGTCGATCAATTCGATGATCTACTTCCTGCTGTTCAACATCCTGCCGACCGCGGTCGAGCTGATCGTGGTGGCGGTGATCTTCTACCTGAAGTTCGGGTGGGAGATGGTCGCCGCCACCGCGCTGACCGTCGCCAGCTATATCTGGCTGACGCGGATGATCACCGAGTGGCGCACCAGCTTGCGCAAACGGATGAACGACCTCGACGGGCTGGCGCTCGCCCGCGCGGTCGATTCGCTGCTCAACTACGAGACGGTGAAGTACTTCGGCGCCGAGAAGCGCGAGCTCGAACGCTACGGCGGGGCGATGCGCGCCTATCAGGAAGCCGCGATCACCAGCGAGAACTCGCTCGGGCTCCTCAACATCATCCAGGCGCTGATCATGAACTTGATGATGGCCGCGGCGCTGTGCTTCACGGTGTGGAAGTGGAGCCTGGGCGTGCTCTCGGTCGGCGATCTGGTGCTGGTCCAGACGTACCTCGCCCAGCTGTTCCGCCCGCTCGACATGCTCGGATGGGTTTACCGCACGATCCGCCAGGGGCTGATCGACATGGCGGCGATGTTCAAGCTGATTGACACCAATATCGAGGTCCGCGATGCACCCGGCGCGCCGGCGCTGGCGATCCGCAAGCCGACGATCGTGTTCGACAACGTGGTGTTCGGTTACGACCGCGACCGCGAGATCCTCCACGGCCTGAGCATAGAAGTTCCGGCCGGCGGCCACGTCGCGGTGGTCGGGCCTTCGGGCGCGGGCAAGTCAACGATCGGGCGGCTGCTGTTCCGGTTCTACGATCCGTGGTCGGGCCGGATCCTGATCGACGGGCAGGACCTGGCCAACGTGACGCAGGAGTCGCTCCGCGCCCAGATCGGCATCGTCCCGCAGGACAGCGTGCTGTTCAACGACACCATCGGCTACAACATCGCCTATGGCCGCGAAGGGGCGAGCGACGAAGAGGTCGCCAGCGCGGCAAAAGGCGCAGCGATCTGGCCGTTGATCGAGCGCCTGCCGCGGGGCCTCGCCACCGAAGTCGGCGAGCGCGGGCTCAAGCTGTCGGGGGGCGAGAAGCAGCGCGTGGCGATCGCCCGGACGCTGGTCAAGAACCCCCCGATCCTGCTGCTCGACGAAGCGACCAGTGCGCTCGATACCCGCACCGAGCAGGACATCCTGGCGACGCTCCACCGGGTGTCCGAGCACCGCACCACCATCGCCATCGCGCACCGCCTGTCGACGATTGCCGACTGCGACCTGATCTACGTGCTCAACGAAGGCCGGCTGCACGAATCGGGCACCCACGCGCAGCTCCTCAAGCGCGATGGGCTCTATGCCGACATGTGGCTGCGCCAGTTGACCGAGGACGACGAGCTGGAGGAAGCCGCCGAATAGCCGCTATCCGCCGGTCAGCGCCGCGCCGCCCAGGTCGAGCCGGGCCGCCGGGATGACCACCACGTCAGGGCGTATTTTCCGCAAGGCGTCGATGAACTCGCTGGCCTTGCCGACCACCACCACCGAGGCCTGCGCCGGTGTGACATAGCGCCGCGCCGCCGCCGCTGCCGCCTCCGGCGTGACCGCGGCGTAGCGGTCCGTCAGGCGGAGTGCTTCGTCCGGCGAGAGCCCCTGCAGCAGCAGTCCCGCGACCAGCGTGTTGAACCCGGCGCTGGTCTCCAGCTGGCGCGACAGTGCGCCGCCGAGGAACAGCCGCCGCTTCTGCAGCGCGTCCTCTGCCGCCGGCCGCGCCCCGAGCCCGGCGAACTGGTCGAGCATGACTTGCACCACTTCGTCCGCGGTGGCGTTCTGGGTCTGTGCGGTGGCGGTCAGCACCGCCGCATCGGCACGCGAGGGCAGCGCGCTATAGGCGCCGTAGCTGAGCCCGCGTTTGGTCCGCACTTCATCAAACAGGCGGCCGTTGGAGCCGACCCCGAGCACGCTGTTGGCGAGCAGCAGCGGATAATAGTCCTCGCCCGCGCGCGCGACCGCCCGGGTGCCGACATAGACCGCGGCCTGCCCCGCCTCGGGCATGTCGATCACCACCGTTCGCGGCACCGGGGCCAGACCGGCGGGCGCGAGGACCGTGGCCGGCACCGGAGCGCGCGAGCGCCAATCGCCGAACAGCGCGCCGGCGATCCGCTGCGCCTCGGCCGGGGTGAGGCCGCCGCTGACCACGATCTGCGCGCTGGCCGGGTGCCAGTGCGCCGTGCGCCACGCTGTCAGATCGGCGCGGGTGATCCGCGGCAGGCTGTCGGTAGTCGCGACCGAGCCGTAAGGCGCGGCGCCGTAGAACACCCGCGCGGCGACCATTGCCGCCAGCGAGCCGGGATCCTTGAGCGCGAGCTTGAGCGAATCGACGCTGCGCGCCTGTTCGCGCGCCAGCTCGTCTTGCGGATAGCTGGCACCTCGGACCACGTCGGCCAGCACCGCGCCGGCGGCCGCCAGATTGGCGGCGGGCGCGGTCAGGTTGAACACCACCCCGTCGGGCGTAGTCGTGGACCCCATCGACGCGCCCAGGCTTTCGAGCGTGGCGGCGATCTGCCGGGCGGTACGCGTGGGTGTGCCCTTGTCGGCCAGGCCCGCGGCGAATTCGGCCACGCCCGCCTTGCCCGCCGGATCGGTGGCGGTGCCGCCGGGGAGGACCACGCTGATCGTCGCCAGCGGCACGGAGCCGGTCTGCGCGGCAACAAGCCGCATGCCGTTTGCCAGCTTGCTCTGGGTGATCTTTGGCCGGGCGACCTGCGGCGCAGCGGCGGGCGGCGGCGGGGCCGTGCGCTGACCTTCGGGATTGAGCTTGGACGGCTCGCCGGTGGCGGTCGGGACGGCGGCGAACCGGGGCATCGGCGCGGGGTTGGCGTAAGTCGCCGGCTCGCCCGAGCCTTGGGTGTAAGTGAAGCTGACCGCGCTGTGCGGGTCGAGCCAGACGCGCGCGGCCCGCTGGACGTCCGCCGCGGTCACCCGCGTGATCGCCTGGAGATTGCTGTCGGCCGCCCGGGCATCGCCGTAAGTGACCAGCGCCTCGCCCAGCTCGAACGCGCGGCCCGAATGCGTCTCGCGGCTGGCGAGCGCGATGGCGACGAGCTGGTTCTTGGCTTCGGCCAGCTCGGCGGCGCTGACCGGCTGGCTGCGCACTTTGTCGATCTCGGCGGAGATCACTTGCGCGATTGCGCTTTGGTCGGCGGCGGGATTGATCACCGCATAGGGCGCGATGAACCCGCCCTCCTGCGTCTGCTCGAGGAATTCGGTGATCGCCACCGCCTTCCCGGTGCGGACCAGCGCGTTGTAGAGGCGGCTGTTCTCGCCGGCCGAGAGGACCGCATCGAGCACGGTCAAAGCCGGCACGTCGGGGCTGGCGGCCTCCGGCAGCTGGTAGATCGCGCCCACCGCGGGCAGCGGCACGTTGGGCCCGGTGCCATGGACCATGCGCGGGCTGGTGCGGCGCGCCTCGCGCACGGCGATGCCGGTCGGGATCGGATCGGGCCGGCGCGGGATCGCGGCGAAGTATTGGTTCACCAGCGTGCGCAGCCGCGCGAGATCGAAGTTGCCCGAGACGATCAGCGTCGCGGTGTCGGGGCCGTAGAACGCCTGATGGAACGCGCGGGCATCGGCGAGCGTGGCCGAATCGAGCTGTTCGATGCTGCCGATCCCGGCGCGCCGCTGAGGCAGCCGGTCGAACGCGTTCTCCGCCAGGAGGTAGCGCTGGAGGATGCCGTACGGCGGCGCGAGCACGCGCTGGCGCAGCTCCTCCTTCACGATCGCGCGTTCGCGTTCGAACACTTCTTCATCGACCACCGGGCGCGCCATCCGCTCGGCGTGTGTCCACAGCATGGTCTCGAGGAAGGCCGCGGGAACGATCTCGAAATAATTGGTGCGGTCGTCGCCGGTGCTGGCGTTGCGCTGCCCGCCAACATCCTCGGTCAGCCGGTTGATCATGTTGTAGGGCATGTTCTGCGTCTTGCGGCTGAGGATATGCTCGAACAGATGGGCGAAGCCCGAGCGCCCCTCGGGGTCGTTCTTGCTGCCGACATCGTACCACACGCTGGTCATCACGTTGGCGGTGGTCGCATCGGGCAGGGCGATCACGGTCAGCCCGTTGGCGAGCTTCCATTCGGTGAACTTGATCGGCGGCGCGGTGACCGCCGCCGCGGCTGCGGGCCGGGCCCGGTCGTGCGCGGCGAGCGGGGCGGCCAGGGCGAACGCGGCGAGCGAGGCGCCGGCCAGGAGGACATGATGAAGCATCGGTTGCAATCCCTCGAATGGGCGTTGGTTTCTCCGGCGACTACCCCTGCCCGGCCCTCGCCCGCAAGCCGCAGCCCATCGACCAACCCCCGATTCGCCTCGGCGGACATGCCGCGAAGAGGGAGCAGCGCCGAAGGCGCGGACGGTGTCAGTCAGGTGGCGCCAGTCCGCAATCCAGCGCACCTTCACCAACTCTCTCGCAACGAGAGAGGCTTTTACAGCACGTACTTGCTCAGGTCCGCGTCCTGCGCGAGGTCGCTGAGGCGGTCGCGGACGTAGGCGGCGTCGATCGTCACGGTTTCGCCCTGGCGGTCCTCGGCTTCGAAGCTCAGGTCCTCGAGCAGCTTTTCCATCACCGTCTGCAAGCGGCGAGCGCCGATGTTCTCGAGGCTCTCGTTGACCTGAGCGGCGATCCGGGCGACTTCGCGGACTGCGTCGTCGGTCACTTCGAGGGTGACGTTCTCGGTCCCGATCAGCGCCTTGTACTGCGCGACCAGGTTGGCGCGGGTGTCGCTCAGAATCGCGACGAAGTCGGCCTCGGTCAGCGCCTTCAGCTCGACCCGGATCGGCAGCCGGCCCTGCAACTCGGGCAGCATGTCGCTGGGCTTGGCCACGTGGAACGCGCCGCTGGCGATGAACAGCACGTGGTCGGTCTTCATCGGCCCGTACTTGGTCGCCACCGTGGTGCCCTCGATCAGCGGCAGCAGGTCGCGCTGGACGCCCTCGCGGCTGACCGAGCCGCCGCGCACATCCGAAACCGCGATCTTGTCGATCTCGTCGAGGAACACGATACCGTTGGTCTCGGCGTTGTGGAGCGCGACGCGGGCGACGTCGTCCTGGTCCATGCGCTTGTCCGATTCCTCGTCGACCAGCTTGTCCCACGCATCGGGTACCTTGAGCTTGCGGCGCTTGAGGTTGGCCTTGCCGAACGCCTTGCCCATCATCTCGGACAAATTGATCATCCCGACATTGCCGCCCATCCCGGGCATCTCGAACGCGGCCTGCGGCGCATCTTCGAGCTCGATCTCGACTTCGACTTCGTTCATCGCGTTCTCGACGATCCGCTGGCGGAAGCTCTCGCGGGTCGCCTCGCTGGCGCTGTCGCCGACCAGGGCCGTCAGCAGCCGGGCCATCGCTGCTTTGCTCGCCGCCTCGCGCACCGCCTCGCGCCGGCGCTCCTTCTCCAGCCGGATCGCTTCCTCGACCAGGTCGCGGGCGATCTGTTCGACATCGCGCCCGACATAGCCGACTTCGGTGAACTTGGTCGCCTCGACCTTGACGAACGGCGCTTCGGCCAGCTTGGCGAGCCGGCGGCTGATCTCGGTCTTGCCGCAGCCGGTCGGCCCGATCATCAGGATGTTCTTGGGGGTGACCTCGTCGCGCAGCTCGGCGGGCAGCTTCTGCCGCCGCCAGCGGTTGCGCAGCGCCACCGCGACCGCGCGCTTGGCTTCGGCCTGGCCGATGATATGCTCGTCAAGCGCGGCGACGATGGCTTTGGGGGTCAGGTGTTCGTGCATTTTACTTTCCGCGGTCGAAGGGCTCAGATTACTTCCACCGTCACCCGGTCATTGGTGAACACGCATACTTCGGCCGCGACCGCCATCGCGCGGCGGGCGATCTTCTCGGGGTCGTCCTCGTAATCGGTGAGCGCCTTGGCGGCCGACAACGCGTAGTTGCCGCCCGAGCCGATCGCGGCGATGCCGCCCTCGGGCTCGAGCACGTCGCCGGTCCCGGTCAGCACCAGCAGCGTGTCCTTGTCGGCGACGATCATCAGCGCTTCCAAATTGCGCAAGTACTTGTCGGTACGCCAATCCTTGGCCAGCTCGACCGCCGCGCGCAGCAACTGGCCGCGGTGCTGCTCGAGCTTTTTCTCGAGCCGTTCGAACAGCGTGAAGGCATCGGCGGTCGCCCCGGCGAACCCGGCGATGACATTGCCCTTTTCAGGGCCGCCCTCACCCAGCCGGCGGACCTTGCGGGCATTGGGCTTCATCACGGTGTTGCCCATCGACACCTGACCATCGCCCGCGATGACGGTGCGGCCGCCCTTCTTGACCCCAATGATGGTGGTGCCGTGCCACTGGATGAGGCCGTGGCTCGCCTGTTGACCGTCCATGGAGCGCGATATGGGAGGGGCCGGGGGCGGCTTCAATCCTTCGCCGGGCTCAGGACGTGCGGGGCGTCAGCTTCCGCCGCCGCCGCTTCCGCCACCGCTCTTGCCGGTCCCGCCGCCGGTGCTGACCGCGCCGATATTGCCGAACAGGTCTTCGAGAAAGCCGCGCTCACGCCCCAGCGTCGGCGTGCTGTCGCCGTTGGGATCGATCCGGGCGACCTTCTCCATTCCGCTGCGCTCGACCTTGGCGACGTTGCCCGCGCCGTCGAAGCTGACCGCCATGACCCCGTGCTGGTAGATCTTGGGGCTGTTGAACGGCGCCTGGTGGGTATTGCTGCCGACGTAATACCACACCGGCGCGCCGAACTGGGTGGTGAACGACGGCCGGCCGAGCGTGCGTTCGACCGACTGGCGGTTGTCGACCCCAGGCTCGACCGATTGGACCAGCAGCTCGTCCGCGATATAGCCGCGGTGAGTGACGATCGAGCTGCACCCGCCGGCCGCCAGGGCCCCCGCGAGCGCTACACCCAACCGTCCGATAATCTTGGCTGGAACCGCCATTTCCTCGACTTCTCCGCGTTGTCGCCTATATCGGCGGCGACCCTTACGGGGTGGCGCCGGCCCACGCAATGGCGGGTGGCCAGAGGCCATTGAATAGCTGCTGAATGGACGTTTTGCCGTGTCGCTGATCGCGCGCCTGTTTCGCCCCCGCCCCGATCCGCGAGAGGACTTGCGCCCGCTGTGGCACTCGCTCGTGTCCCGCGCGCGCGACCCGCTGTGGTACCGCGAGGGCGGTGTAGCGGACAGCGTCGAGGGGCGCTTCGACATGGTCACCGCGGTCCTCGCGCTGGTGCTGCTGCGGCTCGAGCAAGCGCCCGAAACCGCGGCCCAGCAGGCGCTGCTGACCGAGTTGTTCGTCGAGGACATGGACGGTCAGCTGCGCCAGAGCGGGGTCGGCGATCTCGTCGTCGGCAAGCATATCGGGCGGCTGATGGGGGTGCTCGGCGGCAGGCTCGGCGCGCTGCGCGATGCGGTGCCCGGCGGACTCGACGCGCTTACCCCGGTGATCGCGCGCAACCTCACGCTGGTCGAGGGTGCGGACCCGGCGGCAGCGGCGCGGCTTGCCGGGGCGCTCGTGGCCACGCTCGATGCCACCCCCGCTCCGGCGCTGCTGGCGGGAGAATTCGCACTGTGAGCGCTCCGGAGTTTTCGCGGATCGTCGATTTGCGCCAGGCCGACGGTCGTAACATGGCTATCGAGGCGGAGGAGGCGGAGCGCGAGGCGCTCGCGCGCCGCTTCGGGCTGGTGGGGATCGGCCGTCTTGTCGCGGACGTGGCGCTGGACCGAAATGGCGAGACGGTCGACGCGCGCGGCAGGTTCGCCGCCGACGTCATCCAGAGCTGCGCGGTCTCGGCCGAGGATTTCGCCGTTGCAATCGCCGGGCCAGTGGCCTTCCGGTTTGTGCCTGCACGCCCCGATCACGCGCCGGGTGTCGAAATCGACCTCGCCGCCGAAGACTACGACGAGATCGAATATACGGGCACGGTTGTCGATCTCGGCGAGGCGGTCGCGCAGAGCCTGGCGCTGGCGATCGACCCCTTCGCGACCGGCCCCGCCGCCGACGCGGCGCGACGCTCGGCCGGACTGGGCGAAGGCAGGGAAGGGCCTTTCGCGGCGCTGGCGGGGCTGAAAAAAGGGTAAGGGCGATCCATTCCTGTGCCGGGAGGATGAGACCCGGCAGGCTCAGAACGGGATATCGTCATCCAGATCGTCGGCGAAGTCGGACGCGCTGCGCGAACCGCTGCCGGATCGGCCGTAGTCATCGCCGCCGGTCTTGCCGCCGCCGCGCGATCCCCCGCCGCCTTCATTCCAATTGCCAGCGCCACCGCTCCGCGCGCCGCCGCCACCAGGGGCGCCGTCAAGCATGGTCAGCACCGAGCCGGGGCCCTGCAGCACGACCTCAGTCGTATAGCGGTCCGCGCCGTCCTGTCCCTGCCACTTGCGGGTGCGCAGCTGGCCCTCGACGTAGATCTTGCTGCCCTTCTTCAGATAGCGCTCGGCGACGCCGACCAACCCTTCGGAGAAGATCGCGACATTATGCCATTCGGTGCGCTCCTGCCGCTCGCCGCTCTTGTCCTTCCAGTTCTCCGACGTCGCGATGCGGATGTTGCATACCTTGCCGCCGTTCTGGAACGAGCGGACTTCCGGATCGGCGCCGAGGTTGCCGATCAGGATGACCTTGTTGACGCTGCCTGCCATGAAAAAATCCCCGCGTGTCCCTACAGACCGAGCGCCAACGCGCCCCAGTAGGTGAGTCCCGCGAAGATGTAGGCGAGGGCGAACAGATATGCGAGCATGAACGCGGGCCATTTCCAACCGTTGGTCTCGCGCCGGGTGACGGC
>JBDSDC010000145.1:0-82895 GCA_039920725.1 Croceibacterium sp. | reverse complement strand
CCGGTCAGCCGCGCATCGTCGAGCTTCAGCCGGTCGAGCATCGCGCCCGACAGCCCACCCGCTTGTCCCGCCGCGACATCCACGGCGTTAGAGGCCAGGACTTTGGCCGAGGCGCTGCGCAACGCGCGCGCGGCGCTGCGCAGCGCCGCCGCCTTGTCGGCGGCGCTCAGGCGCGCCAGCTCGCGTTGTGCCGCGCGGCCCGCGAGGGCCAGTTGCTCGACCAGCGCGGTAAGGTCGGGGCTCGGGACAGGCTGGGTCGACATGGCGCGCGCTTATCATCGCCTTGCCCGCTTGTCAGGCCGAATCGGATGCAAATCCATCATGCGGCGCGTCCAAATCTTCGGCGCCCCAACGGAAATTTATCCAGCTTCCCGAACGGCTCGTCGCGTTTGACTCCCGGCTCGCCCCGAAGGCGGGAACCGAGATTCGACTCCCGTCCGGACGCGCCTAGCAATTTCGAAACGCCTTGGATGGGACTGGGGTCGTCTTGAACATCACCGCCTTTGGCAAGCTGCGCGAGCGCTTGCTGGCCTGGTTTCCGGAGCGTGAGTTCTTCATGCGCTCCCACGGCCAGGTTCGCTTTATTAAGATCACCTCGCGGCTGCAGATTGCGGCGGCCACTTCGGCCGTGTCCGTGCTCGGCATCCTGGGTTTGGCGCTGGGCGCGATGGTCGTGATCCATTATCAGGGTGGCGCCGAACGGTCGTCGCTATTGGCGCGGGCCGCCGAGGTGGCGAGCGCCGAAGGCCGCGTCGCCGCCTACCGCAAAGACCTCCACCAGGTAACAGCCGACCTCGAGCGGCGGCAGACGTTCCTCGAGCAGATGGACAAGATGCTGCCCGACGATGTCCAGCCGGGCGACACGGTGTCCGACAGCCGCGACGCGGCCGCCCAAACCATTCGCAAGGTCAGCGCCGCACTGCCCGCAGCCGGCGCGCTGGCCCGCATCGAGGCGCGCCAGCTGGCGCTGGTCGAGCGGATGACCCGCTTTGCCGATCGCCGGGCCGCGCGCGCACAGATCGCGATCCGTCAGTTGGGGCTCGACCCGGCGGCGATGCTGCGTCCATCGGGCGCCGTGGGTGGGCCGCTGGTGCGCCTGGCGACCGAAGCCGACGGCTCGATCGACCCCCGCTTCCAGCGGCTGGGCCTGAGCCTGGCGCGGATGGACACGCTCGAGCGCGGGCTGACCAGCATCCCGCAATTCATGCCCGCCGACCGGAACACGATGTCGTCTGGTTTCGGCTTTCGCAGCGATCCCTTCACCGGCGTGGGCGCGATGCACACCGGGCTCGATTTCCGCGGCCCGATCGGCGGCCCGATCCACGCCGCCGCCGCCGGCACCGTCAGTTTCGTCGGCCAGCGCAGCGGTTACGGCAACGTGCTCGAGATCAGCCACGGCAACGGCCTGCTAACCCGTTACGCGCACATGTCCGCATTTCGCGCGGCGGTCGGCGAGCCGGTCGCCGCGGGCGAGGTGATCGGGCTGATCGGCAGCTCCGGCCGCTCGACCGGCCCGCACCTTCATTTCGAAGTTCGCATCAACGACCGTGCGGTCAACCCGCGCCCCTTCCTGGAGACCGCCCCCCATGTTCTCGAAGAAGCCCGAGCCCGGACCGAGCTACCCCGGCTTCAGTCCGCCACCCCCCACCCCGCAAGGAGCGCGACCCGTGGCTAGCAGCCCGACCTTTTCCGTCATCGGCAACGATGTGATCATTCGCGGCAACGTGGAAGCCTCGGCGGACTTGCATATCGATGGAACCATCGAAGGCGACATCGTCTGCGCCTCGCTGGTACAAGGCGAAAGCAGCCGGGTCGAAGGCGCGATCAGCGCCGACACCGCGCGGCTCTCGGGAACGGTCAAGGGCACCATCACGGTGCGCGAGCTGGTCGTGCTGCGCAATGCGCGGATCGAAGGCGACGTGCATTACGAATCACTGACGATCGAGCAGGGCGCCAATGTCACCGGCCGCTTCGCCTCCGATGCTGCGGCAAATCGGGCGCAGCCAGCCGCGGCGCGGATCGCCAGGCCGGCCGAGGCCAAGGACGCCCCGAGGCTTACCGAAGACGGCGAACCCCGGCTGACGCTGGCAAGCTAACCACTCGCCTGCGGGGCTAAGTGTTCTCGGTCGCCCGGCGGGCGGCCAACCAGGCCTCCGCTTCGGCTTCCTGGGCGACTTCGCCGGCGACCTTGACCGCATTGTCGCGCTGGAAGCGCAGCTCCTCGATCAGCTTCTCGCGATCTTCGGCGCGGTCGGCGGCGACTTGCGCCGGATCGGCTTCGGTGCCGGCTCGCTTGGCCGCCTTGGCGACCGCCGCGTCGAGCTCGCGCTGCGAGCACAGGCCGAGCGTGACCGGGTCTTTCGCCTGGATGTTCTGGATGTTCCAGTGGCTGCGCTCGCGGATCGCATTGATCGTATTGCGAGTGGTGCCGATCAGCTTGCCGATCTGGGCATCCGAAATCTCCGGGTGGTTACGGATGATCCAGGCGATGCCGTCGGGCTTGTCCTGGCGCTTCGACACGGGCGTGTAACGCGGGCCCTTGGTGCGGCTGACGTCGACCGGGGCGCGCTGCATTTTGAGGCTGTAAGCGGGATCGGCCTGGCCCCGCTCGATCTCGCCGTGAGTCAGCTCGCCCGAGTGGACGGGGTCGCGCCCGGTGTACTTGGAGCTGGCGAGATCGTCGGCCATCGCCTGCACTTCGAGGATGTGCAGGCCGCAGAATTCGGCGATCTGCGTGAAGCTGAGCGAGGTATTGTCGACCAGCCACGAAGCGGTCGCGTGCGGCATCAAGGGGGCGGGCTGGGCCACGGGTTTTCTCCGGCGGAAAATATAAGGGCCGCCCCATCCGGAGCGGCCATTGCCCGCGCGCTGTAGGCCGATTACGCGCGAACGGCAAGGGCAGTTAGTCCATCGGCACGAAGTCCGGCAGCGCCTCGATCCGGCCGATCCATGCCTGCACTTGCGGATAATCGCCGAGGCGAAAGCCGCCAGCATCGCACACATGGGTGTAGGCATAGAGCGCGATGTCGGCGAGCGAGACCACGCCTCCGGCGAACCAGGCGTGTTCGGCCAGGTGGTCGTCCATCAGCGCCAGCGCCGCGTCGCCGGCCGCCCGCTTGCCGGGGATTTGCGCGCGTTGGAGGTCGGTGAGCTGCGCTTCGCCGAGGTAGGCCAGCCAATAACGCAGGGTCGCGAGGTTAGGCTCGTGATTGTATTGCTCCCAGAACATCCACCGCAGCATGTCGGCCCGGTCCCAACGGTCCGCGGGAATCAGCGCGCTGCCGTCCGCAAGGTACCAGCACGCGGCATTGCTTTCGGGAAGCAGGCGCGAGCCCACTTGCAGCACCGGGATGCGCCCGTTGGGGTTGACGGCGGCGAGAAACGCGGGCGTGCGCGTTTCGCCCTGGCGGATGTCGTAGCTGCGCCGTTCGAGCGACAGGCCAAGCAGCGCCGCGGTCAGGCGGATCTTGTAGCAATTGCCGCTCAGCGGGTCTTCATGGAGGATCAGCGGGTCCATGCGGGCTCCTTCAGGTGAAATGCGGCATGACCTCGCGCGCGAACAGGGTCGCGCTTTGCGCGGCTTCCGCCTCGGCCATGTCGCCGAAGGCAAGTTCGAGCGTCAGGTAGTTCGCCCCCGCCTCGTCGCGCGCGCGGGCGACGAAGTCTCGCACCGAGGCCGGCGATCCGGCAAAGGCCATGCCCATTTGCGCTGCCCCGGCATAAGTCTCCGCAATCGGGAACGGCTCTCGGCCGAGCCATTCGACCAACCAGTTGAACGAGCGCGCGAAGTGCGTCCACGCCCGTTCGGCGATGCGCTCCGCCTCGCCGTCGCTCGGCGCCACCACCAGCTGACGGGCCAGGCCCATGAACGGGCTGTTTGCCGCCATGACGCCAAGTTTGTCGAGCCGTTCGCGGTAATCGTCGAAGATCGGCCGGGTCCGCGCGTTGGGGATCAGCGTCAACAGGTTGACCCGGTGCTGCGCGGCCCACGCGTTGCGATGGCTCGAGGCGGTGCCGTACCACAGCGGCGGATGCGGCTGCTGCAGCGGGCGGATACGCAAGGGAATGTCGGGCAAGTCGTAATAGCGGCCCTTGTGCGCCGTGAGATCGCCCGCCAGCCCGTGCTGGAGAATCGCCAGCGCTTCCTCGAACATCGGCCCTAGGTCCTCCTCGGCGAGGCCGAACCGCGAATGCTCCGCCGGCTGCCCGCCGCGCCCGATGCCGAGCTGGAACCGCCCGCCCGAGAGCTGGTCGAGCATGCCCACTTCCTCGAGCAGCCGCAGCGGGTGATGCAGCGGCAGCAGGTAGACCAGCGTGCCCAGCTTGATCGTGCGGGTGCGCTGCGCGACCGCGGCCAGGAACACGCTGGGGCTGGAGGCCATGCCGAGGTCAGTCGCGTGGTGTTCGGTCAGGTGGTAGCAGTAGAATCCGAGCGCGTCGTAGAGCTCGGTGAGCCGCAGCCGCTGAGCGTATTGCTCGCCGATCGGCAACCCGTTGGCGTCGATATGGTCGAATAGCCCGAACTTCATCGCCGTTTTATTCAAGCAGCGTCGACCGGCCGGTACGCCGTCCACGGCGAGGGCATGTTGTAAGGCACGGTGACGAACACCGCCTCGACCCCGGCAAGCTTGCCGTCTGTGATCTTGAACAGTTCGAGCAGCGCGTAGCTGTGCGGATAGAAGAACGGCGAGCGGACTTTGGTCTTGCCGTCGGTCCAGGTGATGTCGACCACCTTGGCCGAGTGGTCGATGAACCCGGCGGCGAGCACCAGGCCCTTCTCCTCGTCGATCAGCGGGAAGCGCCGGTCGCGCAGGCGATCGTCATAGACGTACTGGCCGAGGCGGAACTGCTCGGCGCAGCCCATCGCGGCGATGGGATAGCCCTCGATTTGCGTGTTGGTGGTCTGGAGCCCGTTTTCGACCCGGTCGCAATCGTCGGTGAATTCGCTGAACAGCTGTCCGTCGTTGAGCTGGAGCGTGTCGAAATAGCCGTCGGCAATCGCGATCATGCGCGCTCGTGGGCGGCGCTGCTTGGCCGGGACATCGGCGAGCATCAGCGGACGCGGCGCAATATAAGTCTCGACGCTCGGGAACGGGCTGAAATCGACCTTGCGGCAGACCACCGTCTCGATCTCGGCGATCAACCCACCCACGATCTTGAGCCGCAGCGACATGACCGAGGGCACGCCGTGCTCCTCGACGATGCCGAACCAGCACACCTCGCCCTGCGACAAATCGGCGCACTTCAGGTCATAGCTGCCGCGCACCGCGCTGACGCTGTTCCACAAGCCATCGCCAAGCCTGAGCTGGACGTTGTTCTCGGTAAACACGACCCGGTCGGCTAGCTTGAGCCGCGACAGGTCCTTGGCTGCAAGTGCCGCCAGGTAGGCATCGGCATGGGCGTAAAGTTCGGCCCGGTTATGCGCCACCGGCCGTGAGTTCATCGATTGCACTGTCAGTCCTCTCCCACGGCGAGCACGATCTTGCCGATGTGCCCGCCCGCTTCCATCCGGCGCTGCGCCTCGCCCGCCTGTTCGAGCGGGAATATGCGGTCCATCGCCGGGCGCAAGAGCCCTTGGTCCACCAGTGGCCAGACTTTGCGCTCGATCTCGCCCGCGAGCAGCGCCTTGAAGGCATCCGGCCGGCCGCGCAGCGTCGAGCCGGTCAGCGTGTGCCGCCGGACCATGACTTTGGCCATGTCGATCTCCGCCCGCGCCCCGCCGAGCACCGCGATCGTTACCAGCCGCCCGTCCTCGGCCAGGCAATCGAGGTTGCGCTGGGTGTAGCTACCCGCGACCATGTCGAGGATCACGTTGGCACCGCTCAGCCCGTTGACCGCGGCGACGAAATCCTCCGCCCGGTAGTCGATCGCGTGATCGGCGCCGAGCGCGCGGGCCGCGTCGCACTTTTGCGCCGAGCCGCAAGTGACGATCACGGTCAGTCCGAACAGCTTGGCGAGCTTGATCGCCATCGTGCCGATCCCGCTGGTACCGCCGTGGACCAGCAGCGTCTCGCCGTCGCGCGCGCAGCCGCGTTCGAACACGTTGTGCCACACGGTGAACAGCGTTTCGGGCAGCGCCGCGGCTTCGGCCAGCGGCAGACCGGCGGGGACCGGCAGGCAATGTTCCGCGCGCGCCAGGCAGTATTCGGCATAGCCCCCGCCGGCGACGAGCGCGCAGGCCTGACGGCCGATCCATTCGGGCGCGCCGGCGACGATCTCGCCGGCTATCTCGAGGCCCGGAACGTCGGGCGCGCCGGGCGGCGGCGGATAACGTCCGAGGCGTTGCAGCACATCGGGCCGATTGACCCCGGCGAACGCAACCCGGACAAGTACCTGGCCCTCGCCCGGCACCGGCACGGGCCGCGTTTCGATGCGCAACACCTCGGGCCCGCCCGGCGCCGCGATCCCGATCGCGCGCATTTTACTAGCAATATCAACGGCCATCGCGCCCCGCAGTGACTCAAATGCCACGGTCCGAAGCCCTAGTGATCGGACCCGTTGACAGCAAGGGAGGGGGGACTCATCCTGCATGGGATGGAGGACGATCTCCCCCGGGTCCGCGGTGACGCC
The DNA here is from genome assembly GCA_039920725.1 of Croceibacterium sp. GTDB lineage: Bacteria > Pseudomonadota > Alphaproteobacteria > Sphingomonadales > Sphingomonadaceae > Croceibacterium_A. The sequence goes on along the minus strand of JBDSDC010000145.1, from coordinate 76,325 downwards.
GCGAGCCGGCTAGCCGGCGAGCTGCTCGACAGCTATTCGCAGGACGAGTTGATCGAGCGCATCGCGCTGCTCGAAGCCGAGATCGAACGCGTCCGCGCGCAGCACGCCAAGGCGGCCGACAAACGCAAGCTGGCCGATGCGCTGTTCCGACCGCGAGAACAGGGTTGACCGGGCCGCCGGCCTTTCCCCTCTTTGCAAGCGCCGTTTGGCGCCCCACATCGTTAACAACAGAACGCCGCCGCGTTCCTCACGCATTCAACCGGCGCTTCGCACAATCGTAACCAGACGGATCGTATCCTTCCTCTTGGATTGAACAGACATGCCCAGTTTCGCCCAGAACCTCGAGAAGACCCTCCACACCGCGCTCCAGCACGCGACCGAGCGGACGCACGAATATGCCACGCTCGAGCATTTGCTGCTGGCGCTGGTCGATGATCCCGATGCGGCCGAAGTGATGAACGCCTGCGGCGTCGACCTGGGCGAACTGTCGAGCGTCGTGCGCCAGTACCTCGATCAGGAATACCAGTCGCTCAAGACCGAGGACGAAGCCGATCCCCAGCCGACCGCGGGTTTCCAGCGGGTGATCCAGCGGGCGATCCTGCACGTCCAGTCGAGCGGCAAGGACACTGTCACCGGGGCCAACGTGCTGGTCGCGCTGTTCTCAGAACGCGACAGCTACGCGGTCTATTTCCTTCAGCAGCAGGACATGAGCCGGCTCGACGCGGTTAGCTTCATCAGCCACGGAATCGGCAAGGGCGGGCGCCAGATCGAGACGCGTTCGCCGCAAGGCTCCGACGAGCCCGAAACCAAGAGCGAAGACAAGCCGGACAAGAGCGGGAAGAAGGACTCCGCGCTCGATCAGTTCTGCGTCAACCTCAACCAGAAGGCGTTGGACGGGAAGGTCGATCCGCTGATCGGGCGCGGGCCGGAAGTGGACCGCACGATCCAGATCCTGTGCCGCCGGTCGAAGAACAACCCGCTGTACGTGGGCGATCCCGGCGTCGGCAAGACCGCCATTGCCGAGGGGCTGGCGCGCAAGATCGTCGAGGGCGACGTGCCCGAAGTGCTGATGGACGCGGTGATCTATTCGCTCGACATGGGCGCGCTGCTCGCCGGCACGCGCTATCGCGGCGACTTCGAGGAGCGGCTCAAGCAAGTCGTGAACGAGCTCGAGAAACTGCCCGACGCGGTCCTGTTCATCGACGAAATCCACACCGTGATCGGGGCCGGCGCCACCAGCGGCGGGGCGATGGACGCCTCCAACCTGCTCAAGCCGGCGCTGTCGAGCGGCGCGATTCGCTGCATCGGCTCGACCACCTACAAGGAGTTCCGCAACCACTTCGAGAAGGACCGCGCGCTGCTGCGGCGGTTCCAGAAGATCGACGTCAACGAACCCACCGTGGAGGACACGATCAAGATCCTCCAGGGCCTGCGGACCGCGTTCGAAGATCACCACAAGGTCAAGTACACGCCCGATGCGATCAAGAGCGCCGTCGAGCTGAGCGCGCGCTACATCAACGACCGCAAGCTTCCCGACAAGGCGATCGACGTGATCGACGAAGTCGGCGCGATGCAAATGCTGGTCCCGCCGTCGAAGCGGAAGAAGAAGATCACCTCGCGCGAGATCGAGGCGGTCATTGCGACAATGGCGCGGATACCGCCCAAGTCGGTCAGCAAGGACGACAAGACCCAACTCGCCAACCTCGATCGTGACCTGAAGCGCGTGGTGTTCGGCCAGGACAAGGCGATCGACCTGCTGGCGACGGCAATGAAGCTCAGCCGCGCGGGCCTGCGCGATCCCGACAAGCCGATCGGGAGCTTCCTGTTCTCCGGGCCCACGGGTGTCGGCAAGACCGAAGTCGCGCGCCAGCTCGCCGGCATAATGGGGATCGAGCTGAAGCGTTTCGACATGTCGGAGTACATGGAGCGCCACTCGGTCAGCCGGCTGATCGGGGCGCCTCCCGGCTACGTCGGCTACGACCAGGGCGGCTTGCTGACCGACGCGATCGACCAGCATCCGCATTGCGTCCTGCTGCTCGACGAGATCGAGAAGGCTCACCCCGACTTGTTCAACATCCTGCTCCAGGTGATGGATAACGGGCGCCTGACCGACCACCACGGCAAGACCGTCGATTTCCGCAATGTGGTGCTGATCATGACCACCAACGCGGGCGCTGCGGACATGGCGCGTGCCTCGATCGGGTTTGGCGCGGGGACCAAGGAGGATGCGGGCGACGAGGCGGTCAAGAAGATGTTCGCGCCCGAATTCCGCAACCGCCTCGATGCGATCGTGCCGTTCGCCTACCTCGGGACCGAGACGGTCAGCCGGGTGGTCGACAAGTTCATCCTCCAGCTCGAGCTGCAGCTGGCAGACCAGAACGTGCACATCCAGTTCGACAGCGACGCCCGGGCCTGGCTCGCCAAGCGCGGCTACGACAAGCTATTCGGCGCGCGGCCGATGTCGCGGCTGATCCAGGACAAGGTCAAGCAGCCGCTCGCCGAAGAGCTGCTGTTCGGCAAGCTCAACCACGGCGGCGAGGTCCACGTCAGCTTGAAGGAGGACAAGCTCGCCTTCGAGCTGACCCCGGCCGCGCCCAAGGCCCGGCCAAAGGCCAGGAAGGGCCGCAAGGAAGAAGAGCCCGAGGCCGAATCCGGCGAGGAATAGCCGCCCCGGCCTTCCGCGGAAGACGGTAACAACGAAGTGGGTGGAACTGCTAAGCGGTTCCGCCCATTTTCGTATCCATGAGCGCCCCTTTCGCGTGGATCCGAGCCGAACCGCACGGCATTCATGTGGTTCCGGCCGACTGCTGGATCGATCCCTCGCAGCCGGTCACGCACGCGCTGGTGACCCACGGCCACGCCGACCACGCGCGCGGCGGGCATGGCCGGACCTTCGCCACGCCCGCGACCCTGGCGATCATGGAGCTACGCTACCAGACCCGCGAAGGCGCGGTGCCGGCCGCGTACGGCGAGACTTTGCGCCTGCCCGGCGCAGTCGACGCGACATTCATCCCCGCGGGCCATGTGCTCGGCTCGGCGCAGATCCTGCTCGAGCACGCCGGCGAGCGGGTGATCGTCACCGGCGACTACAAGCGCCGCCCCGATCCGACCTGCCCGCCGTTCGAAGTCACCCCGTGCGACGTATTCATCACCGAGGCGACCTTCGGCCTTCCGCTGTTCGTGCACCCGCCGATCGAGCACGAGATCGCCAAGCTGCGCGAGCGCCTGGCAGCCAATCCGGATCGCTGCGTGCTGGTCGGCGCTTATGCGCTGGGCAAGGCGCAGCGGGTGATCGCCGAGCTGCGCCGCGCGGGGCATCATGACGCCATTTACATTCACGGCGCCATGGAGCGGATGTGCCAGCTCTACCAGGCCTTCGGGGTCGATCTGGGCGAGCTGCGCGGCGCCACGGGCGCCAAGAAGGACGAGCTGCGCGGCACGATCGTGGTGTGCCCACCGGGCGCGCTCAACGACCGCTGGAGCCGGCGCCTGCCGGATCCCATAACGGCGATGGCGAGCGGGTGGATGCGCGTGCGCCAGCGCGCCCGCCAACAGAACGTCGAGCTGCCGCTGGTGATTTCCGACCACGCCGACTGGCGCGAGCTGACCCGCACGATCGAAGAGGTGAACCCGGCCGAAACGTGGATCACGCACGGGCGAGAGGAAGCGCTGCTGCGGTGGTGCCAGCTCCACCAGCGCCGCGCCCGCGCGCTGGCACTGGTCGGCTACGAAGATGAGGACGACTGAGGTGGAGCGCTTTGCCGCCCTGGTCGATGGCCTGGTCTACACCCGGAGCCGCAACGGCAAGCTGACTTTGATCGCCGATTATTTGCGCGCCACGCCCGACCCGGATCGCGGCTGGGCGCTGGCGGCGCTGACCGATTGCCTGAGCTTTCCCGCGGTCAAGGCAAGCACCATCCGCAACCTCATGTTCGAGCGGGTCGACCCTGTGTTGTGGTCGCTGAGCCGCGACTTTGTCGGCGACACCGCGGAGACGGCAAGCTTGCTGTGGCCAGAGCCCGCCGGTGACGTCATGGCGCCGCCCACGATGAGCGAAGCGGTTGACTTACTTGGTAAAATGACCCGCATTTCGGTAATGACCGAATTGCCGCGGCTGCTCGACCGGCTCGACGCCGATGGCCGCTATGCGCTGCTCAAGCTGGCCACCGGAGCGATGCGCGTGGGCATTTCCGCGCGCCTCGCCAAGACCGCGTTCGCGCAGGCGTTCGCGGTCAACGTCGAGGACGTCGAGGAGTACTGGCACGCGCTCGCACCGCCCTACGAGGCGCTGTTCGCGTGGGCGGCGGGCGGCGCGCCGCCGCCCGACACCGAAGCGATGCCGCTGTTCCGCCCGTTCATGCTCGCGCATCCGCTTGAGGACGCGGTCCTCGATCTCACCGACTACGTGGCCGAGTGGAAATGGGACGGCATCCGGGTTCAACTTGTCCACGCCGGCGGCGAAACGCGGCTCTATTCGCGCTCGGGTGACGACGTGACCGGCACCTTTCCGGAAATGGCAGGCGCACTGAATATTCCCGCGGTGCTCGACGGCGAACTGCTAGTGCGCGGCACCCACCAGGGCGGCGAGAGCGGCGGCGCGGCCAGCTTCAACGCGCTCCAGCAGCGTCTCGGGCGCAAGACCGTGAGCAAGGCCATGCTGCGTGACTACCCCGCGTTCGTGCGGCTTTATGACGTGCTGATCTTGGAGGGCGAGGACTTGCGCGCGCTGCCGTGGGAGGAGCGCCGCCGGCGGCTGGAAGCGCTGATGCCGCGGCTGCCCGCCGAGCGCTTCGACCTCTCGGCCGTCGTCGAGGCCGAGCACTTCGAGCAGCTCGGCGAAATCCGCGCCGGCGCGCGCGACGAGGCGATCGAGGGCCTGATGCTCAAGCGCCGCGATTCGCCCTATATCGCCGGGCGCCGCACGGGCCTGTGGTACAAGTGGAAGCGCGACCCGCTGCTGGTCGATTGCGTCCTGATGTACGCCCAGCGCGGCAGCGGCAAACGGTCGAGCTTCTATTCGGACTACACATTCGGGTGCTGGGACGGCGATCCCGATCAGGGCGCCGAGCTGCTGCCGGTGGGCAAGGCGTACTTTGGGTTCACCGACGACGAGCTGAAGCAGCTCGACCGCCATGTCCGCAACCACACCGTCAACCGCTTCGGCCCGGTGCGCGAGACGGACCGCAGCCTGGTGTTCGAAGTGGCGTTCGATTCAATCCATGCCAGCAAACGGCACAAGTCGGGCGTGGCGATGCGCTTCCCGCGGATCAGCCGGATCCGGTGGGACAAGCCGGCGCACGAGGCCGATCGGATGGAGACCGTGCGCGGCTTGATCAGGGATTGACCGCGCACCCTACTTGCGCCGCCGTGACGTCGTCAAAGCCCCCATTGGCGTTGCAATTCGGCGAGGTGGCGCTGGGCCAGCCGGCAATAGCGCTCGGTCTGGAAGCGGATTTTCTCGATCTGCTCGGGAGTCTGCGCGCGGAGGAATTTCGCGGGCCGGCCAACCCATACCTCGCCTGCGGGAATGGCCTTGCCGGGACTGAGCAGCGCGCCGGCCGCGAGCATCGCGCCTTCGCCGATCCGGCAATCGTCCATCGCCAGCGCGCCCATGCCGACAAACGCCCGGTCCGCCAGCACTGCCCCGTGGACCACCGCCATGTGCCCGATCACGCAGTCCTCGCCGATTATCGTCGGGAGGCCCTCGGTGTCAGGCCGCGGACCCTCGACATGGAACACGCTTCCGTCCTGCACATTAGAGCGCGCCCCGACCTCGATCCGGTGGATGTCGCCGCGCAGCACGCAGTTGTACCAAATGCTCGCCTCGGCCCCGATCGTCACATCGCCGATGATCCGCGCACCGGGCGCGATGAAGGCGGTTGGGTGGATCTGCGGCTCCTTGCCCTCGAACGGCAGGATCGTCGCCCACGGGAAGCGGGCGGTCATGCGGTTCGTTGCCACTTCTCGCGGGTCAGGCCGTAGATCATTGTCGGATTGTCCTCCGGCGGGTAGTCAGGTGCATCGTAATCCAGCTCGGGAAGCCGCTCCATTCCGAGCTTTTTCATTATCCGCCACGAGGCCGGATTGCTCTCGGACGTCTGCGCATAGACTCCCGGCAGCCCCAGCGTCGCAAAGCCCCACGATAACATCGCGCTGGCCGCTTCGGTGGCATAGCCATGACCCCAGGCATCTTGGCGCAGCTGCCAGCCAACCTGGAGCGCATCGGACAGGGCTGCGGGAACGCCGTCGTTGGCGATCCGTCCGATCCCCACAGTTCCGAGGAAGCGTCCGGACTGGATCAATTCCACCGCCAGGAAGGCGAAGCCGTCGTCGGCCCAAGCTTGCTTGGCCTTGGCGAGCCTTTCCGCGACGGTCTCTGACAACTGGACGCCGCCCAAATGGGCCTTCACTTCCGGCGTATTCAGATGTTCGAGCCACAGCTGCAGATCATCGTCACGCCACTGCCTGATGACGAGCCGTGGTGTCGCGATAACCGCGTCAGCCATTGAGCAGCCGCGCGGCGAGCGGCGCGTGGTAGGTCAGCACGCCCGCACAGCCGGCGCGCTTGAACGCCAGAAGCGTTTCCAGCACCAGCGCCTCGCGCTCGCCCGCGCCGGCCGCGGCGGCGGCTTCGATCATCGCGTATTCGCCGCTCACCTGGTAAGCGAACACCGGCGCTTCGAAGCGCTCTTTGACCCGGCGGACAATGTCGAGGTACGGCAGCCCGGGCTTGACGATCACGCTGTCGGCGCCTTCGGCCAGGTCCAGCGCGACTTCGCGCAAGGCTTCCTCGGCATTGCCCGGGTCCATCTGGTAGCCCTTCTTGTCGCCTTTGAGCAGCCCGCGGCTGCCGACCGCGTCGCGGAACGGGCCGTAGAACGCGCTCGCGTACTTGGCAGCGTAGCTCATGATCTGGACGTCGTGATGCCCGCCGGCTTCGAGCGCCCCGCGGATCGCGCCGATCCGCCCGTCCATCATGTCCGAGGGGGCGACGATGTCAGCGCCCGCTTCGACTTGCACCAGCGCCTGGGCGATCAGCACTTCGACGGTCGCATCGTTGGCCACCCGGCCTCGCGCGTCGAGCAGCCCGTCCTGCCCGTGGCTGGTGTAGGGATCGAGCGCGACGTCGGTCAGAATGCCCACCGCATCGCCGCACGCCTCGCGGATCGCCCTGATCGCGCGGCACATCAGGTTGTCGGGATTGAGCGCTTCGCGCCCGTCGTCGCTGCGCTTTGCGGCCGGCGTGTTGGGGAACAGCGCCACGCACGGGATGCCGAGCTCGGCCGCTTCGCGCGCCCGCGCGGCGATCCCATCGACCGACCAGCGCGACACACCGGGAAGCGAGCCGATCGGCTCCTCGGCGGCGTGACCTTCAGTGACGAACAGCGGCCAGATCAGGTCCGCCGGCGTCAGTACGGTCTCGCGGTGGAGCGCGCGGCTCCACGCGCTCGCACGCGTGCGGCGCAGACGGAGGGCGGGATAAGCGGCGGTCATCGGGCGCGTCAGTGCCGGAAAATGCGCCGCCGGGCAATCGGCTCAGCCGCGGATGGCGGCCGTGTCGAGCCGGTCGATCTCGCGCACCGGGCCGCGCGCGTCGGCGGTTGCGGCGGTCAGCGGGGTCAGCGCCGCGCCGGGAGCGATCCGCTTGAGATCCGTCAGCCGGGCCCGAAAGGCGGCCAGCTCCTTGCCCTCGAGCTCGGAGCGCGTGGCGAAGGTCAGGCCAGCGGGATTGACCGGCACACCGCCGCGATAGACTTCGTAATGGAGGTGCGGCCCGGTCGACAGCCCGGTGGAACCGACATAGCCGATCACCTGCCCGCGGCGCACCCGCATGCCCGGGCTGACCGCGATCCGGCTCATGTGACCATAACCGGTGCCGAGCCCGCCGCCGTGATCGAGCTTGACGAAGTTGCCGTGCCCGCCGTGCCAGCCGGCATACTGCACCGTACCGTCGGTAACCGCGTAGATGGGCGAGCCATATTGCGCGCCGAAGTCGATCCCCGCGTGGAGCCGGGTGTAGCCGAGGATCGGGTGGCGGCGCATGCCGAAGGTGGAAGTGATGTGGCCGGCAACCGGCGAGACCATCCCCGATTGCATCTCGCCGACGCCCGACGCCTCGAAGAAGCGGCCGTCGTTCCCCCACCGGAGCAATTGCTTGCGCGGCTTGCCGTCGGGGCTCAGCAGCCCGGCATAAAGCAGCTTGCCGGCTTCCACCTCGCCGGTGGCGGCGCGCTTGTATTCGACCACCAAGTCGAATTCGTCGCCCGCGGCGATCCCGCTGTCCATGTCCAGATCGGCGCTCAGGGCGCGGAGATACTGCTGCACCGCGTTGGCCGGAGCCCCGGCCGCACGCGCGGAGCGATAGAGGCTGGGGCCGACCATCCCGCGAATGCGCAGCGGCGTGCCGTCGACCTTGATCGGCCGCGGGTCGAGCGTCAGGCGTCCGCCGTGCCGCTCGACCGCGAGCTGCAGGTCGAAACGGGCGCGAAATGACAGCGCATCCACCGGGCGCGGAGCTCCGGGTGCGGGTCGGCGGCCCAGCGTCAGGTCGATCTTGGTGCCGGGCGCGATCTCGGCCAGCGGCATTTCGCTGCCGACCATCGAAGCGATCAGATCCGCTTCCGCCCCGCCGACGCCCGCCCGTTCGAGCATCCGCCCGAAGCTGTCGCCCTGGGCGAGCGTGGCCTCGAGCTCGAGGCGCGGCCGGTCCGGCACATTGCGCAGCGGGGCTACCAGCGCGGTCGCTCCCATCCGGCGGCCGCTGTCGCCGCCAAGCGCCAGTGGCATGATCATCTGGCCGCGAAATTCCTCGCGCGTTGATACGTCTATGCGCATGGCCGGGGCGGCCTGCAGCGGGGCAAAGTCGGGCCAGCCGCTGAGCGCGAGCGCGGAGAGTCCGGCGAACGTCGCTAGCCCGCGCAGCCACCGCTTCGAGCCGATGTCCACGGCCAAGTCCGGACACACGTCGATCGCGGCAAGGCGTGCCGAGGCAAGCCGCCCCCACCCGCCGAGCCGTTCGCGCCAGGTGCCGAAGCGGACGAGCCGAACCGGCGTGACGGGCGGTTCGACGATCTGGGCGCGCGACGAGTAGACGGGCGGGAAATTCCCGCCGCCTGCGACCTCGATCGCGTCGTTCGCCCGATCCTTGAACAAACCCGCCTCCTATGGCCAACGAGCAAGTCCGGGCGATCCATCGCGCTGGTTCTCGCGGCCGATCCCAAGTGGCCCGTGTCCCAACTCACTGCCGATACAACGTTAATTTACGATAAACCGGGCGTCCGAGTTGCGACGTGGCGCGCTGTTTTTCGCAGCGGGAGCCGCAACTTGGCTTGCAGCTACCCGCCTGGGCGGCCACATTCGCGGGACCGTGATCACGTCCTCCCGCACCGACGGCCGGCTGCGCGCCGTGCTCGGGCCGACCAACACCGGCAAGACGCACCTCGCGATCGAGCGGATGTGCGGCCATTCGAGCGGCGCGATCGGGTTTCCGCTGCGGCTGCTGGCGCGCGAAGTCTATGACCGGGTCCGCGCGCTCAAGGGCGACAGCCAGGTCGCGCTGATCACCGGCGAGGAGCGGATCGAACCGCCCACCGCACGCTATTTCCTGTGCACAGCCGAAGCGATGCCGCGAACGAGCGGCGAGCTCGCGTTCGTCGCGCTCGACGAGGCCCAGCTCGCCGCCGACCGCGAGCGCGGGCATATCTTCACCGACCGTCTGCTCCATGCCAGGGGGCGCGAGGAGACGATGCTGCTCGGCTCGGCCACGCTCGCGCCGGTGGTGCGGGCGCTGTTCCCGCGCATTTCGATCGACCAACGGCCGCGCTTTTCGACCCTCTCGCATGCCGGGTCATGCAAGCTCAGCCGGTTGCCGCCGCGCTCGGCGGTGGTCGCGTTTTCGGTCGAGCAGGTGTATCAGGTGGCGGAGATGCTGCGCCGGTTCCGCGGCGGGGCGGCAGTGGTGATGGGCGCGCTCAGCCCCGAGACGCGCAACCGCCAGGTGGCCTTGTTCCAGTCGGGCGAGGTCGACTACATCGTCGCCACCGACGCCATCGGCATGGGGCTGAATCTTGACGTCACCCACGTCGCCTTCGCCTCGCTGAGCAAGTTCGACGGCGTGCGCCAGCGCCGCCTGACCCCGGCCGAAATGGCCCAGATCGCCGGCCGCGCAGGACGCCACCATCAGGACGGCACGTTCGGCACGCTCGGCGGCGGGCGGAGCGGCGAGGCGCTCGCGTTCACCGATGACGAAGTCTATGCCATCGAGCAGCACCGCTTCGCTCCATTGACCAAGCTGTTCTGGCGCGAGGCCGAGCCGCGGCTGGGCAGCCTGGCGACGTTGCTGGCCGACCTCGAAGCCAAGCCGGACAGCGACCAATTGGCGCCCGCGCCCGAGGCGATCGACCTGGCGGTCTTGCGCCGCCTGACCGCCGATCCCGTGCTGTTCGAAGGTGTCATCGGCGCGGGCCAGGTGCGGCGGTTCTGGGACGCGTGCCAGCTGCCCGACTTCCGCCAGCAGGGGGCAGACACGCACGCCCGGTTCGTCGCCCGGTTGTGGGAGGACTTGCGCGGCGGGCACATCGGCGCCGACTTCGTCGCCGCGCGGATCGCCGAGCTGAGCCGAACCGAAGGCGATATCGACGCGCTGCAGGGCCGGATCGCGGCAATCCGCAGTTGGGCTTATATCTGCCAGCGCCCCGACTGGGTGCTGGCCCGCGACGAGATGGGCGCGCGGGCCCGCGCCGCCGAAGCGCGGCTGTCCGACGCGCTGCACCAGCGGCTGACGGAACGCTTCGTCAATCGCCGCACCGCGGTGCTGATGCGCGGGCTGGGCAAGGATGCCGGGCTGCTGCGCGTGACGCTCGACCCGGCGGGCCGCGTGCTGGTGGAAGATCATGCGATTGGCCACCTGGACGGGTTCCGCTTCGTGGTCGATCCGGCAGCAAGCCACGAAGACCGGCGCCTGTTGATGGCGGCGGCTGAAAAGCACCTGCCCGGCTTGCTCGCGGCGCGCGCTCGGGCACTGGTCCATGACGAGCTGGGCGAACTGACGATCGCGGCGAGCGACATCTGGCAGGGCGGGCGAACCGTGGCCCGACTCGCAGCCGGCCGCAGTGCCAGCCGGCCGCGGGTCACGCTGGCGGGCGAACTCGGGGCGCTGGCCAGGGCGGAACAGGCGCGGTTGGTCGAGGCCCTCGACCTGTGGCTCGAGAGCGAACTCGCGCCGCTCGCGCCGCTGCGCGCGCTCGAAGCGGCGGCGCAGGACCTGTCGCTAGGCAGCGAGGTGCGGGCGCTGTTGCTGACGCTTGCCGGCGGCTCGGGCGCGATACCCCGCGACACCGCCGGACTGGCGCTGATCCCCAAGGAAAAGCGGCCTTTGCTGCGCCGCCTTGGCGTCATTATCGGCGCGCTCGACGTGTTCGTTCCCGCATTGCTTAAGCCCGCTGCGCGCCGCCTGCTGCACGCCATCGGGGCCGATCCCCGCCCGCTCAGAACCGGCATGGAACCCGTAGTCGACGGGGCGGGCGCGCTTCCCGCAGGCTACCGCCGCGCGGGCACCCAGGCAATCCGGGTCGACCTGGCGGAAAAGCTGTTTCGCAGCGCGTTCGACGCCCGCGCGCTTCGGGCCGGGCGGCCGTTCCGGCTCGATCCGTCGCTCGCCACATCGATGGGCCTGACAGCGGCTAATGCCCGCAAGCTGCTGCGCGAGGCGGGATTCCGCGCGACCGACGGGCGGACGCTCGGCCCCGGCCAATACGGCCCCCCGGCGCCGGCGGCGTGGAGCTGGCGCGCGCCCCGCCGCGCCCCGGCCGGAAGCCCCGCGCAACCGCCGCCCCGCCCCGACGGCGCGTTTTCCGCGCTAGCGGCTCTGGTGCGCTAGCCCAGCATGCGGCTCGACAAGCTGCTGCATTACTTGCGGTTCGCCAAGACGCGCGGCGCCGCGCAACGCTGGATCGGCGAAGCGCATATCCGCCGCAACGGCGCGCGGGTGATGCGGCAGGACCTGGCGGTCGCGCCTGGCGACATCCTGACTCTCCCGCTCGCCAACCGGGTGCTGGTGATCGAGTTGGTGGCGCTGCCGCGGCGGCGCGGCCCGGCTTCCGAAGCCCAGGCCTGTTATCGTGCGCTTGACGGTGGCGCCGCAAAAGCCATAGGCGGCGCTGAGGGGCCGTCAGAAGGGATTTAAGCCGCCATGACTTATGTCGTCACCGACGCTTGCATCAAGTGCAAGTACACCGACTGCGTCGAGGTATGCCCGGTCGACTGCTTCTACGAAGGCGAGACGATGCTGGTCATCAACCCGTCCGAATGCATCGACTGCGGGGTGTGCGAGCCCGAGTGCCCGGCCGAGGCGATCCTGCCCGACACCGAAGGCGGGCTGGAAAAGTGGCTCGAGCTCAACACCCAGTTCTCGGCCGAGTGGCCCAACATCACGCAGAAGAAGGACCCGCCGGCCGACGCCGACAAGCACAAGGGCGAGGACGGCAAGTTCGACCAGTACTTCACGCCCGAGCCCGGCGAAGGCGACGCCTGAGCCGAATTTGGGCCGCAAAGCGCGGAGGTCCGGACCGGGGCTGGTTTTTTTATTACAACTCTGCTATGTCCACCGGGTATCGCGGGGTCCTGTCCGGGGCTGGCGACCGGACAAGGAAGGCAGGTTCCCGCCCATCAGCGTCACCGGAAACTGATCAGGTCGCCGATCAATCGCGCGACCGGCAGTGTCTTGACGCCATCCCGCGCGACCCGCTTCCAAAGAAAAGGATCATTCATGGCTTCCAACGCGCCCGCATTCGATGTCGGTGATTATGTCGTCTATCCCAAGCACGGCGTCGGCCGCGTGGTCGAGCTGCAGAGCGAGGAAATCGCCGGCATGAAGCTCGAACTTTATGTGCTGCGGTTCGAGAAAGAGCGGATGACGCTTCGCGTCCCGGTCAACAAGGTCGAAGCCATCGGCATGCGCAAGCTGTCGAGCGACAAGACGCTCAAGGAAGCGATGGAAACGCTCAAGGGCAAGCCGCGGGTCAAGCGCACGATGTGGTCGCGCCGCGCGCAGGAGTACGAGGCCAAGATCAACTCGGGCGACCTGGTTTCGATCGCCGAAGTCACGCGCGACTTGTTCCGCCCCGAGGACCAGCCCGAGCAGAGCTATTCCGAGCGGCAGATCTTCGAAGCCGCGTCGAGCCGGCTCGCGCGCGAACTGGCGGCGATGGAAAAGACCGACGAGCCGGCCGCGCTCGGCAAGATCCTCGATGTGCTCAAGGCGCACGCGCCGAAGTACTACGAGTCTGCGGCGGCGGCCCCCGAAGAAGCCTGACCTTCGAGTATTCGCGCACTCAAGGGGCCGCTCCGCACGGGGCGGCCCTTTTGCTTTCGGCCAACGCGCGCGCTTGATCGACCGGCGGCGATTGAGCGCGCACTCGCTCTCGTGTATTAGTGAGCTAGTACAGAGCAGCGGAGGGTGCCATGCGATTTGACGACTTGTTCAGGAACTTGGGCTTCATCGCCGGCAATGTCGCGACTCACTTGCGCGATGCCGCGGCGACCGGTGTCCCATTGGCCGAGCTCGACTTGACCGGCCCCGCGCCGCATGCCGTGGCGCTGGCCGGGCCGGGGCATGTGGTGGTGAACGTCGGTGACGACTTCCTGATCGAGGTCGACGAAGGTCCCGGCCGCGAGGACCTTCGCTTCGCGCTGTCCGACGGAAGACTGGGCCTTAGCGGCGGCGACGGCGGCACCCGGGTGCGGATCACCCTGCCCGCTCCGCTTTCGCTGGCCGTCACCGGATCGGGGCGGATGGAAAGCGCGGCGCTCGCCCCCGATGGCGAAGTGTCGGTGGCCGGATCCGGCCGGCTCGAGATCGGTGCGGTCGGCGGCGGACGGCTGGCGGTGCATATCGCCGGCAGCGGCCGCCTGACGCTCGACGGGCGCGCCGACACGCTCGAGCTGGCTATCGCCGGCAGCGGGAGCTGCGATGGCGAGGGCCTGATGGTGCATGGCGCGACCGTCAACCTCGCCGGCTCGGGCGATGCGATCTTCGCCTGCGATGGCGAAGTGACCGCCAGCTTGCTCGGATCGGGCAACGTGATCGTGCGCGGCTCGGCCCGCTGCAGCGTCAGCTCGATCGGCTCGGGCACGCTGGTGTGCGAGCGGGCGCCGGCCGAGACCTGAGCGCGTTCAGCGAAGGCTCACCGGCGGCGCGCCAGCGGTGCGGGACGAATAGGAGCCGACCGATGCCGCGCCCTGCCCTTCTGCTTGCCCCGGCGGCCGCGCTCATGCTGAGCGGCTGCCTCCTTAACACCGCGCTCGACGTGGTGACCTTGCCGGTCAAAGTCGCCAGTCGCGCGGTCGATCTCGCCACCACCAGCCAGGCCGAGGCCGACCAGAAGCGGGGCCGCGAAGTCCGCCGCCGCGAGGAGCAGATCGGCCGCCTGCAGCGCGAACATGACAAGCTCGCCCGCAAATGCCAGCGCGGCGACCGCGACGCCTGCACGCAAGACGAGAAGGTCTCCGCCCAGATCGCCGAGCTGCTGCCGACCGTCCCGGCCGACACCAAACGCTAACTGGCAGCGCGGCGCAGGCGGTCGTTGATCGCCGCGCCGATTCCCTGCGCGGGAATCGCGGCCACCGCCACCCGCGGCCTGGGTGACGCGGCGGCCTGGTGGAGGCACGCGTAAAGGCGCGCCGCGGCCAGCGCGAGATCGGAGTCGGGCGCGAGGTTGCAATCCCCCTCCACCGGGCCAAACCCGATCATGAACTCGTTCGCCTCAGCCGAGCGTGCGTCCAGCCGGACCGGCTTGCCGGGCGAATAATGGCTCGCCAATTGACCCGGCGCCTCGATTCCTGACGAACGGGCAGCCAGCGGCGGACCGAGCAGGCGCGCAATCCGTTCATGCGATATCGGCCCGGGTCGCAGGACTTGCCAGCCGCCTTCGCGCACCGCGACGATGGTCGATTCCAGCCCGCGCTCGGCAGGCCCGCCATCGACGATCGCGTCGATCCGCCCCGCGAGTGAATGCGCGGCGTGCTCGGCGGTGGTCGGGCTGACCGCGCCGCTGCGATTGGCCGAGGGCGCTGCCAGCGGGACGCCGAGAGCGCCCAGCACGGCGCGCATCAGTGGATGGTCCGGCAATCGCAGCGCGATGGTGGGCAGCCCCGCGGTAACCGCTGGCACGACGCCCGCGCCGGACTCCAGCGGCACCACAACGGTGAGCGGTCCGGGCCAGAACGCCTTGGCCAATTGATCGGCGCGGTCATCGAAGTGCCCGAGGCTGCGGGCCATCGCCAGCGAGGCGACATGCACGATCAGCGGGTTGAACTCCGGCCGGCCCTTGGCGCGAAAGATCGCCGCGACCGCCGGCTCGCAGTCCGCCCGGGCGGCGAGGCCGTAGACCGTCTCGGTCGGCAGGGCGACCAGGCCGCCCGCGCGCAACAGTTCCGCGGCGCGCGCGAGGCCCGCGGCGTCCGCCGCCAGCCGTTCGGTTTGCTTGCCGCTCATGGCTCGGCGCTGTAGCCCCGCGAGCGATGAAAGACCAAGTCGATCCACCCGGCGAATGGTCGGCCGCGCCCGCCTATGTGTGGACCGGGCACGGCGTCCGGCCGGTCGCGCGGATCGAGGCGCCGGCGCTGGCTCTGCTCCAGGGCATCGCGCAGCAAAAGCACGCGGTGACCGGGAACGTCGGGCGCCACGCGCTCGGCAGCGCCGCGCATGACATGCTGCTGTGGGGCGCGCGCGGAATGGGCAAGTCGGCGCTGGTGCGCGCCGCGGTGGCCGAGGCCCAGCGCGAGCAGCCAGGCCGGCTGGCGCTGGTCCAGGTCGCCGCCGACGCCTTGCCGTCACTCGCCGAGCTGTTCGTCGCGCTGGGACGCGAGGACCGCCGCTTCCTGGTGTTCGTCGACGATATCGGTTTTGCCCCGGGCGACGCGGCCGGGCCGCGGCTGTTGCGCAGCTGGCTCGACGGCGGGGTCGAGGCGCGCCCGGCCAATGTCCGGCTCGCGGTTACCTCCAATCGCCGCGCGATCGTGGTGCGCGAAGGGCACGAGCAGGCCACCGACGGGTCGGGCGCGCTCAGTCCGCGCGATGCGCTCGACGATCAACTCGCGCTGGCCGATCGCTTCGGCCTGTCGCTCGGGTTCCACGCCTGCTCGCAGGACGATTACCTGGCGATCGTGCGCGGCTACGCGGCCGCGCACGGGCTCGCTTATGCCGACGCCGAGGCGCTCGAATGGGCCAAGCGGCGGGGTGCCCGCTCGGGCCGCGTTGCGTGGCACTTCATCGTCGAGCTCGCGGGCCGCGCCGGCAAGGCGCTCTAGCCTGCCGGCCTTGCGGTTGCTGTCGGCGCCGCGAATGCGCCAGGTTCATTCTTCAGTTCTTTCTGTGGCGGCAAGTGCGCGCCGGTATTGAGCTTCGGCGCGGGCGCCGGGCCGGCGCCCGGGGCGCTGACCCGCCAGATGATGTTCGCGGTGTCGTCGCTGACCAGCAAGGCGCCGGTCTTGTCCCACGCCACCCACGTCGGCCGCCCGTGCGTCTCGCCTTTGTTGCCAAGGAAGCTCTGGAGCACCTGGACGGGTGCGCCGACCGGGTTGCCCCGGCTGTCGAACCGCACGAACACGACATCGTAACCCGAAGGCGGCTTGCGGTTCCAGCTGCCGTGACGGGCGATGAACGCGCCCTGCGCGAAGCTGGGGCCGAGACGGCTGCCCTCGCGCGTAAAGGCGAGGCCCAACGCGGCCACGTGCGGGCCGAGCGCGTATTCGGGCCGGCGGGTATATTCGGTCAGGAAATTCGGCATCGGAATGGTGACCCGCTGGTCGACAATGTTCTTCCAGTAAACCCACGGCCACCCGTAGTTGGCGCCGACCGGTACGTTGGTCATGTAATCGGGCACCAGGTCGGAACCGAGCTGGTCGCGCTCGTTGACGGTGGTCCACAGCTCTCCGCTCCACGGGTTCCACGCAAGGCCGTTGGGATTGCGCAACCCTTGGGCAAACAGCCGCGCTTCTCCGGTCTTGATATCGACTTCGTGGATCGCCGCCCGGTTGGCCTCGGCGGCAATGCCCGCGTCGGCAATGTTCGACGACGAGCCGACCGAAACGTAGAGCTTGGTTCCGTCCTCGCTCAGCAGCAGGTTGCGCATCCAGTGATTGCCCGCGCCGGGCAAGTCCATCAGCTTGACCGGAGCGCCGCTGAGCGCGGTCGCGCCCGCGGGGTAATCGAACCGCAGCAGCGCATTGTGGTTGGCGATGTAGAGCTTGCCGGCGCGCCACGCGATCCCGCCCGGCGACGCCAGGTCGCTGCGCAGCACGTAGCGGCTCTCGGCCACGCCGTCGCCATCGGCGTCGCGCAGCAGCACCAGCTTGTTGGGCGACGGGACCGAGGCGCCCGCGCGGCGGAACAGGAAACCCGCCACCATATTCGTGATCGCATTGCCGCCTGCGATCACCCTGGCCGGGGCGTTGCTTTCCGAAACCAGGATGTCGCCGTTGGGCATCGAGTACATGATCCGCGGGTGCTCGAGACCGGCCGCGAAGCGGGTCACCGTCAGCCCCGGCGCGGCGACCGGCACACCTGAGGGGCCCCATCCGACCGGCTTGGCCACGTCGACCGTGGGAATCGTCTGCGGGTCGGGCGCTGCCAACTTGGGATCGGTGCCGGTGACCGCCGCGAGCGAATATTGTGCAGGGCTGCCCCGCACGATCCACCAACCGGCGGCGACCAGCAGCAGCACGATGATACCGAGGGCGATGACGAGTTTCTTGAGCATGGGCCGACGGATAAGCGAAGCGCGCCTTTGCGGCAACGATATACCCGGGCTAGGCGGTTTGCCGATGTCCGCCTTCTCCGCCGATTCCGCCCACCCCAAATCCGAGCTCTACCGCGAACTGGCGCGGGCGGCCGACGCGTTGACCTCTGGCGAACCGGACGCGGTCGCCAACATGGCCAATATCGCCGCGCTGATCTGGCAGCAGGTTCCCGATCTAAACTGGGCGGGATTCTATCGCGCGATCGCCGGCGAGCTCATTCTGGGACCGTTCTGCGGCAAGCCGGCCTGCATCCGCATCGCCATCGGCCAGGGCGTGTGCGGCGCCGCGGCGGCAAGCGGCGAAAGCCAGGTGGTGGCCGATGTTCACGCGTTCCCCGGGCACATCGCGTGCGATGCGGACAGCCGCTCCGAGCTGGTCGTGCCGGTCGTCCGCGCGGGCGAGGTCATAGCGTTGATCGATCTCGATAGTCCCCGGCCCGGCCGGTTCGACGGCGAGGACCGTGCGGGGATCGAAGCGCTCGCCGCGCTCATCGCCGAGCGTATCTGAGCGGCCTGTTTTGGCCCTCCGAAAGTCGCGCAGCGCTACTTGTGCGGCTCGGGTTAGATCCCGCCGCCAGTCAGACGCTGACAAATCAGGTCGAGCTGGTCGAGCGTGCGATAGCGCACCGTCACCGCGCCCGAGCGGGGATCCGCGTCTGCGGCGATCTTGACCTTCAGGCCGAGCAATTCCTCGAGATGCGCCTGGACCGCGGCGATGTCGGCCTGATGGATGGCATAGCCAGTGACTGCTGGGCGCGGTTGCCGGCGCTGAGCCGGCTTGCGGGCCAGTTTCTCCACTTCGCGAACCGACAGCTTCTGCGCCACCGCGCGATCGGCCAGCGCTTCGGCATCGTCCCGCCCGATCAGCGCGCGCGCGTGACCCATGTCGAGCCGGCCGGCCTCGAGATGTTCAAGCACCGCGGCGGGAAGCGTGAGAAGCCGCTGGAGATTGGCCACATGACTGCGGGACTTGTCGACCAGCCGCGCGATCTCGGCCTGAGTCATGGCTTCGTGCTCGGCCAGGCGGTGATAGGCGCGCGCTTCCTCGACCGGGTTGAGATCCTCCCGCTGGAGATTCTCGATCAGCGCCAATGCCGTGACATCGCGATCCGACAGATCGCGAACTAAGGCTGGTATTTCATGGAGTTGGGCGCGCTGCGCGGCCCGCCAGCGGCGTTCGCCGGCGACCAGTTGGTGTCGCCCGTTAGGAAGACGGCGGACGATGATCGGCTGAATCATGCCGCGCGCCGCGATCGATGAGGCGAGCTCGGCCAGCGCTTCCTCGTCGAAATGACGGCGCGGCTGGTCGGGGTGCGGGTCGATCTCGGCCACTGCCAGGCTGGTCAGTCCGCCGCCCGTGCCGGAAGCCGGGGGTGTTCGGCTCGCGCCAGCTGGCTCGGGCTCGCGCGCCGAAGCCAGCGGCTCCTCGCGGCGGGCTTCGCCCAGCAACGCGCCAAGGCCGCGCCCGAGCCGGCGCGCGATCGGCTTCGCTTCGCTCGTGTCGCCCGTGCTCATGCGGCCTTCCTTTCCTGGGTCAGGCGCCCGATCAGTTCCCGCGCGAGCGCGATATAGGCGCGGCTGCCGGCGCACGAATGGTCATAGATCAGCGCCGGCTTCCCGTGGCTGGGCGCTTCGGACAAACGCACGTTGCGCGGAATGACCGAATCGAACACCAGCCGGCCGAGGCAGCCGCGCACGTCATCGGCCACCTGATCGGTCAGGCGATTGCGGCGGTCGAACATCGTCAGCACGATTCCCACGATCCCCAAGGACGAATTGAACCGTCTCTGGACTTGCTCGACCGTGTGCAGAAGGTGGCTAAGCCCCTCTAATGCAAAGAATTCACACTGGAGCGGGACGAGCAGCGAATCGGCCGCGGTGAGCGCGTTCAGCGTCAGTAGGCCGAGCGAGGGCGGGCAGTCGATGAAGCACACGTCGTAGTCGGTCGAGGCGCGCAAGGCGGCCGCGAGCCGGCCGGTACGGTCCTCGACCCCGACCAGCTCGACTTCCGCTCCGCTCAAGTCCTGGGTCGCCGGAACGATATCAAGGCCTGGAATGTTCGTGCCAATCGCGCATTCCGCCAAAGGCATGTGTTCTATCAGCAAGTCGTAGCTCGATCGATCGCGATCCTGCATGGCAATTCCCAGGCCGGTCGAGGCGTTGCCTTGGGGATCGCAATCGACCAGCAGAGTGCGCCAGCCGGCGGCCGCCATCGCGGTGGCGATGTTTATCGCGGTGGTGGTCTTGCCCACTCCGCCCTTCTGATTGGCGATTGCGATCGAAATCATGGGTGTGGCGGGACTCCTCGCCCGATCAGGATTCCACTGTCCGCGTCGGTCATCGACTGTTCCACGTGAAACATGCGCTGGATCGATGCCGGCTGGTGGGCCAATTCTTGCGCCGCCGACCTGCCTTTCGGCAACAGCCACACGGTGTCCGGTGTGGAAAAGCGGGCGGACAAGCGCAACAACTTGTCGAGCGGGGCGAACGCGCGGGCGGTAATTGCCCCCGCGCTCAGCTGTTCAAGGCTCTCGAGGCGCGTGCCGATGGGGTCCACATTCGCCAGGTCCAGATCTTGGGCGCACCGTTCGAGCCATTCGACTCGCCTCTTGCGCGATTCGACCAAGATCAGTCGCCGGTCGGGCCGCGCAATGGCCAAAGGCAAGCCCGGAAAACCCGCGCCGCTGCCGAGATCGAGCACGACCCCGCCGTCTGGCGGTAGATAATCGAGCAACTGGATGCTGTCGGCGAAATGGCGCTGCCATATTGCGTTCAAACTGGCCGAGGAGACCAGGTTTTGGCGGCCATTCTCCTCGCGCAAGGCAAGCGCGAGCCGGTCCAGCCGGCCCATCGCTTCCGCGTCGAGCCTTTCGGCGCAATAGGCCCGCGCTTCGGCTTCGTTCATGCCGCGCGCCGCTTCGCGTAGACGAGCACCGCCGAAAGCGCCGCGGGCGTGATTCCGCGCACCCGCGAGGCGGACGCCAGCGTGTCGGGCGCCGCCGCGGTCAGCCGCTCGATCATTTCGCGCGAGAGGCCCGGAACCCGTGCGAACGGAAAGCCGGCGCCCAGCCGGAGACCTTCGCCCGCGCGCATTTCGCGCAGCTCTCCCTCCTGGCGCGCAAGATAGGGCGCATAAAGCGCGTCCTCGACCGCTTCCCCGGCCACGTCAGCCGAGATATCGAACTCGGCCGGCAGCCACAGCGCCAACGCAGCGAGATCGACGTCCGGATAGCGAAGCCATTCTCTCAGCGGCTTGAGCCCTAGGTCGCGCCGGACGGGCACGCCCGCATCGGCAAGCTCGGTCGCGGCGATCTCCGAGGCTAATTCGGCGGACCAGCGCGCGCGTTCGCGCTCGCGCTTCTCGTACCACCGGCGCCGCTCGGTCCCGACGCAGCCCGCCTGGATGGCCAGCCCGGTCAGCCGGGTAACCGCGTTGTTGGCGCGCAGCCGCAGCCGGTACTCGGCGCGCGCGGTCAGCATCCGGTAAGGCTCGTTGACCCCCTGCAAGGTGAGATCGTCGATCATTACCGCGATATACGAATTGCCCCGGTCGAGCGGGGCCGGCTCGGTGCCCAGGCACGCGGCAGCGGCGTTCATTCCGGCGACCAGGCCCTGCGCGGCCGCTTCTTCGTAACCGGTCGTGCCGTTGATCTGGCCCGCACAGTAGAGCCCCGGCAACGCGCGAAGCTGGAGATCGCGGCCGAGCGAGCGAGGGTCGAGGTAATCGTATTCGACCGCGTAGCCCGGCACGGCCATGTCCACGCGCTCCAGTCCGTCGATGGCGCGGAGCATGGCCAACTGGACATCCGCCGGCAGCGACGTGCTGATCCCATTGGGATAGACCAGCGGCGTCGACAGGCCTTCGGGCTCGAGGAAGATCTGATGCCCGTCACGATCTCCAAAGCGATGAATCTTATCTTCGATCGACGGGCAATAACGCGGCCCGGCCGCCTCAATTGCCCCGGTAAACATCGGCGAGCGATCAAGGTTTGCCCGAACGATGTCATGACTGCGCGCGCTGGTCCGCGTGATCGCGCAGAAAAGCTGCGAATTCAAGCGCTTGGGCGTCATCGGAGACATCGTCCAGGGCTCGCTGTCGGACGGCTGCTCGGCCAGACGGGCCCAGTCTATCGTTCGCCCGTCGAGGCGAGGCGGCGTCCCTGTCTTTAGCCGGGCGAGCGGCAACGCAAGCTCGCGAAGCTGACTGGCCATCCGGCTTGCGGCCTGTTCGCCGACCCTCCCACCGTCCATCGTCTCTTCGCCGCGAAACAACCGGGCGCCCAGAAATGTGCCGGTGCACAAGATTACTGCTCGCGAACCCAGGTCGGTCCCATCCGCAAACTCGATCCCGACAACCGATCCACCTAAAACTTTTAGCGAGGCCGCCTCGCCCTCGATAAAGGTCAGGTTCGGTTGCGCATGTAGCGCGACCTGTATGGCACCCTTAAACAAACTGCGATCGGCCTGGACGCGCGGGCCCCACACGGCGCTACCCTTGGACCGGTTGAGCATCCGGTAATGGATCGCGGCGGCATCGGCCGCGCGGCCGATCAAGCCATCGAACGCATCGACCTCGCGTACCAAGTGCCCTTTGCCGAGCCCGCCGATCGCCGGATTGCAGCTCATCGCGCCGATCATATCGAGGTCGAACGAAACCAGCGCCGTACGGGCGCCCATGCGCGCCGCCACTGCCGCCGCCTCGCAACCCGCGTGGCCGCCGCCGATGACGATGACGTCGAACTGAATCATGGCGCGCCTCTACGCCGGCGCCCCGGAAGGGTCAAAGCGCGATGTTCCACGTGAAACATCATTTGCCGATACAAAACCTGCCGAATAGCGCGTCGAGAACATCCTCGGTTCCGGCGCGCCCGGTCAGCTTGTCGAATGCAGTTCGGGCTATCCGAAGTTCTTCGGCTATTATCAAGGCATTGCGCCTGTCCTGTGCCACCTCAAGGGCCTCAGCGGCATCGACGAGATGGCGACGCTGGCGCCCATTTAGGGACGCCTGTCCCGGACGGGGCAAAGCGGACCTCGCGTGGACAACTAGATCGGCACGGAGTTCGGCGATCCCACTTTGCGTGACCGCCGATACCCGGTGCCGCGGCGCGGACTTCTTCGGCCAATCCGGACGATCGCTTTGCGGTTCGATCTCCCACGCGCCCGCGGGTCCGCGCGATTCCGGACCAAGCCACAAGACCAGGCCCGCGCGCTCGATTTCCGTCCCGGCGCGGGCGATGCCGATCCGTTCCACCGGATCGCTGCCGTCGGCCCTCAGGCCAGCTGTATCGACAAAGGTAAACGGAATCCCGGCGACCGCGACCGACCGCTCGAGGACGTCGCGAGTGGTTCCCGGCTCGGGCGTCGTGATGGCCGCCTCGCTATCAACTAACACATTGAACAAGCTTGATTTACCTACGTTTGGTGGTCCCGCGAGGACGACCCGGAAGCCCTCGCGCAGCACGTCGGTCGAGGGCTCGGCCAAGGCCGCTTCGAGCTCGCCGGCGAGCGCCGCAACGTCTTGCGCAAATGTCGCGGGGAGAGCTGCGGCATCGTCCTCGTCGCCGAAGTCAAGCGCGGCTTCGACCACGGCCGAAAGCGTCAGCAAGCGCTCGCGCCAACCCTCGACTCGGCGCGACAGCGCCCCTCCCGCGGCAGACAGGGCGACCACGCGCTGGAGCTCGGTTTCGGCTTCGAGCAGGTCCGCGAGACCCTCGGCCTCCGCGAGATCGATCCGCCCGTTGGCAAACGCCCGCCGGGTGAATTCGCCCGGCTCGGCGCGGCGCAGGCCGGCCCGGCGGCTGAGCGCGGCTTCGACCGCCGACACCACCGCCCTGCCGCCATGAAGGTGAAGTTCAGCGAGGTCCTCGCCGGTCACCGTGTTCGGCCCGGGAAACCACAGGGCCAGGCCCCGATCGAGCAACTCCCCGGTTTCGTCGTGTAAGCTGACAAGGCTGGCGCGGCGGGGATCCGGCAAGGCGCCCGCCAAGGCTACGAAGGCCGGCCCGGCAGCGGATCCGCTGATCCGCACGACCGCGATGCCGGCGGGCGGGATGCCGCTCGACAACGCGAAGATGGTGTCCACGGCCCTCAGGCGTCGGACTTGCCGCCGCCGGATTCGCCGGCCTTGCGCGCGCCTTCGACGAAGCTCTGGAACATCTTCAGGCCCATTTGACCCATCGGGGCGAGTTGTTGGGCGTATTCCTGCATCTTGTCGACGCTGTCCGCGCCCTGCATCGCCTTGGCGAAGGCATCGACATAGACCGCGTTGGCCTTCTCGACATCGGGCAGGCCCATGAACCGGCGCGCCTCTTCAGGCGAGCATTCGATCTCGACATTGACCTTCATCGGAGTGCCTCCTTGTAGTCGGTGGGGCCGCATCGCCTGCCGATCGCCACCGGCATATGAGCCATTCAAAGTCGCGCTGCACGACTTTGCTTAGCTGGCCTACACAGTTCTCCGCGCGGAAATCGGCTACTGATTCATCGCCGCGAAGAAGTCTTCGTTCGACTTGGAATCCTTCATCTTGTCGAGCAGGAACTCCATCGCGTCGATCGTGCCCATCTGCATCAGGATGCGGCGCAGGACCCACATCTTGCTGAGCTGGTCCTTGCTGACCAGCAACTCTTCCTTGCGGGTGCCGGACTTGCCGACGTCGAGCGAGGGGAAGATGCGCTTGTCGGACACCTTGCGGTCGAGCACGATCTCGGAGTTGCCGGTTCCCTTGAACTCTTCGAAGATGACCTCGTCCATGCGGCTGCCGGTATCGATCAGCGCGGTGGCGATGATCGACAGACTGCCGCCTTCCTCGATATTGCGCGCCGCGCCGAAGAAGCGCTTGGGCCGCTGCAGCGCGTTGGCGTCGACCCCGCCGGTCAGCACCTTGCCGCTGCTCGGGACCACGGTGTTGTAGGCGCGTCCGAGGCGGGTGATCGAATCGAGCAGGATCACCACGTCGCGCTTGTGCTCGACCAGCCGCTTGGCCTTTTCGATCACCATTTCGGCAACCTGGACGTGGCGGGTCGCCGGCTCGTCGAAAGTCGAGGACACGACCTCGCCCTTCACGCTGCGCTGCATGTCGGTGACTTCCTCGGGCCGCTCGTCGACCAGCAGGACGATCAGGAACACCTCCGGGTGATTGTCGGTGATCGCCTTGGCGATGTTCTGCAGCAGCACGGTCTTGCCGGTCCGCGGCGGGGCAACGATCAGCGCGCGCTGGCCTTTGCCCTGCGGGCTGATCAGGTCGATCACCCGGGCGGACTTGTCCTTGACCGTCGGATCGCTGGTGTCGAGATTGAGCCGCTCGTCGGGGTAGAGCGGCGTCAGGTTGTCGAAGTTGGTCCGGTGACGCACCGCATCGGGATCGTCGAAGTTGACCGTGCTGAGCTTGGTCAGCGCGAAATAGCGCTCGCCGTCCTTGGGCGCGCGAATCTCGCCTTCGACCGTGTCGCCGGTCCTGAGGCCAGCTTTACGGACCTGGTTGGGCGAGACGTAGATGTCGTCCGGGCCGGCAAGATAATTCGCTTCCGGGCTGCGCAGGAAGCCGAATCCGTCGAGCAGCACTTCGATCGTGCCCTGGCCGACGATTTCCTCGCCGTCCTCGGCCACTTCCTTGAGGATGGCGAACATCAGGTCCTGCCGGCGCATCGTACTGGCGCCTTCGACGCCGTATTCCTCGGCCATTTCGACCAGCGCGGCCGGCGTGCGCTTCTTGAGCTCTTTTAGATGCATGGGAGATGGGTTTCCGCTGTGGGTAGGTAGCCGGCGGGTCACAAGGGCTTGGAGAAAGCGAGACCCGGCCGCTCGGTGCGGCGGCCTGTGCCGGAAGTTGCGCCCAGATATGGGCTCGCGGCGAAGGCGTCAATTCGAGAAACGACGAGGCGAAACTAAAACGGCTTCACCACCACCAGGACAACGATCAGCGCGACCGCCACGCCGGGGACTTCGTTGAGCAGTCTCAAGGCCTTGCCCGACAATCGCCGTTCGCCCCGCTCGAGCTTCCAGGCGTACTGGACGAGATAGACATGGTAATAAGTCAGCCCCGCGACAAGGCCGAGCTTGGCCCATAGCCAGCCCGAATCCCACGCATTGGCGGCGAACACCAGCGACATTCCCAGAATCCACACCACTGCCACCGACGGGTTCATGATGATCGAGATCAGCTTGCGTTCGCGCGCGATCCAGCGGGCGTTCTCGGGCGATCCGGGCTCGCACTCCTGGTGATAGACGAACAGCCTGGGAAGCATGAACAGCCCGGCCATCCAGAATATCACGAAAATGATGTGGCCGGCCTTGAGCCAGTAGTAAGTCACTTGGAGCACGTCCTGCATGGGGGACCAGCTTTAGCGGGCGAGCGGCGGCGCGTCATCCCCGCCAGCCGCGCACCGCGGCCAGCAGGCGTTCGACGTGTGCGATGGGGGTTTCCTTGTCGATCCCATGACCGAGATTGAACACGTGCGGCCGACCGGCGAAGGCCTCGAGGATGCCCCGCGCCGCCGGCTCAAGCCCCTCGCCGCCGGCGAGCAGCAGCAGCGGGTCGAGATTGCCCTGAACGGGCAGCCCTTCGGGCAGCGTTGCATTGGCCCACACCGGGTCGACCGTCTCGTCGAGCCCAACCGCATCGACCGCGGTTTCACGCGCATAAGCCGGCAGCCTGGCACCGGCGCCCTTTGGAAAGCCGATGATCGGGACGCGCGGATACCGCGCCCTGACGCCCGCCACGATGGCGGCGGTGGGGGCAATCACCCAGCGCTCAAACTCGGCCGGGGCGAGACTGCCCGCCCAACTGTCGAATAATTGCACCGCCTCGGCCCCGGCTTCGATCTGGCCGCACAGATACTCTATCGTCAGCGCGACAATCGCCTCGACGATCGCCTGCACCGCCGCAGGGTCGCGATAGCCCATCAATCGCGCGGCTTGCTGGTCGCGGCTGCCCTGGCCGGCGATCATGTAAGTCGCGACGGTCCACGGGCTGCCCGCGAAGCCGAGCAGCGTGGTTGCGGTGCCAAGCTGGTCGCGCACCTGGCGTACCGTGTTGTAGATCGGCAAGAGCCGCTTAGGTGCCCGCTCAAGCCCGCTGAGCGCCTTGTCGACCAGCGGCGGGGAGAGATGGGGTCCCTCGCCTTCGAGGAACGCTAGGTCCTGTCCCAGCGCATGCGGAATCACCAGGATGTCGGAAAACAGGATCGCGCCGTCGAACCCGAACCGGCGGATTGGCTGGAGCGTGATCTCGGCCGCGGCCTGGCTGTCGTAGACCAGCTCGAGAAACCCGCCCTGGCGCGCCCGCAGCGCGCGGTATTCGGGCAGATAGCGGCCGGCCTGGCGCATCAGCCACACGGGCCTCTGGGAACCCGAATGCCCTTGCAAAGTTTCCAGCAAAAGACCGGGCATCGAGGATTCCAATCAAATAAATAAGTATTTTTAAATAGGATTTAGGAGTCTGTTGGCCCTGTGGAGACTGGGGAGAGCGGCTCCTTGCCGTATTTCTCCCGGCCTGAACAGGTCCGCGTTAGCGGGCGAATCCGCACGAAGCGTGAGTCAAGCACAGCTTCTCCCCGCAATCCCCAGCCTGTCGATAGATCACCCACGCTGTTGGCCGAACCCAGCCCGAATCGGCTGGCAATGGGGGCGGAATCTTGTCCCGAACTTGTCCGGCCTCCCCTCCCGTGGTTTATGCCGGCGCTTGTCCACATGACCCAGCTTCACCTCCACTTGTTGTCGGATTCGACCGGCGAGACGCTCGAGATGCTCGCCAAGGCTGCCCTGGCGCAGTTCGATGACGCCCAGGTCGTCAGGCACTTCTGGCCGATGGTCCGCTCGCAGCAGCATCTCGACCGGATCGTCCAGGACCTGGCGGCGAATCCCGGGCTGGTGCTCTACACACTGGTCAACGCGGAGACCCGAGTCAGGCTCGAGGAACGGTGCCGCGCGCTCGGGCTGCCGCATGTCGCCCCGCTCGACACCGTGACCGCCGCGCTCGAGGACCGGCTCGGCCAGGAAGCGAAGGGCCGCCCGGGCCGCCAGCACGCGATGGATGAGGCCTATTTCGCGCGCGTCGATGCGATTCATTTCACCATCGCGCATGACGACGGGGCCAATTGGGAAAACTGGGAGCAGGCCGATATCGTCCTCACCGGGGTGTCGCGGACCTCGAAGACGCCGACCAGCATCTATCTCGCCAACCGCGGCTACAAAGTGGCCAATATCCCGCTCGTGATCGAGAGCCCGCCGCCGCCCTTGTTGTACAGCTTGCACTATCCGCTGGTGGTTGGGCTGACCACCGCTCCGCGCCGGCTGATCGAGATTCGCCGCAACCGGCTTCTGTCGCTCAACGAGACCGCCGAAACCGCTTATGTCGATGGCGAAGAGGTCGAGCGAGAAGTGGCTTTTGCCCGGCGCATCTTCTCCGACAACGGGTGGCCGGTGATCGACGTCACCCGCCGCTCGATCGAGGAAACCGCGGCTGCGGTGATGAAGTTGCACGCTGAACGGGTCGGACCCGCGCAGCCGGGCATGGACGGCGCCAAACCGATATGACGCCGCAAGCATGATCGTGCTGGCCTCCAAGAGCGCCTCGCGCCGGGCGATGCTCGCCGCGGCGGGCGTGGCGTTCGAGACGCGCCCGGCCAATCTCGACGAACGCGCGCTAGAGGCCGAGATGTACGCGGTCGGACCGGGCGACCTGGCCCTCGCGCTTGCCCAGGCCAAGGCCTGTTCGGTCGATGGCGGCGGGCGGCCGGTGCTGGGCAGCGATTCGGTGGTCGCGGTCGAAGGCGTGCGGTTCAACAAGCCCGCCAGCCGCGCCCAAGCGGCCGAGCATTTGCGGTTCTTCTCGGGCAAGACCATGGCGCTCCACTCGGCGGCGGCGCTCGCGCTCGACGGAGCGCTCCGGTGGAGCCACGTGTCGGTCGCCTATCTCAAGGTCCGCGAGCTGTCGGACGCCTTTATCGAGACTTACCTGGTCGCCGAATGGCCCGAGGTCAGCCAGTGCGTCGGGGTGTTCCGCATCGAAGGACTGGGCGTGCAGCTGTTCGAGTCGATCGACGGCGACAATTTCACCGTCTTGGGCATGCCGCTGTTCGAGGTGATGCGCGCGCTTCGGGCGCTCGGCGAGCTGCCGTCATGACGCCTTACGCCGAAGTGATCGGCGATCCCATCGCCCAGTCGAAGTCTCCCGCGATCCACAATTTCTGGCTCGGCAAGCTGGGGATCGAGGGGGATTATCGCCGCTGTCTGGTCCGAGTGGGCGAACTCGGCGAATACTTCAGCGCACGCGCGCGCGATCCGGACTGGCGCGGCTGCAACATCACAATGCCGCACAAGATCGCCGCGCTGGAGTTCGTTCACAAGCATCGCGACCCCAGCTTCCCGATCGAGCCGATCAATATCGCGGTACCGCTTCGCGGGCAGATCGAGGGGGTGAACTCCGACACTCTTGGTCTGCTCGAGCCTCTGAACGCCATCCTCCAAGGGCAACCTGCCCCGCGCGGACCGGCGATCGTCGTCGGATCGGGCGGCGTTCTCTTTTCGGCGATGTGGGCGCTGTCGGCGCTCGGCTACGCGCCGATCCATATCGTCATGCGCGATGAGGCCAAGATGGCAGTGGTCACCAAGGACTATCGCGGTGTTCACGCCAGGCCGATGCTGATTGGCAGTCCCCTTCCGCTGGCCAATCTCCTGGTCAACGCGACCCCCCTGGGCATGACCGGCTTCCCCGAATTCCCTTTATCGCTGGACAGCCTGTCGTCAGACGCAATCGTCTTCGAGACGATTTATAGTCCCTTGGAAACCGCCTTGCTGCGCGAGGCTCGGGCGCGCGGACTCAGGACGGTGGACGGCTTGTCGATGTTGATTGCTCAGGCGTCGGCCGGCTTCCAGGCCTTCTTCAAGGCGCCCGCCCCGCGCGAGCACGATGCCGAGCTGCGGGCCTTGTTGACCTCGTGAGCAAGCCGTTCGTCCTCGGGCTCACCGGCTCGATCGGGATGGGCAAGTCGGCGGTCGCGGCGATTTTCGCCAGGCTGGGCGTGCCGGTGTTCGACGCCGACGCCGAAGTGCACCGCATGCAAGGGCCGGGCGGCGCGATGCTGCCGGCGATCGAGGCCGCGTTCTCGGGCACTACCAGCATCGCCGGAGTCGACCGCGCGAAGCTCTCCGCGGCGGTGTTCGACGATCCACAAGCGCTCGCGCGGTTGGAGGCGATCGTCCATCCGGCGGTGCGCCGCGCGCGCGGGAAATTCCTTCAAGCCCATATCGACGCGCCGCTGGTGGTGCTCGATATTCCATTGCTGTTCGAGAAGGGCGGCAGCGAAGAAGTAGACGCAGTGGTGGTCGTTTCAGCTCCGGCCGAGATCCAGCGCGAGCGTGTCCTGGCCCGCCCCGGGATGACGCCGGAACGTCTGGCCCGGATCCTCGCGTTGCAAATGCCCGACGCCGAAAAGCGCGCCCGGGCCGATTATCTCATTGATACCGGGGCGCCGCTTGGCGAGACCGAACGGCAGGTCGCGGCGCTCGTGGAGAAGCTTGCCCGCTAGCCCTTGTCAGCACGCGGGCGCAGGCGCATTGATCCGCCGATGCGCGAGATCGTGTTCGACACCGAAACCACCGGCATCGACCCCCAGAGCGGCGACCGGATGGTCGAGATCGGCTGCCTCGAAATGGTCAACCGGGTTCCTACCGGGCGCACCTATCACGCCTATTTCAACCCGTGCCGGCCGATGCCGATCGAGGCCGAGCGGATTCACGGGCTGACCGACGTGTTCCTCGCCGCCAAGGCCAAGTTCGACGAGCATGCGCTCGAATTGCTCGAATTCATCGCCGATGCGCCGCTGGTGGCGCACAACGCCCAGTTCGACTTCGGCTTCCTCAATTACGAGCTCGGGCTGTGCGGGCACCCGTCAGTATCGCTCGACCGGATGATCGATACCTTGGCGATCGCTCGGCGGCGACATCCGGGGGCCAAACATTCGCTCGACGCGCTGTGCGCGCGCTATGGGATCGATCGCAGCCACCGGGTGCTCCACGGCGCGCTGCTCGATGCAGAGCTCCTCGCGCAAGTCTATGTCGAGCTGACGGGAGGACTGCAGATCGGGCTGGCGCTGTCCGCCGACAGCGGCGCGGGGGTGGTTGGGGTTATCGGATTCAAGCCCCGTATCGGCGTCTTTCGCCCGGCTCGCCCGCATGGCCCCAATCCTGACGAACTTGCCCGGCACAAAGCTTTTGTGGAAACGTTGGACTCACCGCTCTGGATGCAGTGACCGGGAAGTCCGCCGATCCGGCCTAATTGACCAGAAGGAGAACTCTCACTCATGGATATCCGCGTCTCCGGCCACCAATTGGACACTGGTGCGGCCTTGCAGGATCACGCCTCGGACCGCCTCACCGGGATCAGCGACAAATACTTCAGCCGCGCGATGTCCTCGCAGGTCACTTTCGGCAAGGCGCCCAACAGCGCGTTCGCGTGCGACATCGTGCTCCATGTCAATCACGGACTGGTGCTCAAGAGCCGCGGCCAGGCGCAGGACGCGCACCTCGCGTTCGACCAAGCGGCCGACAAAGTCGAAAAGCAGCTCCGCCGCTATAAGCGCCGGATCAAGGACCGCCACGAGCAGACCGGGCACGCGCAGCAGCAGGAGGAAGCGGCATACACCGTGTTCGACGCCGGTGAGCCCGAAGCCGAGGAGGCGCCCGATGCCCCCGCGGTGATCGCCGAAACGCGCACCGACATTCCCGAGTGCAGCGTGGCAGACGCGGTGATGATGCTCGACTTGCGCCACACCAACGCGCTGTTCTTCAAAAACGCTGGAACCCAGCGGCATAATATGGTGTATCGCCGCGACGACGGGTCGATCGGGTGGGTCGAACCGTCCTGATCGCGGGACCCCGCGATAATGCTCCTCATCTCCTGGGAGAAAGTGCCTGGCGGCTCCGCTTGCGCGGAGCATCGAACAGGCTGACTTGTGAATAAGGGCCGTTGCTGATGGGTGCTCTCTACCTGACCAAGCCGGAAGCCGTCGCCATTGGCGTGGCGGCCGACAAGCCGGCGATCCTGACGCGCCTGAGCGAGCTGTTCGCGAAAGGCTGGAACCTCGATCCCGCCACCGTGCTGGAGCAACTCGAAGAGCGCGAACGGCTCGGCAGCACCGGGTTCGGGCGCGGGGTGGCGATCCCCCACGCGCGGGTGCCCGGAATCAACCGGCCGGTGGCGGTCCTCCTCAAGTTGCGCCAGCCGGTCGATTTCGCCGCCGCCGACGGCATGCCGGTCGATCTGGTGTTCGGCTTGCTGTCGCCGGAGAACAGCGGCGCCACGCACTTGCACGCGCTGGCGGCGATCTCGCGCCTGGTCCGTGACGAGCGGATCCACGATGCCTTGAGCGACGCGCCCGATGCCGAAGCGCTCTATGGGCTGCTGAGCAATGCCTCGGACCGCGACGCTGCCTGACCCCGGGGGCGCGGAGCTTCATTTCCGCGCGCTCGAATCGCTATACGCGTCGGCGCCGGTCAACCGGCTGTTCACTTCGCGCCTGACGATTCCGGCCGCCGGCCGCTCGGCGATCGAATTCGAGATCGGCGATCACCTCCACCATGCCGCCGGCGCCGCGCATGGTACCGTCTATTTCAAGATGCTCGACGATGCGGCGTTCTATGCGGCCAATTCGCTCGTCACCGACCGCTTCCTGCTGACGACCGCGTTCAATCTTCACTTCACCAAGCCGGTTCGGCGCGGCCCTGTGCGCGCGGAAGGGCGGTGGATCAGCGGCCGCCGGCGGGTGTTCATCGCCGAAGCCAGGCTGATCGATGCCGAGGGCGATGAAATCGGCCGCGGCACCGGCACATTCCTGCGCTCGCACATCGCGCTGTCGGGACTGGCCGGGTACAAAGCCTAGTCATGGACGCGCGAATTCCCGCCCATCTCGAAGTCGGCGGGCTGATTCGCGCGGTCGAGGCCGCCGGGGGATTCGCAACAGTGCTCGCAAGAGGTGAGCGCGACGCGGGCACGATCCTTGTCGTTTGTTGCGACAGAGGGCGCGCCGCCACAGCATACGAACGTATGCCGCAACCGGATGGAACCCGTGAATGGACCCTGTCTCGCGCTCAAGATGCTGAAAATAAATCGGAATTCTCGGAATATTTGGATCGACGGCGCTCGCAGGACAGCGATCTGTGGATCGTGGAACTGGATATCCCACAAGCAGAACGGTTCATCGATTTGCCGGGAACCCTGAATTGACTTTATGCTGCAAGTGCGAAAAGAAGCGCTCGACTTCAGACAGCTCAGGCGGTTTGCGGCTTCGGGTGAAGCCAGGCGAACCAGCGCGCTAGACGGGGGGTGGCCGGCAGGCCTCGGTTCGTATCGGACATTCGGTCCGGTCGCCGCCCTGCGCTGGTGCCCACCGCCCTAAGCAACGGGATCGATGACGAAAGTGACCTTTCGCGGGGCGGTGACCGCCGTCGCCGCCATGCTTGTAACGCTGTTCGGGGCCGAGCCCTCGGCCGCCTCGGCACAGAACGCCGTGGTTGCCCCGGCCGCTCCGACAGCTACCGGGCGGGACTGGATTCTCCAGGGTACCGCGCCCCAGCCCGCCGCGAGCGTGGCCGATCCCGAGACGCCGGAAGCGGAGCGCGCTCCGGCCGACTCGCTCCAGCAACTGGTCGGCGACATGCCCGCCGAGACCGAGCTCTCGTCCGAGCTCACGTGCCTTGCGCAGGCGATCTACTTCGAAGCCCGCGGCGAGCCGCTCGACGGCCAGCTGGCGGTCGCCGAAGTGGTCATCAACCGCGCAACCTCGGGGCAATACCCGAGCAACTACTGCGCGGTGGTGGTTCAGCCGGCGCAATTCTCCTTCGTGCGTCACGGGCGGATACCCGCTGCGGATCAGGCCTCGAATGCCTGGCGCCGGGCCAAGGCGGTCGCCCAGATCGCGCAGCAGGACTTATGGGAGAGCAAGGCCGCCGACGCGCTCTATTTCCATGCCACATACGTCAAGCCCGCGTGGGCGAGCCACAAGGTTCAGCTCGCCCAAATAGACACCCACGTGTTTTACCGCTGACGCGAAAGTCGGGACGAGCGGCTAGCGCAGCTCGACCCACACCGGCGCGTGATCGCTGGCTTTTTCGCGCTCGCGATAGACCTTGTCGACGCCGGCCGCGACCAGCCGGTCGGCACATTCGGGCGACAGCAGCAGGTGATCGATGCGGAAGCCGTGGTCGCGTTGCCATGCGCCGGCCTGGTAATCCCAGAACGTCCACACCCCGCCTTGGGGATTGAGCGTGTCGATCGCGTCGGTCCAGCCGTCGTTGAGGATGCGGCGGTACGCGTCGCGCGATTCGGGCTGCATCAGCGCGTCCGCCGCCATCGCGCGGACCGAGAACGTGTCCTTGTCCTCGGGGATGACGTTGAAATCGCCCACCACCACAGTCGGGATTTCGCTTGCGAGCAGTTCCCCAAGCCGCACCCGCAGCCGCGCCATCCATGCCAGCTTGTAATCGAACTTCGGCCCCGGGTGGGGATTGCCGTTGGGCAGGTACAAGTTAACCACCCGGACGCCGTTCACGTCGGCTTCGATGAAGCGCGACTGCAAGTCCTCGGGGTCGCCCGCCAGACCGCGCCCGGCTTCGACCGGCTCGACGCCGTCGGCCAGGATGGCGACGCCGTTGAACCCTTTCTGCCCGTGGCAGATCGAGCGGTAGCCGATGGCCTCGAACTCGGCGCGGGGAAAGCCCTCGTCCTGGCTTTTCACTTCTTGCAGGCAGGCGACCGCGGGACGCGTCTCCTCGAGCCATTCGAGCAAGCGCGGCAGCCGCGCCTTGACCCCGTTGATGTTGAAGCTGGCGATCCGCACGCGGGAGATCAGATGCCGAAGCTGGACCCGCACCCGCAGCCGGCGGTGGCTTGCGGGTTTTCGACCTTGAACGCCGCCCCGCCGAGCGATTCGACGAAATCGACCGTGCTGCCCGCGACCAGGTCGAGACTGACCGGATCGATCACCAGCTTGACCCCGTGCGCTTCGCTGACCGCATCGCCGGCTTCGGCGGCATCGGTCAGGTCGAACTTGTATTGGAAGCCCGAGCAGCCGCCGCCGTCGACCGACAGGCGCAGGATCGGCGCGCGGCCCTGGCGTCCGGCGATCCACCCGACACGTCGGGCAGCGGCTTCGGTCAAAGTGGGCGCCTGGGTCATCGCCATGCATGTAGGCATCGCGCCCGGTCCGCTCAAGCGGTGCGGATATAATCGCGCATGGCTTCGGCTTCGTGCTCGACCAGCTCGAGGCGGTATTTGACCAGGTCGCCGATCGATACGAACGCCGCCAGTCGGGCGCCATCGAGCACCGGCAAGT
The DNA here is from genome assembly GCA_039920725.1 of Croceibacterium sp. Classification (GTDB taxonomy): domain Bacteria; phylum Pseudomonadota; class Alphaproteobacteria; order Sphingomonadales; family Sphingomonadaceae; genus Croceibacterium_A. The sequence goes on along the minus strand of JBDSDC010000145.1, from coordinate 41,197 downwards.
GACGGACCCGGCGCGAGGTCATGACTTGCAGCGCGTCGCGCACGGTGCACGAGGGCTCGGTGGTGATCGCCGGGGCGGTCATCACTTGCGCGACCGTCAGGTCAAGGGCGTCGGCGCCGTGCTTGGCGAGACAGTACAGCAGATCGCGTTCGGAAAAGATCCCGCTCACTGCCTCGCCGTCGAGCACCGGCATCGCGCCGATGCGATGCTCGGCCAGCCGCGCCGCCGCCTCGCGCACGGTTTCAGCGGGCGAACAATGGACGATCCGCTGCGGATGTCCGGCGATCAATCGCGCAATGCTCATCGCGTGTCCCCTTTCGCAGGTGCAGGATGACACGAATCGTCGGCCATGCCAAATCGCCCCGTCGGACTTGCGTTGTCAGCAGCGCTCGCCGCGCCCATTGTCGCGCCGATGCCCCGCCGCTCTCCGCTCGACGATCCGCGCACCGCCGCGCACGCGTGGGCGCGGTTCCGCAAATTGATGCGGCTGATGGTGATGGTGACCGTCGGAGCGATCGCGGCGGCGATGGTGGTGATCTACCGCGCGAACGGGCTCGCATCGATCCACCTTTACATCGCAACCGCGCTCGGCGTCGGTTTCGCGATGCTGCTGACCGGAGCGCTGATGGGGCTGGTGTTCCTCTCAAGCGGCACCGGGCATGACGAATCGACCGACGACGCGCAGGCGCCCGACGACGATCACGCTGGCTAGGTAGAGGGGCGCAGGCGATAGTCTGCCACCGGAACGCCGCCGATCAGGTGCTCGTGGATGATCCGTTCGAGCACCGGCTCGGTGCACGAATGATACCACACGCCGTCGGGCCACACGACCGCGATCGGCCCCGCGACGCAGATCTGCAGACAGTCGGCCTTGGTCCGTTGCACTCCCCCGGGCCCGACAAGGCCGAGATCCTTGAGACGGCGCTTGAGGAAGCGCCACGCCGCGTCGCCGGTCTCGCGCGTGCAGCATTCCTGTTTTTCGGACATGCAGCAGAGGAATATCTGCCGTTCGATGGCATTGCCGCCGATCTTGGCGAGCGCGTCTTCGGCCTGACTGAGCTCGGCGAGGTTCATCGAGGCCGGCCGCGCGGCGCCGCTCAGCCCCGCTTGCCGGCGATGCGGGCGATCTCGGCCGCGACCATCCGCTCGACCATGGGCGGGAGGTTCTGGTCGAGCCACTGCGCCAGCATCGGCCGCAGCAAGTCACGGGTCAGGCCTTCGAGCGAAGTTTCGCCCGAGCGCACGATCTGCGGCGGGGCGCCCGGCACCGCGATCATCGCCAGCGCGGCGAGCGAATCGCGCATCGAACGGGCAGCGCTTTCGGTGGTCAGCGTGGCAGGCGCATCGATTTCGGAGTCGTCGGCCACGGAATCCGGCTCGTCCGCCGCGTAACCTTCGCTCACCAGGGGCTCGTCGGCGGCTTCGCTCAGCTCGAGCACTTCGTCGGCGTCGCCGCCGCCGGGCTCGTCCGCTTCGATTCCCGCGGCCGCGCGGCGTTGCCGCTCGGTGCGCAGCGTTTCGCGGTTGTCACGCGCGATCACCTTCTTGATCGATTCGAGGATTTCCTCGACCGACGGTTCGCCTTCGTGCCGCATCGTTTCGTTCAATTGCCCTTGGCTGCGGGCGCCGCTGCCACCGGACCCTGCACCGGGGGAATGTCCGCGCCCTGCGGCGCGATGTCAACGGTGCGGGTCGCCTGCGTCACCGGGTCGCGATCGCGCTGCCAGTCCCAGATGATCCCGCGCACGCGGTCATAATTGACCACCGGATCGTACAGCGGCCCATATGCCTCCAGCCCGAGGTCGCGCGCTTCCGCCCGGCCCATCGCGGCGAGCAGCGTGAACCCGGCGACATAGGCGTTGCGCCGCGCGGTGACGAGCTGGACTTGGGCCTGGAGCAGTTCCTGCTGGGCGTTGAGGATATCGAGGATCGTGCGGTTGCCGACCGTGCTTTCGGCGCGCGTGCCTTCGAGGCTCAGCTCGGCCGAGCTGACCGCGGTCTGGGTCGAGGCGATGATCGCGGTGGCTGCCTGCCAACTGGCATAGGCCGACCGCACTTGCGCGATCAAGCTGCGTTCCTCGGCGACGACGTTCTCGAGCGCGGCGGATGAACGCGCCTGCGACTGGCGCTGCTGCGCCGACGGACGGCCTCCCTGGAACAGCGGGATCGTCGCGCGAACCCCGGCCTGGGCGGACGTCTGGAGTTGCTGGGTGGACACGCCCGGAAACGCCGACCCGAGCGAGCCGAGATAATCGGTCAGTCCGCCGTTGGCGAACACGTCGACCTTGGGCAGCCGGCCCGCGCCCGCGGCCTTGATGTCGTACCGGGTGGCATCGGCGCGTTCGAGCGCGCCGGCGAGATCGGGATTTTCGGCCAGCGCGACTTGTTCGGCATCGCTCACGTCGGCCGGCAGCCCGGGCAGCGGCGGCGGCGGCTTGAGATCGACCGGCGGGCTGCCCACCAGCGAGATGAAGTTTTCCTTGGCGCGGATCAGGTTCGCCTGGGCGGTGCGGAAATCGCCCTGGGCCAGCGCCAGGCGGGCCTGCGACTGGGCCACGTCGGTGCGGGTCAGGTCGCCGATCTCGAATCGGTCGCCGGTCGCTTGCAGATTGACCGTCAGGACCTGGACGTTGTTGGCTTGCAGCCCGACGATCGCTTCGTTCTGGATGACGTCCATATAGGCGCCGACGACCTGGCTGAAGACCGAGCTCTCGGTCCCGCGCAAGTCCTCGCGACCGGCCAGCACGCGGGTCTCGGCGGCCTTGAGCGTGGCGCGGTTGGCGCCCCCGGCGTAGAGCGGAACGCTCAGATTGAGCTGTCCGGCGGCCGACCGCGCCGGCGCCGTGAACGAGCTCGAAGCCTGCTTGAGGAACTCGGTATAGGTCGTCGTGGTGGTGAGGTTGGGCAGCTCGTCGGCGCGTTCGATCGGAACGTTTTCGTCGGCCGCGCGCTGGGTCGCGCGCGCGACCAGCACGGTGGGATTGCTTTGATAAGCCCGCGTCAGCGCTTCCTGTAGCGTATCGACAACCCCGTCGGGTTCCGCTTGCGCGAATGCCGGCGCAGCGAGGGCGCAAGCGCCCGCCAGCAGCGCGATCCGCAGACCAATGCCCCGCATGTTCAGAAGCTCCAGCCCTTGCGTGCGGCAAATTCGGGGAGCACCGGGATGCCCATTTCGGCGAGCGGCAGCAGCGCCACATCGGCGCCCGCCTTGCGCCCCGCCGCGAGGCACGTGACGCCTTCGCGCTGCCACCCGGTGAGCACGCGCGCGCCTTCCGCCAGTCGCTTGACCAGGACCGCGGGAAGCTGCGCGACCGCGCCGTCGATCACCAGCAAGGTGAAATCGCCCCGCTTGCTCGCCGCCGCCGCTTGCGCCGGCGTGGCGGTTTCGAGCGAGGCGACCAGCGGACGGACCAGCTCGGCAAGATAGCCGCTGCCGCCATCGATCACCAAGGCGCGGTCAGAAGCCGACGGCCGGGCTTCCTGCAGCATCATCCCGTGCACCGCCGGGGCGGGCAGGAAGCGCCCGCCTCCGAGCGCGATGGCGCGGTCGATGTAGGCATGGCCGCGCGCCGCATCGGGCACGAACGCTTCGCGCGCCACATCGGCCATTCGCTGCAGCACCCAGTCGGCATTGACCCCGCTGGTGCGCAGCTGGCTGTCGCTCATCGCCCGGCGCGCCGCCGCAGAGCCGGTGGAGGGACGTTCCTCAACGATCGTCACGCTGTCATTTCTCTTGTCGGCCACGGCGAGGGAGCCTTAGGGCTTGCGACAAATCCCGGCAATGGCCCGCGTTGTCGCAAGTCGTCGCCGGCCGCAGGAGTGTTGCACGAATGTCCGCCATGGTCATGATCCGCGAAGCCGACCTGATCGAAACCGTGGCCGACGCGCTGCAATACATCTCGTACTACCACCCGCTCGACTACATTGAGGCATTGGGCGCGGCTTACGCGGCCGAGCAGGGTCCGGCGGCTAAGGACGCGATCGCCCAGATCCTGACCAACAGCCGGATGTGCGCCGAAGGGCACCGGCCGATTTGCCAGGACACCGGGATCGTCAACGTGTTCGTCAAATGGGGCCAGGATTGCCGGCTGGAATCGGCCCGCTCGCTGCAGGACGTGGTCGATGAAGGTGTCCGGCGGGCCTATAATCATCCTGAGAACCGCTTGCGGGCCTCGATCCTGGCCGACCCGGCGTTCACGCGCCGCAACACGCGCGACAATACCCCGTGCGTGTTGTCGGCGGAGATGGTGCCGGGGGGCACGGTGTCGCTCGACGTCGCGGCCAAGGGCGGGGGCAGCGAGAACAAGTCCAAGTTCAAGATGATGAACCCCAGCGACAGCATTGTGGACTGGGTGCTCGAGATGCTGCCCCAGATGGGCGCTGGGTGGTGCCCGCCGGGGATGCTCGGGATCGGCATCGGCGGAACGGCCGAGCATTGCATGAAGCTGGCCAAGCAATCGCTGATGGAGCCGATCGACATGGCCCGGTTGAAGGCCCGCGGCGCGCAGACCGATATCGAGCGGCTGCGGATCGAGATCTTCGACAAGGTCAACGCGCTCGGGATCGGCGCGCAGGGGCTGGGCGGGCTGGCGACCGTGCTCGACGTCAAGATTCTCGACTGGCCGTGCCATGCCGCGGGCAAGCCGGTGGCGATGATCCCAAATTGCGCCGCCACGCGCCACGCGCACGTCACCCTCGACGGTTCGGGCCCTGCCTATCTGCCGGTGCCCGACCTGACCAAATGGCCGGCGGTCGACTGGCAGCCCGACGTGGCCGCCAAGCGGGTCGACCTCGACAAGCTGACCGCAGAGGAGGTGCGCGGGTGGGCCGCCGGCGACCGCTTGCTGCTGAGCGGCACCATGCTGACCGGGCGCGATGCCGCGCACAAGCGCATTCAGGAGATGCAGGCCAACGGCGAATCGCTGCCGGTCAGCTTTGCGGGCCGGGCGATCTATTACGTCGGCCCGGTCGACCCGGTGATGGGCGAAGTCGTGGGCCCGGCGGGCCCGACCACGGCCACGCGGATGGACAAGTTCACCGACATGATGCTGGGCCTCGGCCTGCTGGCAATGATCGGCAAGGCCGAGCGCGGGCAGGGCGCGGTGGAGGAAATCGCCCGGCACAAGGTCGCCTACCTGATGGCGGTGGGCGGCGCGGCGTACCTGGTCGCGCGGGCGATCAAGCAGGCGCGGGTCGTCGGTTTCGAAGACCTCGGTATGGAGGCGATCTACGAATTCACCGTGCAGGACATGCCGGTCACCGTGGCGGTCGATAGCGAAGGAAACAACGTCCACACTTTGGCCCCGATAGAGTGGCGCGAGAAAATCGCCCGTGACGGCCTGCTAGCGGCCGCCAACCGCTGATCGACCAACGCACAACGGGAAACGACCGCAGGGCTGGCCGGGTGCGTTACACAAGCGCTACACCAAGGTTCATGGAGAGCGAGCCCCGCGAAACCGTTCCCGCGCGCGTCCCCTTCGTCACGGTGCTGGCGTCGATCGCCGGGCTGTGGCTGTGCTATTTCGCGCTCACCACGCTGCGCTGGCAATTCTACGGGCTAGGGTCGTCGTTCGAGTTGCTGTGGCCGCGCGCGCTCGTTTCGCTGGCGGGGATCGTGATCACGCTGGCGCTGTGGCTGGTGCTGCGGCTGTTCGACGCGCGGCCGCTGTGGGCCAAGATTTCCGCCGCGCTGCTGCTGTCGGCGCCGGTTGCGCTGGTTCTGGCGCAAGCCAACCAGCAGATCTTCGCCGACATGCAGGCGGCCGTGCTCAAGCGGATAGAAACCCGCCAGGCGGGGGGCGCCGCGGGCGACGGCGGCGACTTGCTCGGCGACATGTCGGTCGATGTGCACGGCGCCCGCGGCCAGGCGATCGCCGAGCGCTCGCCGGTCCTCGCCAGCGCCTGGCAGGACGTGACCGAGGTGGCCTTCGGGCGCTACTTCATGATGCTCGCCTGGTGCGCGCTGTATCTGGCGCTGCTGACCGGCGAAGCGGCCCGCGGCGCCGAGCGGCGGGAAGGCGCGTTCCGCCGCGCGGCCAAGGCGGCCGAGCTGCGCAGCTTGCGTTACCAGGTCAATCCACATTTCCTGTTCAACACGCTCAATTCGCTGTCCGCGCTGGTGCTGACGGGCCAGACCGAGACCGCCGAGCGGATGATCCAGATGCTCTCGACCTTCTACCGCCGCAGCCTGGCCGACGATCCCACCAGCGACGTGCCGCTGCGGGAGGAGTTTGCGCTGCAGCGGCTATACCTCGACATCGAGGCGGTGCGTTTCCCGGAGCGGCTGCGCGTTCTCTACGAACTGCCCGCCGATCTCGCCGATCTGCAAATCCCCGGCATGATCCTCCAGCCGCTGGTCGAAAATTCGGTCCGGCACGCGGTTGCGCCAACCGCCGATCGCGTGACCATCACGCTGGCCGCGCGAATCGAATATGGCCGGCTGGTCCTGACGGTATCCGACGACGGCGCCCAGGCGGCGCGCGAGCCGGCGCAGCCGGGCTTCGGCATCGGCCTCGCCAACGTGCGCGAGCGGCTCGAAGCGCGCTTCGGGACCGACGCAAACGTGGTCTCCGGCCGGGCCGTGCACGGCTATGCAACGGTCCTGCGGCTGCCGATCCTGACTGGCGGTGAGGCGCGGACATGATGGTCAAGCACGACGACGCCCTGCGCACCCTGATTGTCGACGACGAACCGCTGGCGATCGAACGCATGCAGGTGCTGTGCGCGGAACTGCCTCAGGTGTCGGTGATCGGCACCGCCAGCGACGGCGAGGCGGCCTTGCGGCTGGCCGAAAAGCTCACGCCCGAGCTGCTGTTGCTCGACATGACGATGCCCGGCATCGATGGATTGGACGTGGCCCGCCAGCTCGCGCGCAAACCCGCTGTACCGGCAGTGATCTTCGTTACCGCGCACGAGGATTTCGCGGTCGCGGCGTTCGATCTCGAAGCGGTCGACTACGTGCTCAAACCGGTCGCTGCCGACCGTCTGGCGCGGGCCATCGACCGCGCCGTTGGCCGGCGCACGAGCGCGCTTTTGCCGGACCGCCGGTGGCTGAGCGAATTCTGGGTGCCGCACCGCTCGGAATTGGTGCGGGTCGATGCCGAGCAAGTCAGCCGCATCGACGCCGAACGCGACTACGTCCGGCTGCACGTCGGAGAGCGCAGCTACCTGATGCTGCAGACGATCGCCGGGCTCGAGGACCGGCTCGATCCGGCGCGCTTCATTCGCGTCCATCGCTCGACGATTCTGCGGCGGGACCGCGTCAGAGGTCTGAGGCACGAAGGGCTGGGCGTGTGGTCGGCCGAGCTCGACGACGGCGAGGCCGTGCGGATCGGCCGTACCTACTTGCGCAAGGTCAAAGCGATGGCGGGGCGCTGACAAAAAGGGGGCGTCCGCGAACGGACGCCCGAGTTGTACCGGACTGCAACCGGTAGCTTGTCAGCCGCCCTGGGCGCGGCCGCGCGCAACGCGCTCGGCCACTTGCTTGCGGGCACTCGCCTTGGCGGCGTCGTAGCACTGGATGTTCTTGGTGCCCTGCAGAAGCGTGCCGGTGCGCACGTCCGCAATCCCGCAAATCGCGCGCGCGGCGCCGTCGATGCGGCGGTCGAGCTGGGCTTGGCCTTGAGCGGTTTCCAGATTGAGGTCGGCATAGTTGATGGCGGTGCCGGCCAGCGCGGGGCCGGCGAGCGTCGTCGCACCCACGGCGGCCAGAATTGCGAAACGGGTTGTCATCATCTTGCTCCTTATTGCGGCGGTGCTCCGGCCTGGGTGTCCGGAGGATGGTCCGTCGCCCAAGGAGAGGAATAGGCCGTCCAAGCCGGCCCCGCTTGGCCCCTTCGACCACGTCCGCGCAGTGTTCGACCGGCGGCGGGGCGGTCCGACAAACCGCCCACCGCAACCGGCGAAGCGCGTTTGGCGGCCGGCGGCGCGACCGGAAGGCAATACCGGGAACCTTGCGGTGCGGCATTCGCTAGTCGCCAATGGACGGAGCGCGATCGATTTGGCTGGTCAACAATGCGGCCAGCGGGAGCAACGACGGCAAGGCGCTGGAAGAGCTCGACCAATGCTTAGGCAGCCACGGGTTCCGGATCGCGCACCGCACGGTTTTCCCCGAGCAGGACTTGCCGACCCCGGCGATCCTCGACGCAGCCGTGATCGAGTGCCTGGCGGTGTTTGCCGGCGATGGCACCGTCAATGCCCTGATCGGGACGCTGGCCGGGTGGAGCGGTGCCGTGCTGGTCCTCGCGGGCGGTACGATGAACCTGCTCTATCACCGGCTCCACGGCGAACGCTCGCTGGACGAGGTGATTGCGGCGCTGGCCGACGGCGATGCCCGACGACATCGCCCCGGCATAATCCGATCGCGCCATGGCGATGCGCTCGCGGGCGTGCTGGCGGGTCCGGGTGCCAGCTGGGGCAGCGTTCGCGAGGCGATGCGAGATCAGGCCGCGCTGGAGATGGCGGGGACCGCGATCAACGCCATTCAGGAAACGTTGACCGGGAAGCAGATTGCCTGCCTCGAGCCCAAAGTCGGCAACGACGAGGGCTATCCGCTGATCAACCTGACCCCGACCGACGTAGGAATTGAAATCGACGCTTACGCCGCCACCACGGCTAAGGATTATCTCGACCAGGCCTGGGCGCTGGCCAAGCGCGATTTCCGCCAGGGGCCGCACGACCGTCTCGGCACGCCCACTCGCGTGCGCCTGGCCAGCACCGGGGGCAGTGCGTTCGGTTTGTTGATCGATGGCGAACAGTCCGAATGCGGGGCCGAGGAAGAGTTCACACTAGTGCGGTCCGAGGTCGATCTGCTAGCGACCGCGTAATGGCCGAGACGCTCTTGTTCCACCTCAGCGACATTCACTTCGGGCTCGAGAACAATCGCGCGCTCGACTGGGTCAAGCAGGAGATTGCCGAACAGCAGCCGGCCGCCGTGGCCATCACCGGCGACATGACCATGCGCGCGCGCCGCCGCGAATTCACCGCCGCGTGCCGGTGGGTCCGCGCGCTCGAGGTGCCGGTCACCGTCGAGGCCGGCAATCACGACTTGCCGTACTTCAACCTGTTCGAGCGCTTCTTGCGCCCATACGGCCGGTTCCGCGCCATCGAGCATGTGCTCGAGCGCGAACTGGCGGTGCCCGGCCTGGCCATTGTTCCGCTCAAGACCACGGTGCGGATGCAACCGCGCTTCAACTGGTCGAAGGGCTGGGTGACCGGGGCCGCGCTGGGCAAGTGCCTGGCGGCAATCGACGCGCTGCCGGCCGGCACGCGCGCGCTCGTGGCTGTTCATCACCCCTTGCGCGAGGTGGGCACGATGGGGACCGCGCTGACTCACGGCGGCCAGCGCGCGCTCACCGAGCTGGCCCGGCGCCCGGCGGTGCTGGCGGTGCTGAGCGGGCACGTGCACGATCCGTTTGATCTCATCGAGCAGACCGAGGCAGGGCCGGTGCGGATGATCGGCGCGGGCACGCTCTCGCAGCGACTCCGCTCGACCCCGCCGAGCTTCAACGCGCTGCGATGGGACGGGACGACCTTGGCGGTCGAGGCGCGCAATCTGCAGGATGTCGACACCTCCGACATGCAAATCGACGATGTGCCCGAAAACGCGCTTCCCCCGCGCGAACCGGGGCAGCCCGTAGCCCCCGTCAATCAGGTCCCGCGCACCGACCCGCCGGTGCATTGACCGGTTACTGTTCGGGCAGGCTGGTACCGAACGGGGCCGGCATCAGGAACCACCCCTGGTCCATCATCGGGTACAGCCCGGCGGCTCCAGCTGGATTGCGCAAGTAATCGAACAGCTCGTCGAAATCCGCGCGCCGATCTCCGGCGATCGCGATCACGCATACGTCGGCGGTGCTGTCTGCCCGTAGCGCCTGCTTGCGATCGTCGGACCCGCGGCGCAGCAGCAACTGATCCGCATTCTTGGGATCAAAGCCCGAAGCCCTCAGCGCGCCGGCAACATCCGCCACCCGGGCCGAAGGCAGTTGCGAAATCCACAGGATGACCACGCCAGCCTGGCGCAACCGTTGCAGGCCGTTCGCCACGTCAGGCGGCGCAATACCCGCGTTCGAGGGGCTAAACGGAGTGGAGCCTTCATCGAGGTCTATGATCACTGCGGGGTGAGGCGAAGTGCAAGGTCGCCGGATCGGCGCGGCGATGTTTCCGCCAGCTGCCAAGACCGCGGATGGTAACGCGGCCTCGGGGGCAGTCGCATGGGCCTTCGCATGCGTCAAAGCGTAATCGAAGAACGGCCGCCACAGATCGTAGGCAGAAGGCTCGTTCGGCGGTGCGGCCGACTGGCCAGGATTTTCAAATTTGGCAATTTCCTCTGCGGTCGCGAGCCGAACTGTCACAGAAGCGGATGGCGCGGCATTCGGGGCCCTGCCCTTGGGCTCCCCGGGCGCTTTGGAGATGCGGGTAGCAGCGCGCACACGCGCGGTATCGCGCGCCTTGAGCATGCCGCCCGCTACGAGCGGCACCGCGACGGCCGCGATACATCCGCTCAGTGCCAGCAGCATCGCGAGCGCGGCACAGTAGCGCAGCAAGGACCTTGGGAAGCTGCCGAGCGGGTTCATCGGCACTCACGTCTATGCGCGGGCCAGTTTCTCGCCAACGAAAAAGGGCGGCCCCGCAGGACCGCCCTCGTATCGTGCGCCGTTGGCCTCAGCGCTTCGAGAACTGGAAGCTCTTGCGGGCTTTGGCGCGGCCGTACTTCTTGCGCTCGACCACGCGGCTGTCGCGCGTCAGGAACCCGGCGGCCTTGACCGTGAGGCGCAGCTTCGGCTCATACTTGGACAGCGCCTGGCTGATGCCGTGCTTGACCGCACCGGCCTGGCCCGAAAGGCCCCCGCCGGCAACGGTGCAGACCACGTCGTACTGGCCTTCACGCTCGGAGATCGCGAACGGCTGGTTGATCACCAGGCGCAGCGTCGGACGCGCGAAATAGACTTCCTGATCGCGGCCGTTGACCGTGATCTTGCCGCTGCCGGGCTTCAGCCACACGCGGGCGACGGCGTCCTTGCGGCGGCCGGTGGCATAAGCGCGGCCCTGCTTGTCGAGCTCTTGCTCGCGCAGCGGGGCGGCGGGACCGCCCCCGGCCTTGACCGGGGCGGAGGCTTCACCGCTGCCGCCTCCAAGAGTGGCGAGATCGGCGAAATCAGTTAGCGTTTCGGGAGCGGTTTCGGTGTTCGGTTCGGTAGCCATTACGCGGCGGCCTTGTTCTTGCGGTTCATCGAGGCGACGTCGAGCGGCTGGGGCTGAGTGCCCGCGTGCGGATGCTCGGAGCCGGCGTAGAGGTGTAGCGCCTTCATCTGCTGGCGGCCCAGCGGCCCGCGCGGGATCATCCGCTCGACCGCCTTTTCCATCACCCGCTCGGGGAAGCGCCCGTCGAGCACCTTGTCGGCGGTGATCGCCTTGATCCCGCCGGCATAGCCGGTGTGCTTGTAATAGGTCTTCTCGTCCCGCTTCTTGCCGGTGAAGCGGACCTTTTCGACATTGACGATGACCACATGGTCACCGCAATCGACGTGGGGGGTGAAGCTCGGCTTGTGCTTGCCGCGCAGGATGTTGGCGACGATCGTGGCGAGGCGGCCGACGACCAGCCCTTCGGCATCGATCAGGTGCCATTTCTTTTCGACCTCGGCCGGGTTGACCGACCGGGTGACCTTGCTGAGCGCCTTCATGGCCCTGGTAAGTCCCTTTGTGTACAAGTTGTCGCCAGCCCGGAGAGCGGGTGCCGTCCGGCCGCGAAGCGGGCCATTTGTCCGGCAAAGGCCAGAAAGTCAAGCTTTCACGCGGCTTTGGCGAGAGGTAAAATAATACCTCTAAGTTATAGCAGGGCCAGGCTCCAGTCTTCGATCGTGCGGCGCTGGTCGCCCGACAAGTTGGTCACGACCTCGCGCTGCGCCTGTTTCATCAGCCCCGTCGCCGGGTCCGTCTGGGCGGTGAAGCGCACCGTTACTACGCCTTGCCCGCCATCGGGCAGCATCACGTCGCGGGTCGCGGCACTTTGTAACTTGCTCGGGGCGAACAAGTCGCGCGGCAAGGCCGTAACCAGCCGGGAGGCATCCTGGTGAAGCGCGCTCACGAAGCGGTCGGCTTCGGACCGTTCGCCGGGCGCGAAGCCGGCCACATCGAACCGCTTGGCGGCGGCCTTCACCGCTTCATCGAGCCCGGCGGTATCGATCGCCGAGGGTGCGCCGGTAATCAGTCCGCGATTGTCGAGAACGAGCGGAAACAGACCCAACTCGCGCCGCTCGCGCTCAAGCTCGGCGAACCGGGCCAGCGCCGGCGGCGCGGCGACCGAAACCGCCACTTGCTCGCCGTCGATGCGGAAGCCGGCGGCGAGCGGCATGAAGCGGACCGAGAAGCTACGGCTGACGACGATGGCCGCGCCCCCGGCGAGCTCGCGCCGCAACGTGCGGGTATAGCGCATGGGCGCGCTCGGCGGTGCGAACCGCGTCGCCGGAAGCGCACTGGCCGACCGGGCCGCAAGCACCGGCAGAAGCGCCGCCGCGGCCGCCAGGCGAAGCATCTGACGGCGGTCGGCGACGATCATCGGGCCGCCTCCGCCAGCTCGGCGAGCCAGGCCGTGGCTGCGGCGGGAGCGGCATCGGTTCGCCAGCCCAGCACGGCCGGCGAGTCGTAAGGATGGAGCTCGGCGATCCGCGCGGTCGCGCGGCCCAGCAACGCGGCGTCGGTCTTGAACAGCGCCGCGCTCTCCGCCGAATCGTGCCGCGCCCCGCGCCACACATAGAGCGAGCGAATCCGCGGCAAGATATTGGCGCACCCGATCAGCCCTTCGTCGAGCAGACGGCCGGCGATTTCCGCCGCGCTCGCCTCGTCGCCGAACAGGCACCAGATCAGGGCTGGCCCCTGGGGCGTCATGCTGCGTGCCTGCCCACGGCGTGGGCCCCCCACGCCGTCGCCGCGACCAGCAGCGCGCCAACCAACTGGTGCATGCCCGCCAGCTCCAGTTCGACGCCCGACAACACGGTCGCGATGCCGAGCACGATCTGCGTGCCCACGGCCGCGTGGATCGCGGTCGAGGCGCGGCGCTCGAACGGCTTGGCCTTGCGCGCCAGGATCACCAGCCCGGCCATCACGGCCCACGCCCACCAGCGATGCAGGAAATGGATCAGGAACGGGTCATGGGTGAAGGCCCAGCCGGCGCCTCTCGACCAGTCGGCGCTCGGGAACAGCCCGCCCTGCATCAGCGGCCAGGTGTTCGAGGCGTGCCCGGCGTCGAGGCCGGCGACCCACGCGCCCAGCATCAGCTGGACGACCAGGATCGCGCCGGTGCCGGCGGCCAGCAGTGTCAACCTGGCAGGGTGCGCGGTGCCGGTGTGGTGAAGACCGATCAGGTCGAGCGCAGTCCACACCAGGCCGGCGAGCGTGACCAAAGCGGTCAGCAGGTGAATCGAGAGCCAGAAGTGGCTGACGTCGGTGACCTGACCGGACAAGCCCGAGCGGACCATGTACCAGCCGAACACGCCCTGCAGGCCGCCGAGCGCGAGTAGGGCCAGCAGCCGCGGCGTGTACCCGCGGGGAATTGCGCCGCGCAGCCAGAACCACGCCAGCGGAAGCGCGAACGCCAGGCCGATCAGCCGTCCGATCAGGCGGTGCAGAAACTCCCAGAAATAGATGAACTTGTAATCGCCCAGCGTCATTCCGCCCGGGCCCTTGATCTGGCGATATTCGCCGATCTGCTGGTAGGCATGGAATTCGGCTTGCCATTGCGCCTCGCTCAGCGGCGGCAGCGCTCCCGTGATCGGCTTCCACTCGGTGATCGACAGTCCGCTTTCGGTCAGCCGCGTGATCCCGCCGACCACAACCATCACGATCACCAGCGCCGCCACCGCGAGCAGCCAGCGCGCCACCGCAAGCGGACGAGCCGGCGCGAAGCGTGCGGCGATTTCCCCCGCCGGATGTGCTGCCCGAACCAACATGGAGCACCGTTTGCCGCTGCTTGCGACTGATCGCAAGGGGAGAGGCATTCGACCGCACAGGGGTTGCGCAACGTTATACAGTTACATAGATGGGCGCGATGAGTCCCGCCCTGATCCGGATTCGCGGCCAGTTGGACCGCTTCGGCATGATTTTATCAGGCCTGTGCGCAGTGCATTGCGTGCTCGGGATAGTGATCGTGCTCGGGCTTGGGCTCAGCGGCGGGTTGCTGCTCAATCCGGCGATCCACCGGGTGGGACTGCTGTTCGCGACCATAATCGCGGGCGTCGCTATTGGCCTTGGCGCGCTGCGCCACGGACGGCGCGCGCCGTTCGTGGTGGCAATGACCGGGCTCAGCTTCATGGGCGGCGGACTGGCCGTGCAGCACGGCGTCGAAGAAGCGGTTTTGACGGTACTCGGCGTTAGCCTGGTCGCGGCCGGACACGTGCTCAACTTGCGCCGCGCGCATTAGGGTTTATCTGCCCGGGCGATGACCGCGCCCCGCAGCCTCACCGTCAACGGCGAACCCCGCCGCTCCGCTTCCGCGACGATCGCCGAGCTGGTGCGCGAACTGGGGCTCAGGCCCGAAAAAGTCGCGGTCGAGCACAACGGCACCATCGTGCCCCGCTCGACGCTGCAATTGGCACCGCTGGCCGATGGCGACGTGCTCGAAATCGTCCATTTTGTCGGCGGCGGCGGACCGGCAGACGACACCTGGACAGTGGCGGGCCGCACGTTCCGCTCACGCCTGATCGTCGGCACCGGCAAGTACAAGGACTTCGCGCAGAACGCGGCCGCTGTCGCGGCCAGCGGGGCCGAGATCGTCACGGTGGCGGTGCGGCGGGTCAATATCTCCGACCCCAGCCAGCCGGTGCTGATGGATTATATCGACCCGGCCAAGATCACTTACCTGCCCAATACCGCCGGCTGCTTCACCGCCGACGAAGCGATCCGCACGCTAAGGCTGGCGCGCGAGGCGGGCGGCTGGGACTTGGTGAAGCTCGAGGTCCTGGGCGAGGCGCGGACGCTCTATCCCGACATGCGCGAGACGCTGCGCGCGACCGAAGTCCTGGCGGGCGAAGGCTTCAAGCCGATGGTCTACTGCACCGACGATCCGATCGCCGCCCGGCAACTGGAAGACCTGGGCGCGGTGGCGATCATGCCGCTAGGCGCGCCGATCGGGTCGGGCCTCGGGATCCAGAACAAGGTTACGATCCGCCTGATCGTCGAAGGCGCCACGGTGCCGGTGCTGGTCGACGCCGGGGTCGGTACCGCCAGCGATGCCGCGGTGGCGATGGAGCTGGGCTGCGACGGGGTGCTGATGAACACGGCGATCGCCGAGGCCAAGGACCCGATCGGGATGGCCCGAGCGATGAAGCTGGCGGTCGAGGCAGGCCGCGAAGCCTATCTCGCGGGCCGCATGGCGACCCGTCGCTACGCCGATCCCTCGAGCCCACTAGCGGGCATGATCTAACGGCCGGTCCTCCCCGAGACGAACTCGAGGAGGAACCTTGCCCGCCTACGCCTTGTTGGCGTCGTACTTGACAGTCGAGCCGTTGCGTTTGTCTTCATTGAGGACATGCAGCTTGCTGTCGGCGCCCACGGTCATCGTGGTGACGCTGATCACCTTCCCGTCCCGCTTGTCGGTCTCGACGTAGCTGTCGCCCGACTTGGTGACGGCAGCGGTGGTGCCGGCGGTATCGCCCTTTATTGCCACGTCGGGTCCGCCGACCTTGGCATCGTAGCTCACGCCCGACGGGGTGCTCATGTGCATCGTGTCGCCATTGAGCTTGAAGGTGACCGTGAGGCCCTCGTCGGAGATGTTGTTGTACTTGTCGATTTTCCACGATCCGGAAATCGCATGCGCCCCGCCAGGTGCATCGGCCGAACGGGTTTCGGTCAGGCTCCCCTTCACCGGCGTGGCGTTCGGCACCGAGCTGTCGGTAAAATCAACGGTCAGCGTCTTGCCGTCGGGCGAAACCGAATACTTGTTTTCGCCGACCGCCGCGCCGCCCTTCTTGGCGGATGTGGTCACGGTGTGCTCGTCGACGATCTTGACCGCCATGCTATCGGCGTAGGGCCGGGTCACCGCATGGAACGCGCCGTCGGCGGCGACGGTGTAGGCCGGAGTGCACGTGGCACAGGAAAACTTGCCATCCTTAAGCAGCAGCTCATCCGGCTTGGAATCGATCTGCACCGTGGCCAGGTCTGCCTTCCAGGTGCCGTCGATCCCGCCGGCCGCCGCCGGGACCATTGCCGAATCCGCGCCCGCATTCGCGGCCGGTTGCCTGTTGCACGCGGCCAGGGACAGCAAGGAAACGGCAGCAAGCGCGGCCGCGATAGTTTTATGGCGCATATCAATTACCCCCGATGGTCCGACCTTGGACGGCCGGTGTTCAACCCGCCGCGGGCACCAGCGCCGCAAGCGATGCCGCATTGACGGCGCGCGGAAAGTTAATCCTTTCGATGAAACACGCAATCAAATGGTGCGGGCGTTTACCGGACGCTAACCAACATCGGTGACACTCCACTTGAACACCAGGGGGTGACAAGTGGCCAAGACCGGCACCGCATCGCTGACCATCGCCGAGCTGCGCGAATTCGCCAGCTTCACCGAGGACGAGCAGCTCTACATCGAGCAGGGGCTCGACATCGGGCTGGGCCGCGCCGACGCGTTCAAGCGCTGGGGCAGCGGCAAGAAAAGCGACGCCAAGATTCGCGGCCAGCACCTCGCCTATCGCGAGCTGCGCGGTTTGCGTGACACGGTCCCGTGCGAGACCACGCTGGCGGGGCTCGAGACTTTCATGGGGCCGCTGATGCGCATTTCGGCGCAGGACCTGGCGCTCGAGCAGTTGACCAGCTTCTCGGCCTATCGCTTTCTTTACGAACGGCTGCTCGGCGCCCGCGCCCGTCCGTGGCTGCCGGCCGCGTTCTGCGGCGCCGCGGCGCTGCCGCAAATCCGCCCGCACCGGCGCAAGCAATTGCTCCAATCGCTCAGCGAAGCCGCCGCCACCGCGCCCGGCTGGTCCGACCGCGAGCCGTGCTTCTATCCCGAGAAGGTCGAGGCCGAGGCGGCCTGATCGCTCTGTGACCGAAGCCGCGGTTCTCACACCACATATTCAAGCTGCGGCCGAAATCGCCGCATGGCGCGGGCGATGCATCGACGTGTTCGCCAAAGGCGAACGCGCCGTGGGTCAGGTGCTAGAACTTGCCAACGCCAAAGATGGTTCGATCAAAATTAGGCACTTGGCGGGCCAGAGAATGGCCGACGTTGAGGAAATCGTGGACAAGATGACGGCCACGGCCAGCCAGCAACAGGCGGCTCGCGACGCAATCGGGAACTGGAAGGACGCCGAGAACAAGCGTGCCTTCATTGCCCACGGAATTTCCACCCCACTCCTCGACAGGAACGGATATTGGTACGTTCACCTCGACTTTGTCGCTTACCGGGGAAGCCGCTGCGAAGCCCGCCGCTGGAGTGTCAGCGGGTCGGAGGCTGTCGAATTCGAAGCCAGCCTGACGGAAGCGTTCAAGGGGCTTGCAACCCAGCTCGGTCAAGTTCGGAAGCGTTTTGCCGCCTAGTCTTTGTACAACGCCCCGATCCGCTCGGCGTAGCGCTGGCGGATGGCGTGGCGGCGGATCTTGAGGCTGGGGGTCAGCTCGCCGGTTTCGATCGTGAACGGTTCGTCGGCGAAAGCGAACTTGCGCACCTTTTCGGTAACCGAGAGGTCCTTGTTGACCCGGTCGAGCGCAGCCCGGACCGCGCTGCGGTAAGCGGGCAGCTTGGGCAGCTCGGCGATATCGAACCTCTCGCCGTTGGTCTTCGCCCATTGCGCCGTCCATTCGGCGTCCGGCACCACCAGCGCGACCACGAACGGGCGCTTGTCGCCGCTGACCATCGCCTGGCCGATTTCGGGCTGGAGCGTCAGCATGCCTTCCAGCTTTTGCGGGGCGATGTTGTCGCCCTTGTCGTTGACGATGATGTCCTTCTTGCGGTCGGTGATGACGATCCGCCCGCGCCGGTCGAAGTGGCCGATGTCGCCGGTGTGGAGCCAGCCGTCGACGATTGTCTTGGCGGTCTCGGCCTCGTTGCGCCAGTAACCGGTCATGACCAGTTCGCCCCGGGCAAGAATTTCGCCGTCTTCGGCAAACTTGACTTCGACCCCGGCCAGCGGCGGCCCAACCGTCGCCAGGTCGATGCCCGCAGAAGGGTAATTGCAGCTGATCACGGGCGAACTCTCGGTCTGGCCGTAGCCTTGCAGCATGACCAGGCCCATCGATTCGAAGAACGCGCCGACTTCCGGATTGAGCGGCGCCCCGCCCGATACCAGCGCCTTGATCCGTCCGCCGAAGCGCGCCTTGATCTTGGGCCGCAAGGTCACGTCGAGCAGGCGTTCGATCGGCCAGTCGGCCAGCTGCCGCCGGCCCGCGCCGCGCCGCTCTGCCAGGGCCAGCGCCTGGCCGAGCAGGAACCGGGCGAAATGGCCCTGCTTTTCGACCTGGCCGATGATCCGCGTGCGCAGAACCTCGAACAGCCGGGGGACCACGACCATGAAGGTCGGCTGAGATTCCTCGATGTTGCTGGCGAGCTTGTCGAGCCCTTCGGCGAACCATATCTCCGCGCCCAGCCCGATCGGCAGGTACAGCCCGGCGGTGTGTTCGAGCGCATGGCTCAGCGGCAGGAACGACAGGAACCGCTCGCGGTCCCAGCCGAAGTCGCCGGCGAGGACTTGCGCCGCGCCATCGACATTGCACAGAATAGCGCCGTGCGGCAGCAGGACGCCGCGCGGCAGCCCGCTGGTGCCGCTGGTGTAGATGATGCAAGCCGGGTCCTGGCGGCCGATCGTGGCCAGCCGCGCATCCACCGCCAGCCGGGCCGCATCGCCATCGCCTTCGATCAGGTTGGACCACAAATGGCCCTTGAACGCGGCCTGACCGGTGCGCAGCGGTTCGAGTCCGATCACGTGCTCGGCAATGGTCGAGCGGGCCAGCGCGGGCAGCAGCGGCGCGGCCAGCTTGGCGCTCGACACGATCACTGCCCGGGCGCCCGAATCGTTGGCCACGTGCAGGTGATCGTTCTCGGTATTGGTGGTGTAGGCGGGCGTGGTGATGCATCCGGCCGCCATGATCGCCAGGTCCGCGATGGCCCACTCGGGGCGGTTTTCGGACACAAGCATGACCCGGTCGCCGTCATCCAGGCCCATCGCCCGCAGCGCTTCAGCCAGCGCGCACACTTGGCGTGCGGCCTCGGCCCAGCTTATCGACTGCCACTGGCCGGCGCGCTTGGCGGTCAGGAACGGCGCGTCGCCGCGCTCGTCGGCCCGGTCGAGGAACAAGCGCACCAGATTGGGCGCCACGGCGAAATCGGTCAGCTGCAAAGTCGCCCCTCTTTCGCTGCCCACGCTTGCGCATGGCTTAGGGCGCGCATCGCCCGCGCTCAAGTAGCGCAAGGCGCGGTAGCGCGAACCAGGCGCACTAAGCTACTCGCCGACCGCAGCGCCTTCGCTGCGCGGGTCGGCCGCGCCCAGCCAGCGCCCGCCGATCCATTCGATGGCATTGGCCTTGAGCGGGAGCGGGCGTTCGACGATGCGGTGTCCCCAGGCTTCGAGTTGCGGCTTGAGCGCCAGCAGCGAGGAGCCTGGCTCGACTGTGTCGACGTCGCCCGGCGCGAACAGTATCGGGAGCGCGATGGCCTGATCAACGGGCAAGCCCCAGTCGATCACCCCGATCAGCGCCTTGGCCACCTGGACCGGGATAGTTGCTCCGCCGGCCGCGCCGATCACCAGGAACAGGCGCCCCTGCGGGTCATAGACCACCGTCGGCGCCATCGAACTGCGTGGGCGCTTGCCCCCCTCGACCCGGTTGGCAACCGCCACGCCGCCTTGCTCGGGCACAAAACTGAAGTCGGTCAGCTCGTTGTTGAGGTAGGCGCCCCCCACCATCAGGCCCGAGCCGAACGGGCCTTCGATGGTCGAAGTGTAGCTGACCGCCTGGCCGAACTTGTCGGTCACCGCGAAGTGGCTGGTGCCGGCCTCGAGGGGTCCGGTGCCGGAGCGGAATTGGGCGGTGACTCCTGCCGGCGAACCCGCGGCCACGCTTCCCAATCGCGCGGTTTCGCTGATCAACGCGCCGCGCGCGGCCAGATACGCAGGGTCGCTCAGCCCGGCGACCGGCACGCGCACGTAGTCGCTATCGGCGAGGTATCTGTCGCGGTCGGCATAGGCGAGGCGCTGCGATTCGGCGAACACGTGCCAGGCGGCGGCCGATTGCGGACCCATCTGGCCCAGGTCGAACCGCTCGAGCTGCTTAAGGATCGCATAGACCGTGATCGCCCCTGAGGACGGGGGCCCCATCCCGCATATGCGGTAATGGCGGTACTCGCCGCACACCGGCGGGCGCGGCTTGGCGCGGTAGCTCGAAACGTCGGCAGCGCTCATCCCGGCGAGCCTGGGCGTTGCGGCGGCGACGTGCTGGGCCAGCGCGGCGCCGGCGGCACCGGTGTAAAATGCTTCCGGCCCACCGCGGCCGATTCGCTCGAGCGTCGCGGCCAGCGCTGGGTTCCTGACCACGGTTCCGGCGGGCAGCGGGCGGCTCGCGGCATCGTAGAACAGCGCTCGCCCGAGCGGATCGGCGGCCGCGCGCTCGGCGGCATTGCCGAGGAATTCCTCCATCCGTGGGCTGATCGCGAACCCATCGCGGGCTAGCGCGATGGCCGGGGCGAACAGCTGCGCCCAGGCCAGCCTGCCGTGGTTGCGGTGCGCTGTGGCGGCGAGGCGCAAGCTGCCGGGGACGCCGACGCTGAGCCCGCTGTGGACCGCGCGCGGGAATGCCAGCGGCTTGCCGGCGGCATCGAGGAACCAGTCGGGCGTCGCCGCGGCGGGCGCGGTTTCGCGTCCGTCGATCGTCTCGACCTCGCCCTTGGTGTCGGCCCACACTAGGAACCCGCCGCCGCCGATCCCGGAACTCTGCGGTTCGACCACGGTCAGCGCCAGCATCACAGCGATCGCCGCGTCGGTGGCGCTGCCGCCCTTGCGCAGGATCTGCGCGCCCGCCGCCGCCGCGCGGGGATCGGCGGCGCTGACCATACCGGTCGCCAGCGAAGTGGCGGTCGAAGGAGGGGATGCGGGAAGCGCGGCGCAACCCGCGAGGAGGAGCGGCGCGGCAAGCGACCCGATGATGCGGCGGACCATGGGCGGCGCGCTATTCGCTTCCGACCGCGTCGGCAATCGCGCTGAATCCATCACGGCGCATCAATGCCTCAAGTTCCTTCACGATCCGGCGGGCAAAGCCAGGCCCGTGGTAGATCAATGCGCTGTAGAGCTGGACCAGGCTCGCCCCGGCGCGGATCCGCTGCCAGGCGTCTTCGGCGGTGGCGATGCCGCCGACGCCGACCAGTGGGATCTGTCCGCCGGTCGCGCGGCGGAAATCGCGCAGTCGTTCGAGCGCGAGCGGCTTGAGCGGCGTCCCCGACAGCCCGCCGGTCTCGCCCGCATGGCCCGAGTGCAGCGGTGGGCGTGAGATCGTGGTGTTGCCGACGATCAGCGCGTCCAGCCCGCGGTCGATGGCGAGCCGCGCGATCGTGTCGATGTCGGCGCGTTCGAGGTCGGGCGCGACCTTGAGGAATATCGGCGGTCCCGAATTGCCGCGCGCGGCCAGAACGGCATCGAGCAAGCCTGCCAATGCGGCTTCGTCCTGCAGCGCGCGCAGGCCCGGGGTGTTGGGGCTGGAGATGTTTACCGCGAGATAGCTGGCGAGCGGCGCCATCACTTGGGTCATGCGGGCATAGTCGGCGATCCGGTCGGGCGAATCCTTGTTCGCGCCGATGTTGATCCCGACCACGCCCCCGCGCCCCAAGCGCGCGCGCAACCGGGCAGCGGCGGCTTCCGCGCCGCGATTGTTGAAACCCATGCGGTTGATGACCGCCTCGTCCTGGGTCAGGCGGAACAGCCGCGGCTTGGGGTTGCCCGCCTGCGGCAACGGCGTGATCGAACCGACTTCGGCGAATCCGAAACCGAGCCCGAGCAGGGCATCGGGCACCTCGGCGTCCTTGTCGAAACCGGCGGCGATCCCGATCGGATTGGGAAAGTCGATCCCCGCAACGCGGGTGGCCAGCGCGCCGGGCGCAGGCGCTGCGCCTGGCGGGAGCCGCTTGAGCGCGGCAAGCGCCAGCCCATGCGCCCGCTCAGGGTCGAGCGCGAACAAGGCGGGGCGGACCAGGCGGAACAGCATTGGGCCCGCCTATGCCAGCCAGCTTGGGGCGCGCAAAGCGGCGCTTGTTTGAAATTCGGCGCGCTCACGCCTAAATGTAATCGGAACGATTCGGTCCGATTAGAAAAATGCGCCTCTCCAACCTTGCCGACTATGCCGTTGTGACGATGACCGCCGCCGCGCGCCACTGCGGCGGCGCGCGCGTGTCCGCGGCGCAATTGGCGGCGGAAACCGGGTTGCCCGCGCCGACAGTGCAGAAGCTGGTAAGCCTGCTCAGCAAAGCGGGCCTGCTGCGTTCTTCGCGCGGCGCGGGCGGCGGCCTCAAGCTGGCGCGTCCGGCGGCGGCGATTACGCTGGCGGACATCGTCGAGGCAGTCGAGGGCCCGATCGTGCTGACCTCGTGCGTCGAGCATGGCCGGCACGATTGCGGGCTCGAGGCATGCTGCAGCGTCCGTCCGCACTGGGGCATCGTCAACAAGGCCCTGCGCGGCGCACTCGCAGATGTCCCGTTAACCCGGCTTACCCAGCCCGAGCTCACCGTATGACCGACGACGTCGACATCCAGGGCCGCCCGGAACGCGATCAGGGCGCGCGCGAGGCGGCCGCGAAAGCGGCGGACTACGAGCACGGCTGGTCGGCCGACATCGCCACCGAATTCGCGCCCAAGGGGCTGAATGAGGACACCGTCCGCTTCATCAGCGCCAAGAAGAGCGAGCCCGAATGGATGCTCGACTGGCGGCTCAAGGCGTTCCGCCTGTGGCAGACGATGACCGCGCCCGATTGGGCCAAGCTCAACGTGCCGCCGATCGATTACCAGGACGCTTATTACTACGCCGCGCCCACGGCCAAGCCGAAGCTCGCCAGCCTCGACGAGGTCGATCCCGACATCCTCGAGGTTTACAAGAAGCTCGGCATTCCGCTGGAGGAGCAGAAAGTTCTCGCCGGCGTCGAAGGCGCGCGCAAGGTGGCGGTCGATGCGGTGTTCGACAGCGTGTCGGTGGCGACAACCTTCCGCGAGGAGCTGAAGCGGGCCGGCGTGCTCTTCCTGTCGATCAGCGAAGCGATCCGCGAATATCCCGAGCTAGTGAAAAAGTGGCTCGGCCGGGTAGTACCGCAGCACGACAACTTCTTCGCCACGCTCAACAGCGCTGTGTTCTCCGATGGGACCTTTGTGTACATCCCTGAGGGCGTACGCTGCCCGATGGAGCTGAGCACTTATTTCCGCATCAACGCCGAGAACACCGGCCAGTTCGAACGCACGCTGATCATCGCCGAGAAGGGCAGCTACGTCAGCTACCTCGAAGGCTGCACCGCGCCTATGCGTGACGAAAACCAGCTCCACGCGGCGGTGGTCGAGCTGATCGCGCTGGACGATGCCGAGATCAAGTACTCGACGGTGCAGAACTGGTACCCGGGCAACGCCGAAGGGCTGGGCGGGATCTACAATTTCGTCACCAAGCGCGCGCTGTGCCAGGGCAAGCGCAGCAAAGTCAGCTGGACCCAGGTCGAGACCGGCAGCGCGGTGACCTGGAAATATCCCAGCTGCGTACTCAACGGGGAGGATTCGGTCGGCGAATTCTATTCGGTCGCGGTGACCAACAATTACCAGCAGGCCGATACCGGCACCAAGATGATCCACAATGGGCGGGGCAGCCGCAGCACGATCATCTCCAAGGGCATCAGCGCGGGCAAATCGAGCAACACTTACCGCGGGCTGGTTCGCGTCGGGGCCAATGCCGACAATGTCCGCAACTTCACCCAGTGCGACAGCCTGCTGCTCGGGCCCGAATGCGGCGCGCACACCGTGCCTTACATCGAGGTCAAGAACCCGACCGCGCAGATCGAGCACGAAGCGACCACCAGCAAGATTTCCGACGACCAGCTGTTCTACGCGATGCAGCGCGGGCTTTCGCAAGAGGAATCGGTTTCGCTGATCGTCAACGGCTTCGCCCGCGAAGTGCTCAAGCAGCTGCCGATGGAATTCGCGGTCGAGGCGCAGAAGCTGCTCGGTATCAGTCTTGAAGGTTCCGTCGGATGAGTGAACGCCGCACCCTTTCCCTGCGCGCGCCGGCGGAGCGGCAGGACGCCGCGCCTCGGCATAGCTGGAACGTGTCGGAAACCCGGGTCGAGCGGCTCAAGGAGATGGCGAGGGCCAAACGGCGCAATCCGACCGAAGCTGAAAAGGCGCTCTGGGCGCGGCTCGCAAACCAACAACTCGGCGGGTTCAAGTTCCACCGCCAGGTCGTGGTCGGCTCGACGATCGTCGATTTCGCCTGTCCGGCGCGCTGGCTGGTGGTGGAGATTGCAGAAAAGACGAATGCCGAGGTCGACGCGATTCAGGACAAGAAGCTGGCCGCGGTCGGCATCCGCGTGCTGCGGTTTGCGGCGGAACAGCTGCTGACCGATGTCGAGCCCGCGCTCGCGGTCATTCTCGACGAGCTCAAGAAGCCGTTCGACCGCCGGGCCGAGCGCGCGACGAATGCCGCGGGCCGTCCCCACCACCCGCCCGCAACTGCCGATCAGGAGCGGGCCGAAGACGAGGCGCTGTTCGAAACCGCCGAAGAGAGCCCAGAATGATGCTCACGATCGCTGACCTCCATGCCCAGGTCGATGGCAAGCCGATCCTCGACGGCCTCTCGCTCACCGTGAACGCAGGCGAAGTGCATGCGATCATGGGGCCGAACGGAGCGGGCAAGTCGACCCTGGCTTACGTGCTCGGCGGACGGCCGGGGTACGAGGTGACCGCGGGCTCGGTTACCTTTGCCGGGCAGGATCTGCTGGCGCTGGCCCCGCACGAGCGGGCAGCGGCGGGGCTGTTTCTCGGCTTCCAGTACCCGGTCGAGATTCCCGGCGTATCGAACGTCCAGTTCCTGCGCGAGGCGCTCAACGCGCAGCGGCGTGCTCGGGGTGAGGAGCCGCTCTCGGGGGCTGAGTTCCTCAAGTTGGCGCGCGGGAAGGCGGCGCTGCTCAGGATGGACATCGAGATGCTCAAGCGGCCGGTAAACGTCGGCTTCTCGGGCGGCGAGAAGAAGCGCGCGGAGATGGTCCAAATGGGCATTCTCGATCCCGCGTTCGCAGTGCTAGACGAAACCGATTCGGGCCTCGACATCGATGCGCTGCGGATCGTCGGCGAGGGCATCAATTCAATCATGCGCCGGCCTGACAAGGGCGTGCTGCTGATCACGCACTACCAGCGGCTGCTCGGCTACGTGAAACCGGATGTGGTCCATGTCCTATCCAAGGGCCGCATCGTGACGAGCGGCGGGCCCGAGTTGGCGGTGCAGCTCGAGAGCGAAGGCTACGAGGCAGTGACCGCGTGACCGAGCTGCTCGCCCTTCCGACGCAGCGCGACGAGGAGTGGCGCTATGCCGATTTCGCAGTGCTGCAGGGCCTCGCGCCCGAGCGGTTCGGCGAATGGAAAGACATTGAGCTGGCGCCCGGCGAGACGCGCCGGCATTGCACTGTCCTGGGCAGCGACGCGCCCGAACTGCACCGGGTTCGCATCACGGTCGCCGAAGGCGCCCGGGCCGAGATGTTCGCGGTCATTGCCGGCAGCGACTACACGCGGCTGGAAGCGCAGATCCGGCTCGCTAAAGGTGCGCACTTCGAGTTTGGGGGCGTGACGATTGGCGGCGGCGAAGCGACACGCGAGATTGTTACGCGCGTTACACACGCCGAACCGGACGCGACCAGCCGCCAGGTGGTGCGCGCGGTCCACTGGGGCGGCGCGACCGGCAATTTCCTCGGGCGGATCGAAGTCGCGCGCGACGCCCAGAAGACTGACGCCGCGCAGGACTTCAAGGGCCTGTTGCTCGGGCGCGGCGCGAGCGCCAATGCCAAGCCCGAGCTGGAAATCTTCGCCGATGACGTGAAATGCGCGCACGGCGCCGCGATCGGCCAGATGGACGAGCGGGCGCGGTTCTACATGGCCGCGCGCGGGATCCCGCCCGACCTGGCCGACCGATTGCTGGTCCGCGCCTTCATCGCCGATGCGTTCACCGCGATGGACGATCCCGGCGAGCAGGAGAAATTGCTCGCCGCCGTGCTAGGCGTGCTGGAGGCACGGGCATGAACCGCTGCGCTATCGACCGCAAAACCGACTTCCCCGGCCTCCGGAACGCCGACGGCTCGCCGTGGCATTACCTCGATTCGGCCGCCACCGCGCAAAAGCCGCAGGCGGTGATCGATGCGGTCACGCGGGCTCTCGGCACCGACTACGCCACCGTCCATCGCGGGGTCTATACCCGCTCGGCCGAGATGACGCTTGGCTACGAAGCCGCACGCCGCCGCGTCGCCGCATTCATCGGTGGACGCGAGGACGAGGTCGTGTTCACGCGCGGGGCGACCGAGGCGATCAATCTCGTCGCGCAGTGCTGGCCGGATAAGCGCCGGGTCCTTCTGAGCGAACTGGAGCACCACTCCAATATCGTGCCGTGGCAGCTTGCCGGATGGCAGATCGACGTCTGCCCGCTGACCGCCGACGGTCGGATCGATCTCGACGCCGCCGAGCGCATGTTGACTCCCGAGCATGCGATGGTCGCTTTTGCCCACGTTTCGAACGTGCTCGGCTCGGTGCTGGATGCGCATCGCGCAGCGGACCTGGCCCATGCGGTGGGCGCGAAGCTGCTGCTCGACGGCTGCCAGGCGGTGCCGCGCTTGCCGGTCGATGTCGCCGCGCTCGACTGCGACTTCTACGCCTTTTCCGGCCACAAGCTTTACGGCCCGACCGGGATCGGAGCGCTGTGGGCTCGGAGCGAATGGCTCGACGCGATGCCGCCATACCAAGGCGGCGGCGCAATGATCGAGAAAGTCACCTTCGAGAAGACCACTTACGCCGCGCCGCCGCAACGGTTCGAGGCGGGCACCCCGGCGATCGTCGAGGCGATCGGGCTGGGTGCGGCGTGCGATTATGTCGCCTCGATCGGCCTCGAAACCGTTCACGCCCGCGAAACGCGGCTGGTCGCGTTGACCCGCGAGGGGCTGCGAGGCATCAACGACGTGACCCTGTTCGGGCCGGAAGGCAGCGCAGGAATCGTCAGCTTTATGATCGCCGGTATTCATCCGCACGATCTCGGCACCATATTGGACGAAGAGAACGTCGCCATCCGCGCCGGGCACCATTGCGCGCAGCCGCTGATGGAACGGCTTGGCGTGCCGGCGACCGCGCGGGCCAGCTTCGGGCTCTACAGCGATGAGCACGATGTCGCCGCGCTGCTCTGCGGGATCGACCGCGCCAAGAGGATTTTCGCATGACCGACCAGAGCAAGCCCTTCAGCGTCGAGGAGGTCGAGCACGTGGAGGCGCCGCCCCGGGAACGCGTCGAGCCTGCCGAGCCGGCGGGCGAGAAGCTTGCGCGCAAGCGCGACTATCTCGAGGGCTTCCTCCAGCAGCAGCCCGCCGGCGCGGCTCCGGGCGATCCCGGGGGCGAATTGTACGAGAGCGTGATCGAGGCGCTGAAGGACATTTTCGACCCCGAAATCCCGGTCAACATCTACGACCTGGGGCTGATTTACGGGGTCGAGGTTACGCCTGAATCGGACGTGATGATCGCGATGACGTTGACCACCCCGCACTGCCCGGTGGCCGAATCGATGCCGGGCGAAGTGGAGCTCAGGGTCGGTTCGGTACCGGGCGTTCGCGACGCCCAAGTGGAAATCGTGTGGGACCCGCCGTGGGACCCGTCCAAGATGAGCGACGAGGCCCGTCTCGAACTGGGGATGCTGTGATGAACGAGAGTAAACTCCGCATGCGCCCCGCCGCGGTGACGCTAACCCCGGCGGCCGAAGCGCGCGTCGCAGACCTGATGGCCCAGGCGCCAGAGGGTGCCGTGGGCGTCAAGCTGTCGACTCCGCGACGCGGCTGCTCGGGGCTCGCCTACTCGGTGGACTACGTCAGCGACGCCCACCCGCTGGACGAGAAGATCGATACGCCGGGCGGTGTGTTCTACATCGACGGTGCCAGCGTGCTGTACCTGATCGGCAGCAAGATGGACTGGGCGGAGGACGATTTCGCCGCCGGCTTCGTGTTCGCCAATCCCAACGCCAAGGGCGCGTGCGGCTGCGGAGAAAGTTTCACCGTCTAACGCTTCACCAGCGACTGGACGCAGGCGGCCTTGTCGACATCCTGCCCGTCCGACGAACGGCGCGCCTCGACATAACTCGCCACCGGCTCGGCGCCCTGCGCGAGCGGATAGAGAAATATGTCGAGCACGCAGACCTGCCCGGCGAACTGCAGCTTGCGCATGTCGCCTTCGCGCACGTCGAGCCGCGGATCGCCGAACTGGCGGACCAGCGCCGCCGCGGGCTGTTGCAGCACGCTCTCCAAGCCGGCGATGCGCTGCACGGGGGGCGCGCGGAAGGCGGCCGGCGGGGGCGGAGCGGGACGAGTGGGCGGCGGGGCCGTGCGCTGGCTTGCGGGGCGCGGCGGCGGCGGCGTGGACGGCGCCGGAATGGCGTTGGCGCAGCCGGCCAGCAGGAACGGCAGCAGCCATCGGCCGGCCCGGAGAGATAAGCGGAGAGATAAGCGCGCTTGCGTCATCGACGCTTGCGATTGCCTGCGCGCCGGGCCAAGTCAACGCCCCTCGCCGCAGCGCGGGCATCCGTCCGCCTAGACACTCCTGCCAGCACTTCAGGACCCCCATGAACGAACCCAGATACGACGTGATCGCCATCGGCAACGCCATTGTCGATGTAATGGCCCCGTGCTCGGACGAGCTGATCGACCGGCTCCAGCTGAACCGCGGAGGGATGACCCTGGTCGATACCGCGCGGGCGCAGGAATTGTACGACGCGATGGGCCCGGCGCGCGAGATTTCCGGCGGCTCGGCGGCCAACACGCTCGCCGGGCTGGCCGCGCTTGGAGCGCGATGCGCGTTCATCGGCCAAGTCGCCGACGACCAGCTCGGTGAAGTGTTTGCGCACGATATTCACGCGGTGGGGATCGACTTCGACACCCCCGCGCGCGGCCAGCAGCCGCCGACCGCGCGGTGCCTGATCTTCGTCACCCCCGATGGGCAGCGGACGATGAACACGTTCCTCGGCGCGAGCCAGTTCCTGCCGGCCGCCGCGCTGAACGAAGAGGCCATCGGCGGCGCCAGTGTGCTCTACCTCGAAGGCTACTTGTGGGATCCGCAAGAGCCGCGCGCCGCGATGCGGCGGGCGATCGCAGCGGCGCGCAGCGCCGGGCGCAAGGTCGCCTTCACCTTAAGCGAAGTGTTCGTGATCGAACGTCACGGCGACGATTTCCGCGCGCTGATCGCCGACGGACTGATCGACATCCTGTTCGCCAATCACCTCGAACTCGCCGCGCTGACCGGCGAGGCCGATTTCGAGGCCGGCTTGGCCGCGCTCGCGGGCAAGGTTCCGACACTTGCCGTGACCCGCAGCGCGGAGGGTGCAGTGGCGATTTCGGGCGGCGAGCGCGCGTCCGTTCCGGCCGAGCCGATCGCCAAGGTCGTCGACACGACCGGCGCGGGCGACTTGTTCGCGTCAGGCTTTCTGTTCGGCCACGTGCGCGGTCGGCCGCTGGCCGAATGCCTGCGGCTCGGCGCGGTCTGCGCGGCCGAAGTCATCAGCCATTACGGCGCCCGCCCCGAGGCCGACCTGAAGGCGCTGATCGCGCGCTGATCGCCGGGCGGAACGTTCGCAATCGGCCCTGCCGTCTCAGTCCTTGTCCTTCAGGCTTTCGTACTTGTCCTCGACGATCGCGCCGGTGTTGGCGTTGACGCCGATTTCGTGAATGCGATTGCCCTGGCGAATGTCGAAGGAATAGCGCCACGCGCCGCCCTCATTCTCGTATTCGGCGTCTTTGATTTTGCCGGGCGCGATGTGGAGCGCGATTGCCCGCGCTTGCGCCATCGACAGCTTGGCCTTGGGCGTGTGGGCCAGCGCCGGGCCCGCAACAACACCAGCAACGGCGGCGGCGGCCAGTAAATACTTGAAACTTACCATCGTCTTCTCCTGAACGCCCCGCACGCGCAAGGACGCCCGCGCCGCTTAACGGGCGCTGACCCGGGTCAGACTTTGCCGGCTCGGCGTTCCACCTCGCGCCAACCGATGTCATGGCGGCAGAACAGGCTGGGTGCGTCGATCTTATCGACCGCGGCATAGGCGCGTGTCCGGGCCTCGGCGATGGTCGCGCCAAAGGCGGTGACGTTGAGCACGCGTCCGCCGCTCGCGACCAACTTGTCGCCCGCCAGCGCGGTGCCGGCGTGGAATACCCTGGCGCCATCTGCCTCCGCCGCCGCGATACCGCCGATTTCCCCGCCCTTGTCGGGCACCCCGGGATAGCCGCTCGCGGCCATCACCACCGTCAGCGCGGTGCGGGCTGAGAACTTGGGCCGCTCCAGCGCCGCCAGCCGGTTTTCGGCGCAAGCGAGCAGGTATTCGCCGAGATCGCTTTCCAGCCGCATCATCAACACCTGGCATTCGGGATCGCCGAACCGGCAGTTGTATTCGACCAGCTTGGGCCCTTCGTCGGTCAGCATCAGCCCGGCGTATAGCACCCCCGAATAAGGCGTGCCGGCTTCCGCCAGGGCACGGACGGTGGGCGCGATAATCCGGCTCAGGGCTTCGCCGCGCAGCTCGGGGGTCAGCACCGGGGCCGGGCTATAGGCCCCCATGCCGCCGGTGTTGGGGCCGCTGTCGCCGTCGCCGACCCGTTTGTGGTCCTGTGCACTGCCGAACGGCACGATCGTCGCGCCGTCGGTCAAGGCGAAGAAGCTGACTTCTTCGCCGTCCATGAATTCCTCGATCACCACTTCGGCGCCGGGCTCGGCGAACATCTCGGCCAGCGTGGCCTCGGCCTCCGCGCGGTCGGCGGCGATGACCACGCCTTTGCCCGCCGCCAGCCCGTCGGCCTTCAGCACAAAGGGCGGCACAAATACGTCGAGCGCGCACACCGCCTCGTCCAGAGAGCTGACGCGAACGTAGCCCGCGGTCGGGATGCCGGCGCGCTTGCACAAGTCCTTGGTGAAACCCTTGCTGCCTTCAAGCTGCGCCGCCGCCCGCGACGGGCCGAACACCGCCACGCCCTCTGCCCGCAAGCGATCGGCCAGTCCGGCGACCAGCGGCGTTTCGGGGCCGACGACGACCAGCCCTATCGCAAGTTCGGAGCACAAGTCGGCCACCGCTTCATGATCGGCGACCTCGATCGCCGCCAGCTCGGCATAAGCGGCTATGCCCGGATTGCCCGGAGCCGCGTAAAGCCGGCCACCCCCGACTAGCAGGCGGGATTGCGCCAGCTTCCACGCCAGCGCATGTTCGCGGCCGCCCGATCCCAATAGCAGGATGTTCATGCCCGGCCCTTCTACAGACGATGACGACGCCGACGCGCCCGCCACCGGGCTGGTAGCCAAGGGGCAGCCGGGCGACAACGCCGCGCCGCTGTCGATCACCGAGATATCGAACCTGCTCAAGCGCACGGTCGAGGACCACTTCGGGTTCGTCCGCCTGCGCGGCGAGCTGTCGGGCGTGAAACGCGCCGCCAGCGGGCACCTTTATTGCTGCCTCAAGGACGACGGCGCGGTGATCGACGGGGTCATGTGGCGCACCGGGGCGCAGCGGCTGGGGTTCGTGCCTGAGGACGGGATCGAAGTCGTCGCCAGCGGCAAGCTGACCACTTATCCGGGGCGCTCGAAATACCAGATCGCGATCGAGACGATGGAGATCGCGGGCGAGGGTGCGCTGCTGGCGCTGCTCGAAAAGACACGCAAGCGCCTGGAAGCCGAGGGCCTGTTCGCGCCCGAACGAAAGCGGCCGCTGCCGTATATCCCGTCGGTCATCGGCGTCGTCACGTCGCCCACCGGGGCGGTGATCCGCGACATTCTCCACCGCCTGTCGGACCGCTTTCCCAGCTGGGTACTGGTGTGGCCGGTGCTGGTCCAGGGCAGCGGCGCGGCCGAGCAGGTTGCCGCCGCGCTGGCCGGCTTCGCCGCGCTGGGTGAGGGGCCGGTGCCGCGCCCCGACCTGGTGATCGTCGCGCGCGGCGGCGGCTCGATCGAGGATCTGTGGGCGTTCAACGAGGAGATCGTGGTGCGCGCGATCGCCGATTCGCCGATCCCGGTGATCAGCGCGGTCGGGCATGAGACCGATACTACGCTGGCCGACCATGCCGCCGACCGGCGCGCGCCGACACCCACGGCGGCGGCTGAAATGGCGGTGCCGGTGCTGCGCGAGCTGGCGACCGCGATCGACGAGCTGGCCCTGCGCCAGCGCAAATGTGCGCTGCGCCCGGTCGCGCTTGGGCGCGAGCGGCTGGCGGCGCAGGCGCGGTTACTGCCTCGGCCCGAAGCGCTGGCCGAGCGGGCAACCCAACGCCTCGATGAGCTGGGGGAACGATTGCGCCGCGGCTTGGCGGACCGCGCGGCGCTGGCCCGCGGGCAATTGCTGGCCGATTCGGCGCGGCTGTCGGCGCCCCTACTGCGCGCCCGGGCCGCGCGTGCGCAAGATCGCCTGAATGCGGTTCGGCTGCAGCCCGCGCTGCTCGCGCGTCCGATGGCCGAGCGCGCCCAGCGTCTCGCCGCGCTCGAACGTCTGCGCCGCCAGCTCGATCCCAAGGCGCCGCTCGCGCGCGGCTATGCGCTAGTCTGTGCGCCGGGCCATCCGGTGATATCAAGCCGCGCGGTGGCGGCGCGTCAGGACAAGCTGACACTCGAATTCGCCGACGGGACGCTCGAGGTCGCACCCGGCGGCGCGCGCCGTCCGTCGCGCCCAGCCCCCGCTCCGGCGAGCGGAGCGCAGCCGAAATTGCTTTAAAACCGCGCGCTTGGTAAGGGCCGATGCATGCTGATGCAGCCCGGCGAGAGCGCCGCTACCCTGATCTACGGCCCCAATGGCTTCCGCGTGGTCAAGCCCGGGCGGTTCGTGACCTGCGCGGTGACCGGCGAGCCGATACCGCTGCAGGAACTGCGCTACTGGAGCGTCGAACGGCAGGAGGCCTATGCCTCGCCCGAGACCGCCACGCGCCGCTTGCTCGGGCAGGCATGAGGCGATCGCCGGCTTTGGCGCTGGCGGCGCTTGCCGCCGCTTGCGCCGCCCCCGCGCCTGAGCGCGTTGTCACGACTCCGGCTGCGGCCCCCGCTCCAGCGCCGCTCGCCCAGGCCGGATTGGCGACCTTCGCCTATGCCGGCGAATTGACGCAAGGCGGGTGGATTCGCGGGCAGGTGCCGGCAGATAGCGTTTCCGCCAGGCTCGGCGACCAGGCCCTCACGCTCGATTCGCAAGGGCGGTTCTTCGCCGCGTTCGACCGCGACGCCGGGCCGCAAGCCGCGCTGACTGCGACTTTGCGCGGCGGGCGCGTGGTCACCGCGCCGCTCGCGGTCAGCGCGCGCGCGTGGCAGATCGAGCACGTCGATACGCCGCTCAGACCCGGCGGCGCCACGCCCGAGGAATTCATCCGCCGCCGCCAAACCGAACTGGCGGGGATCGGGGCCGCCAAGGCGCTCGAGACCGGCAGCGAGGGGTGGCGCCAGATTTTCATCTGGCCGGCCCGTGGGCGCATCTCTGGCCTGTTCGGTTCGCAGCGCGTCTATCGCGGCGGCGAGGCGGGAGCGTATCATTCGGGGCTCGACATCGCCGGTGGGGCGGGAACCACTTACGTGGCCCCGGCCGACGGCGTGGTGGTGCTTGCGGCGGTCGATCAGGAATTCAGCCTCGAGGGGCACTTGCTCATTGTCGACCACGGCCAAGGGCTCAACAGCGCGTTCCTTCACGCGTCGCAGCTGCTGGTCCACGAAGGCGACCGGGTGAAGCAGGGCCAGCCGCTTGGCAGGATCGGCATGACCGGGCGCGCGACCGGCCCGCACTTGCACTGGAGTCTGACCTGGCGCGGCCGGCGGCTCGACCCGCTGCTGTTCGTGCCGCCGATGCCCTAGGCGCAACGCAAATGGCGCGCGGATCGCCCGCGCGCCTCAGCGTAGTCCAGCGAAGCAGAAATCAGGCGGCCTTGGCAGCTTTCTTCAGGTCGCGCTTCACCTTGACGGCGCGAGTGCTGAGCTTCTCGTTCGAAGTCTTGAGCAGCCAGTTGTCGAGGCCCCCATTGTGCTCGACCGAGCGCAGCCCATGAGTCGAGACGCGGAACTTGAAGCTCTGGTCGAGCTTCTCGCTCAACAGCGTGACGTTTTGCAGGTTGGGCAGGAACACGCGCTTGGTCTTGTTGTTGGCGTGGCTCACGTTGTGGCCGGTCTGGCGGCCCTTGCCGGTCAGTTCGCAGATGCGCGACATGGTTCGTCTCTCGAAATGGTCTGCCAGGGGGTGTCCCGGAAAGCGGCGCGCATAGCGGCGAGGGCCGCTTGCGTCAACCGGCGTTGCGCCCTAGCCGCCCCGCATGAGCCGCTGGCCGCTTCCCGAACCGATGGCCCGTGCGCTGGCCCTGGCGCACGATGCGGCGCGCTCTGGAGAGGTGCCGATCGGGGCGGTGGTGGTCAAGGACGGCGCGATCATCGGCGCGGCGCACAACGCCCCGCGCGCGCTGGCCGATCCCACCGCTCACGCCGAGATCCTCGCCCTGCGCCAGGCTGCCGCGGCGCTCGGCAACGAGCGGCTCGAAGGGTGCGAGCTGTGGGTCACGCTGGAGCCGTGCGCGATGTGTGCCGGGGCCGTCGCCCATGCCCGGATCGCGCGGCTGTACTACGGCGCGCCCGATCCCAAGGGCGGCGCGGTCGAGCATGGCGTGCGGGTGTTCGACCAGCCGCAGTGCCTCCACCGGCCCGAAGTCTATAGCGGGATCGGCGAAGAGCCGGCGGCGGAGCTGCTGCGCGCGTTCTTCCGCGACCGCCGCTAGAGCCCGCGCCAGATCTTGAGCGGCGCTGCGTCCGGCGGCCCCAGCTGGCCTCTCGCGCACGCGACGGGCTTCAAGCGACGCGAATAGCACAGCCGCAATTCACGCAGCCACCCGCCGGGGCTGGTCACGACGCCGATCTGCTCGGGCCGCCATGCCGGGTTGGCAAGTGCGATCGCGGCGCGCAGGTCGCCCACGGTGAGGTTACGCTGGCGCGACAGCCGGTCGGCATCGGGCCAGTGCAATCCGCTCCACAGGTGGGCGGCGGCGGCGTAATATGCGGCGGGCGTCTTCGCCATGCAGCTTCCGTGCCTGGCCCATTCGTGCTCGAGCATTGTTGGCACCGGGGTCATGCACAAGTTCTGGCGGATGAGCTGGGGCGAGGGGCGCGGCGTGATCGAGCACCATTGCGGCGGCGGGCCGCTACGCGATTCGGGCCACAGCCCGTGGAGCACGAAGCCGAACCCACCACTCCGCCCACTACATTCGATTGAGTTGGGATCGCGATCGTTGCGGCAGAACTCGGGCGCCCAGGTGACCGCCAGAGTGTACTGCCCGATCGGCGCGCGCCGCGCGGGGCCGTCGGGACGCGGCACAGGCAGCGCCCCAAGCCGCGCGGGCGGCGTGCATTGGTAGGCCTGTGCCAGCGCCGGGGCCGGAAGCGCGAGCAGCACCGCGGTCAGCAATCGCCTCACAGCGGCGTGAAATCGAGGCCGATGTCGGCCGCCGGGGCGCTCTGGGTGAGGCGCCCGACCGAGACGTACGTCACGCCGGTCGCGGCGATGGCGCCGATGGTACCGAGGGTCACTCCGCCCGAGGCCTCGGTCGGAACGCGGCCGGCGACCTGCGCGACCGCCTCACGCAATGTACCTAGGTCCATGTTGTCGAGCAGCAGATGGCTGGCCCCGGCGGCGAGCGCGGGCTCGATCTGGTCGATCCGGTCGACTTCGCAGATGATCCGCTCGACGCCTGCCGCGCGAGCGCGGCGCACGGCTTCGGCGACGCCGCCGGCGACCAGAACATGGTTGTCCTTGATCATCGCCGCGTCCCACAGGCCCATCCGGTGGTTATGCGCGCCGCCCATTCGGGTGGCGTATTTCTCGAGGTGCCGGAGACCGGGAATGGTCTTGCGGGTGTCGAGCAGGATCGCGTTGCCGCCGGTCGCCTCGACATAAGCGCGGGTCAGCGTCGCCACGCCCGACAAGTGCTGCACGGTGTTGAGCGCGCTGCGCTCGGCGGTCAGCATCGCGCGGGCGTTGCCGCTAAGCCGCATGAGATCGGTGCCGGGAGATACGCTCTGTCCATCGGCCGGGCGCAACTCGATTTCGATGTCCGGATCGAGCGCCCGGAAGAACGACGCCGCGATCTCCAAACCGGCCACCACGATCGCGTCGCGGCTGTCCATCACCCCTGCAAAGCGCGCCCCGGCCGGGATCACGCTTTCGGCGGTGACGTCATGACCGCCGCCCGGCAGACCCACGCCCAGGTCCTCGTCGAGCGTCGCGCGCACGAACGCGGCAAGGTCGAAACCGTCTAGAAACCAACTCATTGCGTGCCTTTAGCACGGGTTCGGTCCGCGACCAGCGGACTGCAAGGCCGAACGGCCGCCCGAGCTTATGCGAGGAAAGCCAAGCGAGGCGGATGCCTCGCGCCCGGCGTTTGAGGGCGCAATAAACTAATGCACGAAGCGCGCGACGACGTCGCGGTACGAGCGGCTGACCTTCACCTCGGCGTTCGAGGACAACACCAGGAAGCATTCGCCGTTGGTGTGCGGCTTGACCTGGCGCACCTGGTCGAGGTTCACGATCGTGGAGCGGTGGACGCGCTGGAACACGCGCGGATCGAGCCGCCGTTCGAGATCCTTCATCGTCTCGCGCAGGATCAGCGAATTGTCGCCGGTGTAGATGCACATGTAATCGCCCGCGGCCTCGATATGCTCGATCGAATCGACATCGACGCGGAAGATCTGCCCGCGATCCTTGATGTTGATCATCTTCTCGTAGCGACCGGCGCTTTCGTCCTCGGCGGGCATGTTTTCCATCGCCTCGGGCGCGACTTCGGCGAGCACGTCCTTGAGCTTCTCGGCCTCGTCCGCCGAGCGTTTCTCGGTCAGGCGCGTGCGCACCCGGTCGAGCGTGTCGGCCAGCTCGTCCACGTCGACCGGCTTCATCAGGTAATTGATCGCGTTGGCCTGGAATGCGCGGATCGCGTGCTCCTCGTAAGCGGTGACGAACACGAACAGCGGCGGCTCGAGCTCCATTACGCCTTTGACCACCGAGAATCCGTCGAACCCGGGCATCTGAATGTCGAGAAACACCAGGTCGGGCTTTTCGGTTTTGATAGCTCGGATCGCCTCGCGCCCGTTGGCGCAAGTGCCGATGATCTCGACATCGGGGTAGGGTTCGAGCCGGAGCTGAAGGCCTTGAATGGCCAACTTTTCGTCATCGACGAGCAGGGTGCGGATGGTCATGCTGGGGTTCCGATCGCCCGTTCGCCGGGCAGGGGAGTAACGGATGGGGCGGCGGGAGGTTTCACCGAAGTGAACTGACCCTCGGTCGGGGGTGCCGGCTCGTAAGGAACTTCGATGATCACCGTGAACCCGCCCTCGGGCGGCGTTTCGACTTCGAATCGGTGGTCGTCGCCATAGGCCTGCGCCAGACGGTTGCGGATATTCGCCAGACCGAGCCCGGTGGATGATTCGCTTTCGTTCAGCGTCCGGCCCTGCAGGCCGGGGCCGGTGTCGGCCACGGTCACCCGCAGGCGATTGCCGATCACCTGCGCAGTGAGGCCGATGCGAGCGCCTTCCTCCTGCGGCGAAACGGCGTACTTGATCGCGTTTTCGACCAGCGGCTGGAGCAACAGCGAGGGAATCGTCGCGTCCGCCGCCGCGGGATCGATGCGAAACACCGGGCGCAGCCGTTCCTCGAACCGCATCCGCTCGATGTCGAGGTAAAGCTTGAGAGTCTCCACTTCCTGCGCCACCGACACTTTGCCGCCCGGCTGGATCACCAGCGTATGGCGCAGGAAGCTCGACAGGCGGGTGAGCATCGCGTTCGCCGGCTCGGTCTGCTTGAGCAGGACCAGCGTGCTGATCGAATTCAGGGTGTTGAACAGGAAGTGCGGATTGAGCTGGTAGCGTAGCATCGCCAGCTGGGCGCTGGTCGCCTGGGCCTCGAGCCGCTCGAGCCGGTCCGCCTGCTGCTCGACCTGGAGGAAGTAATTGATCGCGTAGTAGAGCGCCGACCACGCGCCGAGCACGGTGAAATCGTACGAGAAAATGCCCACGACGCGCTGGGCCAGGCTGGTCAACTCGTCGGCTCGGTAGAGGCCTAGGACCCACGCATCGATCAGCGCATAGAGCGAGACCGCGGCGAGCAGAAGAACCGCGGTCGCCGCCCACGTGATCACCGCGCGCTGGCGGATCAGGACGCCGTAGATCACCGACAGGATCAGGCTGATCGAGAACCCGGTGATGGCGACGATCAGCACTACCACCAGGAATTCCCACGGCTGGTCGTTGGCGATCGTCGAAACCGCGCGCTGGAGCGCATAGCCGCCCCATCCGAGCACGTTGAGCCGCCAGAACGCCCGGTTCTTGTCGGCGAAGAACGGTGCCGGCTGGAAATGCAGCATGCCGATCGCGCCCGCGTCCGTGGCGGCCGGCGTCGCCGCGGCCGGCTGGCGCAACTTGCGCCCGGGCAGATGCAGCCACTGGCTCAGGATGGGCGTGCCTCCGCGACGGCCTGCCCGATCACGCGCTGTCCTTGCGCGCCTTGCAGGATGCGCTTGCCGACCACCCAGCCGGGCGTGCCACTGATCGCGAGGACTTGTGCCATCCCGGCATTATTTCGCAACTGGCTGTCGAACGTGCCTTGCGCGATCGCCTGGCGAGCGGCCGCGAGATCGACCCCGGCGGAGCGCGCCGCTGCCTCGATCGTCTCGGCCGAGGGCGGCCCCAAGCGGTACATCGCGTCGTGGAACGCGGGGTAACGGCCTTGCTGCGCGGCTGCGAGGGCCATCCGCGCGGCATCGACGCTTTCGGCGCGCAGGATCGGGTATTCGCGCACGACCACGCGCAAATCGGGATTGGCGGCGATCAGCGCGGCGACGTCGGCGACGCTCGCCCGGCAATAAGCGCAGGCATAGTCGCTGAACTCGACCAGCGTGATCTTGCCATTGGGGTTGCCGAGCACCGCCCCCGGATAGGGACGCTCAAGGTCGGCCCGCATGGGCTCGATCCGCGCCGTTTCCTGGCGCTGCTGGAGCACGTCCATCGCCTGAGGCAGGATTTCGGGGTGGGCGAGCAGGTATTCGCGCGTGTCGTCGCGGCTCAGCCCGGACCAATCCCACAGCGCCGCGCCCGCGAAACCGGCGGGCAAGGCAATCGCAAGGGGGATCAACCAGCGCATGACCAGTGGCCTAATGCCGGTCCTTGCTCCGTTCAAGCTCGGCGCGGGCCTGCATCGCCACGTCCTGCGCGCGCAGCCAGTCGGGCGAGCCGGTCGGAAGCGCGCCTTCGGCGGCCTCGGCACTGCGCAGCGCCTCGCGCGGCTGCGCGCTCATGATCTGCTGTTCGGCGCTTGCCAGGCGCGCGCGCGGCAAGTCGCCCTTGGCGGCGTAGACCACGCCCAGCTGGTACCACGCGAACGGGTTCTCGCGGTCCCGGCCGACCGCGGCGCGCAGCACTTTCTCGGCTTCGGCGAAGTTCTTGCTGTCTTCGGTCGCGATCAGCGCATGGCCAAAGGTGCTGGCGATCAGCGGATCGTTATTGGTCCGCTCGGTCGCCTCGCGGAGCGGCGCAATGGCCTCTGCGGGCTTGCCCGATTCGAGCAGCACCTGGCCCTTGAGCTCGAGGAAATATGGATCGCTGGGCGCCGACGCGATCAGCGCGTTCACCTCGCCCAGCGCCAGGTCCATCTGCGCGTCCTTGTGATAGGCATAGGCCCGGGCATAGCGCGCCGGGACGTCGGTCAGGTAAGTCGGATAATGGCTTAGGGTGTCGCCCGGCTTGGCGAGATAGCCATAGAGCTTGGCCTTGATCCGTTCGAACCGGCGTTCCTGCCCGGGATCGGGCGCCTTGTCCCACGCTGGGTCTTTCTCGAAGCTCCCTTCGAGGCGGGCGATCCGGTCGCCGGTCAGCGGGTGCGTGCGGGCGTAAGCGGCGTCGTCGTCCTGCGCCTCGGCATAGCGGAACTCCTCGCCTTGCAGCTTGTGAAAGAACGCGATCGAGCCTTTGCCGGAGATGCCGGCCTTGGACAGGAACGCGACGCTGGCTGCGTCGGCGCTCGATTCCTGCGCGCGGGTGAAGGCGAGGAACGTGCCGAGTGCGGCTTGCTGCCCGAGCGCCGACACCGCCGCTCCGGCCTCGGGCGCGCCGGCGAGCGCGGCAGCGATCCCCGCCAGCATGCTGAGCAACTGGATCTTGCCCGCCTTGCCCGCGCCGTCGTAGATGCTGATCGCGTGGCCGCCGGCGATGTGGCCCATCTCGTGCGCCAGCACGCCCTGCACCTGGTTGGCATTGTCCGCGGCGCTGATCAGACCGGAGTGGATGAAGATCCGCTGCCCGCCGGCGACAAAGGCGTTGATCGAGGGGTCGTTGATCAGCACCACCTGGACCGCGCCGCGGGGCAGGCCCGCGGCTTGCGCGATCGGCGCGACCAGGTCCTGGAGCAGCGCCTCGGTCTCCGAATCGCGCAGGATCGCCGGGCCTTCGGACTGGGCGGCGAGCGGCTGGACCGCCAGTCCGAGGGCGGCGAGCCCCGCGAGCAGGCGGGCAAGAAAGGTCGCGGAGCGGCGCATCGGCCCTCAGCGCTAGCGCACCCGCCGGTGAACGGAAACTGAAGGCGCCTTCATGTGCGCTATCGCGCTTCGCGATGCTTGAGCGCGAGGCCCGTCACCCGACCAGGCGCCGAGCGGCCTTTTCGATCAGCGCCACGTCGCCGGGCACTTCGCCGAGCATCACGGCGGCGCCCTCGGAAGTGCGGCGGATCATCACCAGCGCGAATTCGGGCCCCTCGGCGCCGAGCGCGGCAAAATCGCGCGGCGGCAGCGCGCGCAGCTTGCGGGCAAGCGCTTCGCGCGGAGCGCCCGCAGCCTCGACCGCGCGCCCCGAATCGGCTCGGCGCACACCGCGTTCGGCCTTGACCACGCCTTTGAGCCCGCCCTCCGCCTGCGCCAGGTAGCCACCCAGCGCCCCTTGCGGCAGCGCCAGCCGGTGCGCGTAGGCCAGCGCCGCGGCATACTCGGTCAGCCGGGTCTTGTCGTAATC
>JBDSDC010000144.1:0-12681 GCA_039920725.1 Croceibacterium sp. | reverse complement strand
TCGGCGCCGGGCTGACGGTTGAGCCAGGTCTTGACCCACGCCATCGGCGCGTTGACCGCCCCGTCGGTGTAGTCCGGATCCTTGTCGGGATCATTGGTGTAGTAATGGTGATGCAGATGCATCATCCGTGCCATCGAGAACGGGAAGATCAGGATCAGCGTCGCGACTTGCCCGACCGCTTCGTTCCAGAACCGCTGCGAGGTTCCCGGGCGGCCGATGTTCGAATGCATCGCCTCGTGACTGGTGACGTAGCCGCCGGTGGCGAAAATGGCGCTGACCACGAACGCGGCCGGCAGGTTGAGCCAGCCCATGATCGCCAGCGGAAAGAAGCTCAGCCACACCGCGAAGCAGCCCCACGCGGCCGCCACATAAGGCCACATCCGCCCGCCCATGAACTGCCGGGCGATGAAGATTTCCTGCTTCCTGAGATCGCGCCGGGTGTAACGGTCGAGCCCGTCGGGGCCGGTGAGCGGGATCGCGCGTGCGTCGGTGGCCGGGGCGAACGCCTCCACCTGCACGCCGCCGCGCGCCTGGAGCAGATAGTCTCCGGCCGGTCCTTCGCTCACCCGTCAACACCCCACGCTTGCGCTATGCGCTGGTACGTAAACCGTCGTTAACCTCGCATATACCATGCAAAACCGCAAGAAACCGCGCTTTCGCGTCGCAATTCGGGTCACTCGCGGGCCGTCCACAGCGCTGCGCGTTTAGGGGTTGCGCCCATGGCGGGCGGGCTTTAGCCAACCGCACCATCGCGCGGACCCGCCAGGGCCCGCGCTTCGTCATTCAAGCGGGGAAGAGGGTCTCGACATGAACCTGATTGTGATCGCGATCGCGCTGGGCCTGCTGGCCGTGGTGTACGGCTTCGTTACCAGCCGCCAAGTCCTCGGATCGCCGGCCGGCAACGCAAAAATGCAAGAGATCGCCGCGGCGATCCAGGAAGGCGCGCAGGCCTATCTCGGCCGCCAGTACCGCACGATTGCCATGGTCGGCGTGGTTGCCGCGATCATCGTCGCGCTGGCGATCAGCCCAATCTCGGCCGCCGGCTTCGTGCTCGGCGCCGTGCTGTCGGGATCGGCCGGGTTCATCGGCATGAACATCTCGGTCCGCTCGAACGTGCGCACCGCCGCGGCGGCGCAAGTCGGGTTGCAGCAAGGCCTGACGCTGGCGTTCCGCGCGGGCGCGATCACCGGGATGCTGGTGGCCGGCCTCGCCCTGCTCGCGATCGCGGGCTTCTTTTATTACCTGGTCGGCGTGGCCGGCTATGCTCCGGCTGACCGTACGGTCGTGACCGCGCTGACCAGCCTCGCGCTCGGCGCCTCTCTGGTGTCGATCTTTGCACGTCTCGGCGGCGGGATCTTCACCAAGGCGGCCGATGTCGGCGCCGACCTTGTCGGCAAAGTCGAGGCTGGCATTCCCGAAGACGATCCCCGCAACCCGGCGGTGATCGCGGACAACGTGGGCGACAACGTGGGCGATTGCGCGGGCATGGCCGCCGACTTGTTCGAGACTTACGTCGTGACCGTCGGCGCCACGATGGTGCTGACCGCGCTGCTGATGAAGGGGGCGACCAACTTGCTGGCGTTGATGAGCCTGCCGCTGCTGATCGGCGGCGTGTGCATCGTCACCTCGATCCTGGGAACGTACTTTGTGCGCCTGGGAGGCGGCAAGAACATCATGGGCGCGATGTACAAAGGTTTCCTGGTGACCGCCGTGAGTTCGGTCCCGGCGATCTGGTTCGCGATCGATTATGCGGTCACCGGCGGCTTCAGCATGGCCGGCATGGAAACGCAGATTGGCGATCAGGCCTATACCGCCCGAACGTTGTTCTACTGCGCGCTGCTCGGCCTGATTATCACCGGGCTGATCATCTGGATCACCGAATACTATACCGGGACCAATTACCGCCCGGTCCGCTCGATCGCCAAGGCGTCGGAAACCGGCCACGGGACCAACGTCATCCAGGGCCTCGCGATCAGCATGGAATCGACCGCGCTGCCCACGCTGGTGATCTGCGCGGGCATCATCATCGCCTTCAAGCTCGCCGGACTGATGGGCATCGCCTATGCCGCCACCGCGATGCTGGCGCTGGCCGGCATGGTCGTCGCGCTCGACGCTTACGGGCCGGTGACCGACAATGCCGGCGGTATCGCCGAGATGGCCGCCCTCGACGAGGAAGTCCGCAAAAAGACCGACGCGCTCGACGCGGTGGGTAACACCACCAAGGCGGTTACCAAGGGCTATGCCATAGGTTCGGCGGGCCTCGCCGCGCTGGTCCTGTTCGCCGCCTACACCACCGACCTCAAGGAGTTTTTCCCCGGCCTGACGGTCAACTTCAGCCTCGAGAATCCCTATGTCATCGTCGGGCTGCTGCTCGGCGCGCTGCTCCCCTACCTGTTCGGGTCGATGGGGATGACCGCGGTCGGCCGCGCGGCGGGCGAAGTGGTCAAGGACGTGCGCGAGCAGTTCCGCACCAACCCCGGGATCATGACTTACGAGACCAAGCCGGACTACGCCCGCACGGTTGATCTGGTGACCAAAGCCGCGATCCGCGAGATGATCGTCCCTTCGCTGCTGCCGGTGCTGGCGCCGATCGTGGTCTACTTCGTGATCACCGCGGTGGCGGGCCAGGAGAACGGCTTCGCCGCGCTCGGCGCGCTGCTCCTCGGGGTGATCGTCGGCGGCCTGTTCGTGGCGATCTCGATGACCTCGGGCGGCGGTGCGTGGGACAACGCCAAGAAGTACATCGAGGACGGCCATCACGGCGGCAAGGGCAGCGATGCCCACAAGGCCGCGGTGACCGGCGACACGGTCGGGGATCCCTACAAGGATACCGCCGGCCCGGCGGTGAAC
This sequence comes from Croceibacterium sp., assembly GCA_039920725.1. GTDB lineage: Bacteria > Pseudomonadota > Alphaproteobacteria > Sphingomonadales > Sphingomonadaceae > Croceibacterium_A. The sequence continues at coordinate 9,831 of JBDSDC010000144.1, read as the reverse complement.
CCGATGATCAAGATCACCAACATCGTCGCGCTGCTGCTGCTGGCGGCACTGGCGGCGCACTGATCGCCAAACCGATAGCGCGCGTCCGGCGGTGGCCGGCGCGCAACACGGCCGCGGCAATCGGCTGGCGCCGCGCCCGGCGTGTCCCCGGGATTGTTGACTGACAGGCTGACCCCGCGCATCGGGCGCGCGATGGCGACCCTCGCTCCCGCGCCCACTCCCGAACAGCTCGTGGCCGAGCTCGTCCTGCTGCTCGATCTCGAGCCGAAGGGCGGCCACCGCTTCGCCGGGCGCAAGCTCAAGGAAGGCAGCGGCCGCGTGTTCGGCGGCCAGGCGATCGCCCAGGCCCTGGTGGCCGCCCGGCGCACAGTGGCGGACGACCGCCCGGTGCATTCGCTCCACGCCTATTTCCTGCGCGGCGGCAGCGATGCGCTGGGCATCGACTTTCGCGTCAAGCGCGACCTCGACGGGCGCAGCTTCTCCAACCGCCGGGTGGTCGCCAGCCAGCAGGGCGAGCCGATCCTCAACCTGATCGCCTCGTTCCAGAAACGCCAGGACGGCCCGCACCACCAGCACCCGCAGATGCCCGATGTTGCGCCGCCAGAGGATCTGGAATCCGACGCAGTGCTCCGCACGCGAATTGCGGAGGACTTGCCCGAAGGCCCGCTGCGCCGGTTCTTCCTGCGCCCCAGGCCGATCGACTTCCGCTCGGTCGAGCCGCGCGAATGGCTCGATCCAAAGCAGCGCGAGCCAGCCGCGCATTGCTGGTTCCGCACGGTCGCCGCGCTGCCCGACGATCCCAAGATCCACGGCGCGGTGCTGGCCTACGCGAGCGACTTCCAGCTGCTCGCCACCGCGCTCCAGCCGCACGGCCTCAGCTATCCGCGCGGCGACGTGAAGGGCGCCAGCCTCGACCACGCAATCTGGTTCCACGGCGAGTTCCGCGCCGACGATTGGCTGCTCTACGTCACCGACAGCCCGTGGTCCGGCCGCGCGCGCGGGTTCGGCCGCGGCCAGATCTTCACCCGCGACGGCCGCCTGGTGGCGAGCACGGCGCAGGAAGGGATGCTGCGCGCCCCCGGTTAGCCCGACGGAAGCAGGACCTGCCCTTCCCACGCGATATCCTCGGCGGAACGGCCGACCAACACGCGGTACGGCCCGGGCGACACCTGCCAGCCTGGCGTTCCTTCGTCCCAATGGCGAAACGCCTCACGCGCGAGCGGGATGTCGATCTCGCGCGCCTCGCCCGGCGCCAGCTGCACCTTGGCGAAGCCCTTGAGCTGCTTGGGCGGCTCGCCGGTCCCGGGAGGAAAACCGAGATAGACTTGCGGCACCACGGTGGCCGAGCGCGGGCCGCGATTGGTCACGCGCAAATGAACGCTCGCGGTGCCATCGGGCGCCGCGTTCACGCTCACGCGGTCGATCTGCGCCTCGCCGTAGCCGAGGCCATGGCCGAACGCGAACAGCGGCGCCTGACGGTGCACGTCGTAGTAGCGGTAGCCGACGTTGACGCCTTCCTCGAAATAACTTTCCGCCGGCTGTCCGGTAGCGGGATCGCTGAGACCGGGGAACTGATGACGCTGCGCGGTCGGGCCCTGGGTTTCGTCCGTGGGAAACGTCACCGGCAGCCGCCCGCCCGGCTCGCGGTCGCCGAACAGCATTCCCGCCAGCGCCGGGCCAAACGCATCGCCCGGCAGCCACGTCTCGAGCACGCCGCGCACCCTTGGCAGCCACGGCATCGCCACCGGCCCCCCGGTACTGAGCACGACCACGGTGTTGGGGTTGGCCACCGCGACCGCTTCGATCAGCGCGTCCTGGTCGCCCTGGAGCGCGAGGTACTGGCGGTCCATGCCCTCGCCCACGCGCTCGCCGGCGAACACCACCGCGACATCGGCCCGGCGCGCCGCCGCCACGGCCTCGGCGATCAGGCGGTCGGGCGGGGCCATACCGAAGCGCAGCGTCAGGCCCATTTCCATCCCGAATAACGCCATCCGCTCGGGCCGGAGCGCGCTGCGCGGGGTATATTCGATGCGCAGATCGACGGGCTTGCCCGCGGTGAGCGCGACATTGACAAACGCGGCATTGCCGAAGTCGGCCAGCTCGAACCCGCGCTCGACACCCGCCACCATCAGCCGGGCGGTGCCCGATCCGTGGAGGGTGAAACGGTGGACGCCGCTCACCATGGGGGTGAAGCGCGCGGTGTAGCGCACCGACCACTGGTTTGCGCCCGGTAGCCCCAGGACATCGGGCGTTTTGCCGAGCGAGGGATCGGCGACCACCACGCTCGCCAGCGGCGGGCCGGAGAAGTCGAGGTTGGGATTGGCGATGTATTCGGCCAGGAAGCCCGCTCGGCCGCCGGGCGCAGCAACCTGCCGCGGATCGACCGGCGGCAAGGCGCCGAGGCCAAGCGTGCCCGGCGCATACGCCACCCGCACCCCGCTCCCCGCGCGCTGCTCGATCGCCGCCAGCGCGGGGGCGAAGTGGGTTGGCTTCACATAAGGCGAGCCTTGCTCGACCGCGCTCGCCGCCGCGCTTGCATTGAGCCCGATCACCGCCACCGATTTGACCTTGGGCCCGAACGGCAGGATCCCGCGCTCGTTCTTGAGCAGCACGCTGCCCGCCGCGAGCATGTCGGCCGCCGCCGCGCGGTTCTCGGGCGTCGAGGCTTCGCCCGCCTGCTTGACCGGCGGATTGTCGTAGAGCCCGAGGCGGAACAGCGGGATCAGGCGGCGCAGGATCATGTCGTCGACCCGCGCTTCGGGCACTTCGCCGTCGAGCACCGCCTGGCGCAGCGGCTTTTCGTGCGCGAGCGCGGCGTCGAACGGCGTCGCCGACGCTGCACCGCTGTCGAGCCCGGCCAGCACCGCGCGGGTGATACTGCGCTGGGCTGAGGGGAAATCGGGCATGACGGCGCCGTCGAAGCCCCACTCGCGCTTGAGCACATCGAACAAGAACGGGTTTTCGCACGCGTAGACGCCGTTGATGCGCGGGAAGCTGCACATCGCCGCGCCTGCCCCGCCCCGCTTCACCGCCGCCTCGAATCCCGGCAGGTAGATTTCGCGCAGCGCCTTTTCGCTGACCACATTGTTGCCGGTCGGGCCCGATCCGCTCGGCTGGTCGCCCACCCGCCCGGCTTCCTGCCCGTAAGCGGCGTAGTGCTTGATCGTCGCCATCACCCCGCCGTCGCTCAGCGCGCGGACCTCGGCCCCGGCCATTGTCGCGGTCAGGAACGGGTCCTCGCCCATGCTTTCGGACAGCCGGCCAAACTTCCAGCTGCGGGCGATGTCGTATGCCGGGCCGAGGATCGTACCGAGACCGGCGGCGCGGAATTCGCGCGCCAGCACGCTGCCGTAGAGCGCGGCCACACGCGGATCGAAGCTCGCCGCGACCGTGAGCGGCGACGGGAGCGCGGTTGCGCTCGCCCCGCCTTGCACAAGCCCGGCCGGGCCGTCCGAGCCGGCGATGCGGGGAATGCCCAGCTCCGCCCCGACATCGCGCCCATCGGCCGGCAGAGCGGCGGGTGGCGGAGCGAGGAAGCGCAGCTTCTCGTCGAGCGTGCGGAACTGACCGAGCGCGAAGCGGGCGCGGCATTCGGGGGTCAGGCGCCGGTCGCGCCACGGCGCGGCGACCCCGGCGGGCGCGACGCAATCCTTGCCCTGCGTGCCCCAGGTCGCCGCGGCGGCCGAGGTCTGCGCCGTAGCCGGGCCGACGCTCAGCACCGCCAGCGCCGCCGCGCCCACCGTCAACGCTGATTTCACCGGCACCCTCCCATTTTCCCAGCTTCTAACGGGCGTTACGATTGGGCGCCAGCGCTCACCGCCGGTTGAGCCACCCGCGGCGGCGCGTTTCGGCGAGGTGCGCGGGGCTGACCGCAAACGCCTCGCCCGCCGCGACCAGCCGCCACGCCCGCCCCGCCCGTTCGGCACGGCCCACCGCCCACTCGGCCACCCACGCGCTGCGATGAATGCGCGTGCCGTCGCGCCCGGCAAGCTCGCGAAGCGCATCGGCAAAGCGGCACAGCACCAGGCGGCTCGAACCGTCGGCCAGATAGACGCGGCAATAGTGATCCTCCGCTCGCACCGCGGCCACCTGATCGAGGCGGGTGCCGGCGCGAACCAGCGGCCCCGGATCGGCCGCCGCCACTGGCACCGGGCGCAAAGCGAGCAACCGCCGCACCGCCCACGCGAGCGCGGCGACGATCGCGCTGATCGCCAGGGCCTCGAGCCAGATCAGGCGAGGACCGATTTCCGCCTCCACTCCGATCAGCCGCAGCGCGACGACGATCTCGAGCGGCAGAGGCAAGTTGAGAAGCACCGCGCCGAGGGCGGAAGCGCGACGCCAGGCGGCGTGGCCCCGCACCATCCACGCAAACCACAAGCGCCACTTGACGGCATTCCAAGCCATCAGCGCGAGCCAGAACATGGCACGCTGTGCCAGGGGCAGGTTCTGAGTGCCGAACGCTCCGGAAATCACCGCCAGCGCCCCGGCGCCGAAACACGCTAGCTCCAGCATCGGAAATGCAGGGGTCCGCCAGACGCGTTTCACGAAGCCGCGAGCGCGGTTGGCGAATTGGCGCTTGTCGAACCACCGCAGGGTGAGCGAATCCATCCGCGCAATCTGACCTGCCCGCGCGCATCGGGCAATTGCGATGAGGAACCATCATGAAGATTATCACCGCCGCCGCCTCCGCCGCCATCCTCTCACTGACCGCGGTGCCCGCAGCGGCTCAGCAGCGCCCGCAAGCCGAGCTGCTCGCAGCGCAGAAAGCCGCGCTCGCCAAGCTCGCGTGGATGGACGGCGAGTGGCGCGGCCCGGCCGTGACCCAAACCGAAACCGGTGAGCACCGCGTGACTCAGACCGAGCGCATCGGTCCGATGATCGACGGGACGCTCAAGGTGGTCGAAGGACGCGGATTCAACCCTGACGGGACAAAGGGCTTCAACGCCTTCGGAGTGATCTCGTTCAACCCTTACAGCAGCAAGTACGAGTTCCGCGCTTACGCGCAGGGCAACGCCGGGACTTTCGCGATCAACCCGACCAGCGATGGCTATGTATGGGAGACCCCCGCGGGGCCCGGCATGATCATCCGCTACACCGCGACGCTGGCGGGCGGGACGTGGACCGAAGTCGGCGACCGCATCGCCGCGGGCAAACCTGCGGTGAGGTTCTTCGAAATGCACCTGAAGCGCGTCGGCAACAGCCCGTGGCCCGGCGCCGGGGCGATGAAGGCGAAGTAGTCCGCGCTCACCCGCTCGGGTGGTAGAAGTCGTAGACCGCCTGCGCCACCGCCGCGCTGACCCCGGGCGCGCGGTGGAGATCGTCGAGCGCCGCGGCGCGCACTTTGCCCGCGGTGCCGAAATGCAGCAGGAGCGCGCGTTTTCGCGCCGGGCCGATGCCGGGGATCTCGTCGAGCGGGCTGGCGGTGATCGCGCGGCTGCGCTTGGCGCGGTGCGCGCCGATCGCGAAGCGGTGCGCCTCGTCGCGCAACCGCTGGAGGTAGAACAGCACGGGCGAATTGACCGGCAGCATCTTCTCGCGCCCGTCGGGGAAGTGGAACACCTCGCGCCCCTCGCGCCCGTGGTGCGGTCCCTTGGCGACCCCGATCAGCGGCACGTCCTCGATCCCCAGTTCCTCCAGCGCGTCGCGCACGCTCGACAAGTGACCCTTGCCGCCGTCGATCAGCACCAGCCCCGGCCACAGCCCGCCGTCGCGGTCGGGGTCGTCCTCGAGCACGCGGGCGAAGCGGCGGCCCATCACCTCGCGCATCATCCCGAAGTCGTCGTTGCCTTGGGCCGACTTGATATTGAACTTGCGGTAGTGGTTCCTGTGGAATCCCTCCGGCCCGGCGACGATCATTGCCCCAACCGCGTTGGCGCCCTGGATGTGGCTGTTGTCGTAGACCTCGATCCGCTGCGGCTCCTCGGCCAGCTCGAGGAACTCGGTCAGCTCGCGCAAGGTCCGCGCCTGGGTCCCGCTCTCAGCCAGGCGCCGGTCGAGCGCTTCGAAGGCATTGCGACTGGCCTGCTCCATCAAGCGGCGCCGGTCGCCGCGCTGGGGCACCGAGATCTCGACCCGGCGGCCCGATTGCGCTCCGAACGCTTCCTCGATCAGCGCGCGCTCGGCCAGCTCGCGGTCGACCAGGATCGTCCGCGGGGGCGGCACTTCCTCGTAGAACTGGGCCAGCACCCGCGCGAGCACCTCGTCTTCCTCGACCCCCGCGGTATGGCTGGGGAAGAACGCGCGGTGGCCCCAGTTCTGCCCTCTGCGGATGAAGAACCCCTGGATCGCGATCTGCCCGCCCTTGGCGGCGAGCGCGAACACGTCGGCATCGCCCACGCCCTCGGCGTTGATCGCTTGAGTGCCCTGGATAAAGGTTGCGGCGCGCAGCCGGTCGCGCAACATCGCCGCGCTCTCGAAGTCGAGGCTGCTTGCGGCGAGCGCCATTTGGCTTTCGATCTTCTTCTGCACCGCGCCCGATTTGCCGCCGAGGAAATCGCGCGCCTCGCGGATCAGCTCGGCATAGCCGGCCTCGTCGATCCGCCCGACACACGGCGCGCTGCAGCGCTTGATCTGAAACAGCAGGCAGGGGCGGTCGCGGCGGGCGAAGAAGCTGTCGGTGCAGCTCCGTAGCAGGAACAGCTTCTGCAGCGCGTTGATCGTGGTGTTGACCGAACCGGCGCTCGCAAAGGGGCCGTAATAGTCGCCCTTGAACTTCCGCGCCCCGCGATGCTTCATGATCCGCGGAAACGCGTGCCCGGCGCGCAAGTGGATGAACGGAAACGACTTATCGTCACGCAGCAGGACATTGTAAGGCGGGCGGAAGCGCTTGATCAACTGCGCTTCGAGCAGCAGCGCCTCGGCCTCGGAATTGGTGGTGACGATCTCCAGCGCGCGGGTCTGACTGATCATTCGCTGCAGCCGGCTGGATAAGTTGGCGACCTGGCAGTAGTTGGCGACGCGGTTCCTGAGCGCGCGGGCCTTGCCGACATAGAGCACGTCGCCGCGGGCATCGAGCATCCGGTAGACGCCGGGCGTGGGCTTGAGCGTGCGCACCACCTCGCGGATCGCCGCGACCCCGGCCTCGAGGTTGGGCTGCACGTCGCCGCCGCGCACGGTGTACGCCGCGCGCTCCTCATGAAAGCGTTCGGCGCCCTGGGGATGCGGCGGGGTTCCGGCGGGAGTGCGGGCCATGGGGCAGCCTGTAAGGCCCCCTCTCAACTTCGGCTAGGCAGACACGCGGCCAAGCCTGCGTACCTCTCCCGCAGGGGGAGAGAGGGACTCAGAACATCTTGCGCACTTGCACCTGGATGAACCGCCCGACCGGATCGATCAGGTACGGCTGATAGCGCAGCGGCACCGCGCCAGTGCTGTCCGTCACCCGCTGGCGCGTGTCGAACAGGTTCTGCACCCCCAGCGAGACGCGGGTGTTCTTGAGCAGCGGGACTTGCTTGATCAGCTTGTCCTGCTGGTTGAGGTCGGCGAACATGCGGAACCCGACCGTGTTGAAATTGTCGAACAGCAAGTCGGTGCTGCCCGGCAGCCCGCTGCCGTTGATCCGCGATTCCCCAGTGTAGCGCACGTTGTACTGCCCGCCGAAGCCGCGGTAGAACAGCCCGCCGGTCAGATTGAAGGTGTTGCGCGGCTGGCCGCCGCCCTGCAGCGCGTCGCCGCCCAGCAGGTCGAGCAACGGCCCGCCCGGCGAGACCAGCACCTTGTTGCTGATTTCACGCACGTAAGTGAGGTTGAAGAACCACCGCCCGCGGCCATCACCGCCGCCGAGACCGCCGCCGGGGCCACCGGGACCGCCGCGGAACCCGCCGCCGCCGAAGCCGCCGCCTGGGCCGCCGGGACCGCCGGGTCCCCCGCCGCCCGGGCCGCCCTGGAACCCGCCGCCGGGGGCGCCGGCGAACCCACCGGGAGGCGCGAAATTGCCGCCCTGCCCCGGTTGCTCGTCGCGCTCCTGCCCTTGGCCCTGAGCGCGTTGGCCGCCCGGAGGAGCGGCGCTGCAAACCCGGTCGCGGAATACTTTCCACAGCGCCGGGTCGATAGAACCATCGGGCTTCTTGAGCCGCGTGGTCAGTTGCTCGGGCAAGCCCGCAAGCTGCTCGGCGGTGGGCAGCGTGCCCGCCGCCTTGGCATCGCAGAAAACCGTCCGCAGGCGCTGGAATGCCTGCGGATTGAACCCGCCCCCACCAGCCAGCCCGCCACCGGCACCAAAGTTGGTGCTGCATACGCGGGTGCGCAGTTCGGTCCACGCGGCGGCATTGATCGTGCCGTCGGGGTTCTTGAGCCGGGTGACGAGTTGTTCGGGCAAGCCCGCCAAGTCCCCGGCGCTCGGCAGCTTGCTGGCGGCATCGGGCGCGCAGAACTTGGTCCGTAGCGCCTGGAACGCCTGCGGATTGAACCCGCCGCCGCCGCCACCAAAGCCACCGCCCGGCCGCGCTCCCGGCGTACCGGGTGCACCAGGCGTTGGGACAACGCTATTGCCTTGCGGGATTTGGGGCGCCCCGCCCGGTCGCGCACCCGGACCGCCGCCACCGCCAAGCGCCGCGAACGCCTGCCGCATCGGATTGTTGTCCGGTTGGCCCGCAGGCCGCGCCTTGCCGAGCGGGCCGTTGAGGTTGAGCCCGACCTGGAGCCGCTCGATGTCCTGGCTGGCGAGCGTCACCGGGCGCTGGTCGATCGACACCAGCCGCCCGCCCGCGTCGCGGGTCACGCGGCCGGGGAACGCGGCCTCGATCGTGGGGGTCAGCACCGGGAAACCCGCCGCGATGTTGTCCGAATGGTTCTTGAAATATTCGATCGTCAGGTTGGCCCGCTGGATCGCCGCGGTGAACGCCGGGAGCTGCCAGTTGACGCCGTATTTCCAGTCGTTCTGGCTTTGCGCGGGCAGGCCTGGATTGCTCCCTGTCACGACCGTCGCGAGCACCGTTTCGTTGCGCGACAGATCGAAAGTCGGGACGTTGAAGGTGGCGGTTTCCGGGCTGCCGAGTTGCGCCAGCGACGGCGCCGCGTCGCGGTTGATGCGGCTGACCTGGAACGACAGGTTTTCCACCGGCGTCCAGGTCACTCCCACCGTCCAGTCGGTCAGGGTCCCGAAGTCCGACAAGTGGTCGACCCCGGCGGTCAGGTTGAGGTTGATGTCGCCGATCGCCGAGAGGAAGTTCTCGCGCCGGCTGGTGAGCGGCACGCCGAGGTTGATCCCCGCGTTAAGATCGCCGCGCACGAGCGAGGTTTGGCCGGCCGCGCGGCGCGTATCCTGGCTGCGGATCTGGTTCCAGTCGAAGCCACCGTCGAGCGTGACCGAGACATAGCCCGAAGGCAGCCGGATCGGCCGGCCGCTGGCGGTGATCTTGCTGGTGGCGCTGTCTGAGCGGGTTATCGCCTCATCGAAACCGGCATCCGCCGGCGGCGTAATGGCCCCGCCCAGCGCCACCGTCCCGGCGCGGGCCGCGGCGAGCAAGCCGAAGACATTGGCGCGGCGGTCGATCCGGCTGCGCGCATCGACATGGCTGCCGTCGACTGTGGCGACGATCTGCCATTTGCCCAGTGTTGTGTTGAGCGACCCGCCCCCGGAATAAGTGTTGCTGCGGGTCACCACCTTGAGTGGATCGAACTCGTTGAACGCGCGCGTCTGCACCGTGCCGGTCGGGTCCACCAGCGTGACCACATCGAGCCCTTGCAGCCGCAAGTTGTCGCTTCGCTGGTAGCTCGCATTGGCGCTCGCCGAGGTGCCCGAAGTGCCCAGCTTGGTGCTGTAATTGCCGGTCGCCTGGAGGCTCGAGGAATCGGCCACCAGGCTGCGGTAGAACGCCGGGTTGGGATCGCTCG
>JBDSDC010000143.1:0-18023 GCA_039920725.1 Croceibacterium sp. | reverse complement strand
CCCACAGGGAGCGGGCTATTGGGGTGTTACAACGCCTTGAGCGACAGGAATCCGGGGACCGGGCCGTTCCATTCGCCGGGCGCGCTGGCCGGCTCGGCGGCGGGCTGGCGCTCAGGCTGGCGCACAGCCCTTGGCTCGGGCTGAGCGGCCGGCTGTTCGGCGCGGACGGGCTCTTGCGCAAGTTCAGGCTCACGCTCGCGCGGCTCTGCCTTGGGCGCGGCCGGGCGCGGCTTGTCGGCACTGGGCCTGCGCCGGTCGCCGCGCGGCGGACGTTCTTCGCCGTCGGGTCGGGCCTCGCGTGCGGGGCGCTCCTCGCGCGGCGGACGTTCTTCGCGCGCCGGACGCTCCTCTCGCGGAGCTCGAGCTTCACGCGCCGGTCGTGCCTCGCGCGGGGGCCGGGCTTCGCGCGCCGGGCGGTCGTCGCGTTCGGGGCGGTCCTCACGCGCGGCGGGCTTTTCGCCGTCGAGCTGGAACACCGGGATCTGCAGGCCGGTGAGCTTCTCGACGTTGGCGATCGCCTCGGCATCCTCGGGCGTGACCAGGGTGAAGGCCTTGCCCTTGGCGCCCGCGCGGCCGGTGCGGCCAATGCGGTGGATGTAATCGTCGGGGTGCCACGGGGTGTCGTAATTGAACACGTGGCTGACGCCCTTGATGTCGAGCCCGCGCGCGGCGACGTCGCTCGCGACGAGGACGACGACCTCGCCCGTCTTGAACCGGGCGAGCTCGGCGATGCGGCTCGATTGGTCCATGTCGCCGTGGATCTCGCCGCTGGCGAAGCCGCGCTGGCGGAGCATCTTGTTGAGCTCGCGCACGGTGGTCTTGCGGTTGGCGAAAACCAGCGCGCTGGTCACGTCGGGCGCGCCCAGCATCCGCCGCAGCACGTCGCGCTTGTCGCGCGCGCTCGACAGCACTTTGGCCTGCTCGATGTTAACGTTGGCGGACGCCGGACGGGCGACCTCAATGTACTTGGGATTGGACAGGAAGCGGTCGGCCAGCTTCTTGATCGGGCCCGGCATGGTCGCGGAAAACAGCAGCGTCTGGCGCGTGGTCGGGAGCTTTTCGCAGATGAACTCGATGTCAGGGATGAAGCCCATGTCGAGCATCCGGTCGGCCTCGTCGATCACCAACAGCTCGCACCCGGTGAGGAGGATCTTGCCGCGCCCGAACAAGTCCATCAGCCGGCCGGGGGTGGCGATCAGCACGTCGACCCCTTCGTCGAGCGCGCGGACCTGGTCGCCCATCTGCACGCCGCCGATCAGCAGCGCCATCTTGAGATCGTGATTGACGCCGTACTTCTCGAAGTTCTCGGCCACCTGCTGCGCCAGCTCGCGCGTCGGCTCGAGGATCAGGCTGCGCGGCATCCGCGCGCGGCGGCGGCCATTGCTGAGAATGTCGATCATCGGCAGCACGAAGCTGGCGGTCTTGCCCGTGCCCGTCTGGGCGATCGCAATAATGTCCTTCATCATGTGGACTTGCGGAATCGCCTGCGCCTGGATCGGCGTGGGAACGGTGTAGCCGGCGGAAGTGACCGCCTGGAGCAATTCGTCTGAAAGGCCGAGATCGGCGAAATTCATGTCTGTGATAATGTCCGGATTGGGCGGAAAGGTTCCGCGCGTTAAGCGGCGGCTTCGATTAAAGTCCGCCCAGCCGCCGCGCCCTAGGCGCACGGGGGCCGAAAAGTCAATCGAACTCTAGTCGCGCGGGACCAGGCGGCCGATGCGGGAAATCCGGCATTTCGAACCCATCCGCGATTGCAGCTGCTCGCGCTTGGGACACAGCTTGCCGTCGGCGTTGCGCTCGACATAGGCGCCCGAGTAGAACTCGTCGACATTGCAGCTCTTCTCGAGCGTGGCGCTGAGTACTTGCCGGTCGCGAAGCAGCAGCAGCAGCCGGTTGTCGTCTGACGGGGTGATCGCGGCGATCGTCGCGATAGGCACGCAGCCGTGGACCTTTTCCTCCTTGAAATTGTCCTCGGGGGGATCGCCCGGGGGGGCGCGCAGCGGCATCCGCTGGCGCGGATCGGCCATGCTCGGCGCGATCCGGATGATGACCCGCTGCTCGATGCTGACTTGCCGCTGGACCGGCGCCCGGTGCCCGTCTTCGAGCAATTCGAACGGCGGCGGGGCCGGCCGGGCCGCATCTTCCCGCAGCCCCGGCGCGGCCTGCGCGGTGCCCGGCGCGCGGTCGCGCTCGGCCGACAAGTGCGCCAGCGCCGGCACCATCAGGGCCAGCGGGGCAAGCAGGATCGTCGGGAAATTCATTCGGGCAAGGGCTCTGGAGGTTCCGCCAGGAGGGAAGGTTCCGGGCGTGCTTAGCCGCCCCGATTGAATAGCGGCTTAACCCTGCGATTGCGCTTGGCAACCGCCGGTCCCCGCTGGCATGCCCGTGCGATGAGCGGGACCGAGGCCTTTCTGACCGCCGCGGCGGACGTGCTCGGCGAGCGCGGCTTGACCGCCGATCACGAGCTGATGGCGCCGTGGTTGACCGACTGGCGCGGCCGTTACACCGGCCGCGCGCTGGCGCTGGCCTCGCCCGCGACCACCGCCGAAGTCGCCGCGCTGGTCAGGCTGTGCGCTGCGCACCGGGTGCCGATCGTGCCCCAGGGCGGCAACAGCGGCATGTCCGGCGGCGCAACGCCCGACACCAGCGGCCATGCAATCGTTCTGTCGCTACGCCGGATGACCGCGCTACGGATCGACCCCGAGGCGCGCGAGGCGCGGTGCGGCGCGGGCGTGATCCTCCAGACGCTGCACGAGACGGCCGAGCGCGCGGGCCTGCGCTTCCCCCTGACGCTGGGAGGCAAGGGCTCGGCGACGATCGGCGGGCTCGTCTCGACCAACGCCGGCGGCACTCAGGTGCTGCGCTACGGCTCGATGCGCGCGCAAGTGCTCGGGCTGGAGGCAGTCATGGCGGACGGCAGACTGTTGGACGCGCTCACTCCTCTCAAGAAGGATAATCGCGGGTTCGACCTCAAGCAGCTCCTGATCGGTTCCGAAGGCACGCTCGGGATCATCACCGCCGCCACGCTGCGCCTGCTGCCCGCGGTCGCCGAGCGCACGGTGCTGTGGGCCGGCCTCGCCACGCTCGGCGATGCGCGCCGGCTGCTGCTCCATTGCCAGGCACAAGCGGGCGACGCGCTCGAAGGATTCGAGGTCATGCCGCGCCACTGCCTCGATGCGGTGCTAGCACATATCCCGGGCACCCGCGCCCCGCTCGGCCGGCGGCACGCGTGGAACGCGCTGATCGAGCTGACCGCCGAGGCCGGAGCCGGCGAGAGCCTGGCGCCGATCGCCGGCGACTTGCTCGAGAGCGCCTTTGCCGCGGGCCTGGTGGAGGATGCGACGATTGCCGCGAACGAAGTCCAGGCCGAGCAATTCTGGCTGCTGCGTGACGAAATCGCCCCGGCGGAGCGGGCGGTGGGCCCGGCGATGCAGCACGACATCTCGGTGCCCGTGGCGCGGATGGCTGAGTTCGTCGATCACGCGGTCCCGGCGGTTGAGGCGCGATTTCCCGGCACGACCGCGGTCGCCTTCGGGCACCTCGGCGATGGCAACGTCCATTTCCATGTGCTCGCCCCGAAAGCCGCGGTGCACGGGGCGTGGGAAGCGGCCGAGGGCAAGGCGATCACCGAGTTCGTCCACGATCTCGTGGTCCAGTGGGGCGGCTCGATCAGTGTCGAGCACGGCATCGGGCAGTTGAAGCGCGACGAGCTCGCCCGCCTCGGCGATCCGGTACAGCTGGGCCTGATGCGGACGATCAAGCAGGCGCTCGACCCGCTCGGGCTGCTCAACCCCGGGAAGCTCGTGCCGCCTTGCGCGTAACCGGCGCGGCCCTTAAAGCGCGCTTTCTTCGCGCGGCCGCCAGGCTGCCGACACGAACCTGCCTTTTCGGAGAAAGACGATGGCCAGCGCGCCGCAAGCCCAATTGCCCCTGTTCTACAACGACCTGATGCCGCTCAACAGCCGCGATCATTCCAAATACCGCGCGCGTAGCGTGGACAAGGCCAAGTGGGTGGTCGGCCAGCACGCCATTCCGCTGACGGTCGACGAATTCACCCAGGCGCAGCGCTATTTCCCGATCGTGTTCTCGTCCGGCGACAGCCCGGTGCCGCTGGCGCTGATGGGCCTCAACGAGGGAATCAACGTCTTTTTCGACGACCAAGGCACCGCGCTCGAGGACGTTTACGTACCGGCCTACATCCGCCGCTATCCCTATCTCCTCGCCCGACTCGAGCCCGAGGCCGAGACGATGTCGCTGTGCTTCGATCCGACCAGCGACGTGATCGGCGATATCAAGGACGGCGAGGTGCTGTTCGACGGCGACCAGCCGAGCGTGCACACCCAGGAGATCCTCAAGTTCACCGAACAGTTCGAGGAAGCCGGCGCGCGCACCCAGGGGTTCATCGCGGAAATCAAGAAGGCCGGGCTGCTGATGGAAGGCGAAGTGGCGATCCAGCAGAACGACAAGCCCGACCAGCCGTACGTCTATCGCGGATTCCAGATGATCGATCAGAACAAGCTGCGCGAGCTGCGCGGCGACCAATTGCGCAAATGGAACGAGAACGGCATCCTGCCGCTGATCTACGCGCACCTGCTGTCGCTCGACATGATGCGGATCATTTTCTCCAAGCAGACCCAGCAGGGCAAAGGCCCGGGCGTGGAAGCGCCCGAACCGGCCCCAGCGAACGCCTGACCGTAACCGCGAACGGCTCATCGCGAGGGTCTTGAACCGATTTGGGAAGCGCCTAGATAGAACGGGTCCGGTTGGGCTCCCCTCATGGCCTGGCTGGATGGATGCGCTTCCCAGCGCATCTCCTCCCTGAACCTTGGCCACCTCGTGCTTCGTGCACGAGGTGGTTTTTTATGCGCATAGCCTGACTTTGCCTACTCCGCGGCTTGCGGAAGGCCGCGCCCCGCCGCCAGATCCCCCGCCAGTTCGGCCGCCAGCCGCCGCACCAGCCCGGAGAGCACCGCCACCACCGGCGTCAGGCCCGGCCCGGTCTCGCGCATCGACGGATCGAGGTAAGCCGCGCGGCAAACCTCCACCTGCACCGCGTGCAGCCCGCGCGCCGGGGCCGCGTGCCGATCGAGCGCATAGCCGCCGGCATAGGGCCGGTTGTGCGCCGCGCCGTGGCCGGCAGCCGCGAAATACGCCAGCGCCGCCGCCGACAGAGCCGCATCGCACGAGCTTCCGAACCGGTCGCCGATCACGAAATCGGGCGCTGCCCCGTGCCCGCGCTTGGGCCCGAGCGGGGGCATCGAATGGAGATCGATCAGCAGCGCCGCGCCCCACCGGTCGCGCAGCCGCTCCAGCGTTCGCGCCAGCGCGTCATGGTAAGGTCGGTGAATCCCGGCCAGGCGCGCCTCCAGATCGGCCATGGTCAGGCGCTGGCGCCACAACTCACCCAGCCCGGCCAGCCGCCGCGGCACCAGCCCCAGCCCACTGCGGGCGCGCCGGCCGGCCGCCAGGCCCCCGCGGCGCTCCGGACCGGCGCCCGCGACCATGTCCCAGTCGATATCGTCGGGCGCGCGGTTGAGGTCGATCAACGCGCGCGGGGCGTGCGCCACCAGCAGCGCCGCGCCGGTCTCGCGCGCGACGGCCTGCGCCAGGCGGTCGACGAAGCGGTCCTCGAGCCGCAGGCTCGCTTCCGCCGGGTGGCGCATCTGGCCGATCACGTCGGGCGGATAGTCACGCCCCGCGTGCGGCACCGCCAGCACTACCGGTAGCGGCGCGCGTTCGCTGTTCCACCGCGTGAATGCCGGACGGTCACCGGTTCCGGGGATTGTCCCCCCGCACTGCGGCGCCGATTCGCCCCGGCGCGATGCTGCCTCCATCATGGCCGCTTGCTGGCCGGGATTACAGTCTGTGTCAAAGCTGGCCACGCGGTAATTTCTACAAGATTCGTAAAGTTCCTCGCGGTATGAAGCGGATGCACCGACTCGCGGTATGAAATGGCTTCACCGACGAGAGTTTATCAAGGGACGCCAATGATCCGCATCCTTCTTGCCGAGGACGACGAAGCGATGCGCACTTATCTGGCGCGGGCGCTCGAGCATGCCGGGTACTGGGTGGCCGCCGTCGACCGCGGGACCAAGGCCCTGCCGCTGCTCGAAACCGAGGAGTTCGACCTGCTGCTATCGGACATCGTGATGCCCGAGATGGACGGGATCGAGCTGGCTCAGCGCTGCGCCGAAATGAGCCCGCACACGCGGGTGATGTTCATCACCGGCTTCGCCGCGGTCACGCTCAAGGCCAGCCGCGAAGTGCCGCGCGCCCGGATGCTGTCGAAGCCGTTCCATTTGAAGGACCTGGTGCTGGAGGTCGAGCGGATGTTCGAGGATGTGAAGACCGCTTCGCTGTGATCGCCTGAGGTCTTGTAAATCGGATTGTCGGCGGCTAACTGCGCGGCCCGGACGGTGCGGGCGTATAGCTCAGTGGTAGAGCACTATGTTGACATCGTAGGGGTCGCAAGTTCAATCCTTGCTACGCCCACCATCCGGTCCAGGGGCTGAAGGCGTCGCGCTAGCGGCGCTTTTTTTGCATCCAAAGTCCGCCCATCGCTGACCATTTGCCGCGCCCAAGCGTATTGACTGTGTGATGACGGATGACCGGCCCGCGCCGCGGATCAACGCGATCGCCACCGCGGTCCCGGCCACCGAGTGCGATTCCAGCTACCGTGTGTGGGCCGCGCGCCAGCTCGAGGGTCGCCGCGAGGCGGGGTTGCTCGAGCGCATGCTGCAGCGCTCGGGCATCGGGCGCCGGTTCACCGTGCTGTCGGACGCCGACGCCCACCAGGCGCAAGGCAGCTTCTATGGCGGCGAGGCGCCGCCTACCACTGCCGCGCGGATGGCGGTCTATGCGCGCAAAGCGCCGGAGCTGGCGCTGGCCGCGATCGGGCGGCTCGGCGAGCTGGGCACGGTCACGCACCTGGTGGTCGCCAGCTGCACCGGGTTTACCGCGCCTGGGCTCGATCAGGTAATCGCCCGCCGGCTGGGCCTTGCGCCCACGGTCGAGCGGGTCGTGATCGGGTTCATGGGCTGCTATGCCGGGGTCACCGCCTTGCGCACCGCCTCGCACCTGGTCCGCTCGGATCCTGGCGCTCGCGTGCTGGTCGTGGCGGTGGAGCTGTGCTCGCTCCACTTGCAGCCGACCGACAAGCTCGAGCGGCTGCTGGCGATGGCGCAGTTTGCCGACGGCGCCGCGGCGGCGCTGGTCACCGCGCAAGGAGCCGGGCTGGCGCTTGGCGATGGGCTGTCCCTGACGCTGGAGGACAGCCACGAGCTCATCACCTGGACCATCGGCGACACCGGCTTTGCGATGGAGCTGTCGGGCGAGGTGCCCGCCCGGCTCGCCGAAGCGCTTGCCGACCCGGAGGTAGCCCGCACCGTCACCGGCGGGCACCCCGCCCAGGCCATCGACGGCTGGGCGGTCCATCCCGGCGGAAAATCGATCGTCGATGCGGTCGAGCGCGGACTCGCGCTGCCGCCCGGCGCGCTCGCCGCCTCCCGCGAGGTTCTCAGCGCCTATGGCAACATGTCGTCGGCGACCGTGCTGTTCGTATTGCAGCGCATGCTCGAACGGCGGCCCCAACGCGGCGTGGCGCTGGCATTCGGCCCCGGCCTCGCAATGGAAGGGCTGCGCTTCGGGTGGACCGAGGGCGATGCTCGCTAAACGCCTCCACGCCCGCGAGCTGATGGACGATCCGGCGCTCGACGCCGCCATGTATCACGCGGTGCTGGCGGACCTCGCCAAGGTCAACCGCGTGACCCTCGCGCACCGGCCCACGCTGGCGTTCCTGCGCCGCGCGGTGGGGCATAGGCCGGGCTTCCGATTGCTCGATGTCGGCTTCGGCGACGGCGACATGCTGCGCGCCATCGCCCGCTGGTCGCGCAGGCGCGGGCTCGCCGCGGAGCTGACCGGGATCGACCTCAACCCCCGCAGCCGCGCCGCCGCGGAACGCGAGTATTCGGCCGTGCCGATCACCTACCTCACCGGCGACTATGCCGATCTGGCGGGCGAGATGTGGGACTGCGTGATATCGAGCCTGGTCGCGCACCATATGAGCGAGCCTGAGCTGATCGCATTCCTGCGCTTCATGGACGCCGAAGCGAGCGCCGGATGGTTCGTCAACGACCTCCACCGCCACGCACTGGCCTCCTTCGGCTGGCCGTTTCTCGCCAACATCGCCGGCTGGCACCGCATCGTCCGGCTCGACGGGCACACCTCGATCGCGCGCAGCTTTCGCCCGGGCGAATGGCACGCGCTGCTCGAACGCGCGGAGCTGAGCGGCGCGCGTGTGTTCCGCCAGTTCCCGTTCCGGCTCTGCGTCGAGCGGCTCCGCTAATGCCCCCCTTAATCCTGGGAGCCGGGCCCGCTGGATGCGCGGCGGCGATTGCACTGGGGCAGGCGGGGGCAGCCCCGGTGTTGCTCGACCGCAGCGAGCGGGCGGGCGACGCGCTGTGCGGCGGGTTCATCAGCTGGCGCACCGCCGAGCGCCTGCGCGCGCTCGGTGTCGACCCGCGACAACTGGGCGCGGCGCCGGTGCGGCAGCTGGCGCTTTTCGCCGGCAAGCAAGAAGCCGTGATCGCGCTGCCCGCGCCCGCTTATGGTCTGTCGCGCCGCACGCTCGACCAAGCCTTGCGCGACCGCGCGCTGGGCTGTGGCGCGACGCTGGAGGTCGACACGGCGCGGGCCATCGACGGCACCGCCGTGGTCGGCCGCCACACCCGGCGGCAGGGCGACGGCCTGTTCCTCGCGACCGGCAAGCACGACGTGCGCGGCGCGGCGCGCCAGCGGGCTTCAGCCGACCCCGCGCTCGGATTGCGCTGGCGTCTGCCGCCCACCTCCGACCGCCGCCGGCTCCTTGCGGGCCGTATCGAGCTCCACTTGTTCGCCGGCGGCTATGCCGGGATCGTGCTGCAGGAGGACGGCAGCGCCAACCTGTGCATGGCGGTGCGCAAGTCGCGCCTGGCCGGGCGGGCGCCGGCGGACCTGCTGGCCCGCCTAGCGGAAGAGAGCCCCGCGCTGAGTGCGCGGCTGGGTGCGGACTGGCGCGCGGTGCCCGGCGATTCGCTCGGCGCGGTGCCTTACGGCTTCGTGGCCCGGACCACCGCTGCCGGGCTGTTCCGGCTCGGCGACCAGGCGGCGGTGATCCCCTCGCTGGCCGGCGAAGGCATGGCGATTGCGCTCGCCAGCGGCACGCTCGCCGCGCACACGTGGCTGGCGGGCGGAGCAGCCGGAGCGCCCGCCTTCCAACGCGCCTTCGCCGCGCACGCCGCGGGCCCGGTTCGGGCCGCCACGCTCGCCTGGACACTGGCTGAAAACCGCCTGCTGGCGCGCCTCGGAATCGGCCTTGCCAGCCGCCTGCCGCCGCTCGTTCGCTACCTTATGAGCGCCACGCGGCTGGGGGCTTCGGCCTCGCTTGCACCGCCGCGCGCCGCTCCCTAAGGGGGCGCGTTCTCCCGGCAGGCAACAGGAACCCGAAATGGCGAAGATCAAGGTCGCGAACCCGATCGTGGAGATCGACGGCGACGAGATGACGCGGATTATCTGGCAGTGGATCCGCGAGCAATTGATCCTTCCCTTCCTCGACGTCGAGCTGCTGTATTACGACCTGGGGATCGAGAAGCGTGACGAGACTGGCGACCAGATCACCATCGATGCCGCCAACGCGATCAAGCAGCACGGCGTGGGAGTGAAGTGCGCCACGATCACGCCCGACGAGGTGCGGGTCGCGGAATTCGGCCTCAAGGATATGTACAAGAGCCCCAACGGGACGATCCGCAACATCCTGGGCGGGACGATCTTCCGCGAACCGATCGTGATCCAGAACGTGCCGCGGTTGATCCCGGGCTGGACCGACCCGATCGTGGTCGGCCGCCACGCCTTTGGCGACCAGTACCGGGCGACCGATTTCCTGGTCCCCGGCCCGGGCAAGCTGCGGCTGGTGTTCGAAGGCGCCGACGGGCAGGTGATCGACCGCGAGGTCTATCAGTTCGCCTCCTCCGGCGTGGCGATGTCGATGTACAACCTCGACGATTCGATCCGCGATTTCGCCCGTGCCAGCATGAACTACGCGCTCGACCGCAAGTGGCCGCTGTACCTCAGCACCAAGAACACCATCATCAAGGCCTACGACGGGCGCTTCAAGGACTTGTTCGAGCAGATCTTCGAGACCGAGGGCTTCAAGGAAAAGTTCGCCGAGGCCGGGATCACTTACGAGCACCGCTTGATCGACGACATGGTCGCCAGCGCGCTCAAGTGGAGCGGCAAGTTCGTGTGGGCGTGCAAGAATTATGACGGCGACGTCCAGTCCGACCAGGTCGCGCAGGGCTTCGGTAGCCTAGGGCTGATGACCAGCGTGCTGATGACGCCCGACGGCCACACCATCGAGGCCGAAGCCGCGCACGGCACCGTCACCCGCCACTACCGCCAGCACCAGCAAGGCAAGGCGACCAGCACCAACCCCATCGCCAGCATCTTCGCGTGGACCCGCGGGCTGATCTATCGCGGCCGGTTCGACAACACGCCCGACGTGGTCAGGTTCGCCGAAACGCTCGAAAAAGTCTGCATCGAGACCGTCGAGAGCGGCAAGATGACCAAGGACCTGGCGCTGCTGATCGGCCCCAACCAGCCGTGGATGACGACCGAGAAGTTCTTCGAGGCGATTGTCGCAAACCTCGAGCGCGAAATGGCGACCTGGGCCGCGGCCGAAGCCTAACCCGGAGTTCTTGACAAAAACTGCGCCAGCCGGTCCCAAAGCAGCAAGGTCACCCCGGCGTAGGGGAACAGGCCGTAGAACGTATCGCTCACCGAATGCGAGTGCCGGTCGATCGCGACGAAGCAATTGGCGATGAACGCCAGCGCCAGCACGGTGAACAACCAGCCGGCGAGGCCGGTCGGTCGATAAGTCGGCCCCAAGGGCGCAAAAGTGGTCATGGTCTTCCTCCCGTGAGAAACACTCCGCTAGCCCGGCGCACGCCGAGCGTCATGAGCGGGACGTGAGGATTTGCTGAGCGGCGAGCGCACGTGCTCGCGCCGGACGCCGAGGCCGATCAGCCGGCCGGGGATGCGGCGCAGCAGCGGGTAGCGGTCGAGCATCCGCACAGGCCACGGCGCGCGGGTAATCGGCGCGCCCGACAGCACCGCGCCGATCACATTGTCCTGTGCCGCCTTCTGCGCCGCCTGGATCACCCGCGTGGGCAGCGTCCGGCGTTTCTGCACCTTATGGAGCAGCGGATCGGGGTTCTCCCCGCGCGCCAGCGGCGCGGCAAGGACGTTCGCAGCAGCGACCGCATCCTGGATCGCCAGATTGATCCCGATGCCGCCGATCGGGCTCATCGCGTGCGCCGCATCGCCGATTGCCAGCAGTCCGGGCCGATGCCAGCAGTCGAGCCGGTCGACCGCGACGGCGAGCAAGTGCAGTTCGTCGGTGCTCTGGAGCCCGCCCGCAAAGTCGAGTTCCGGGAACAGCGCTTCCATCTGTTCGCGGAGCCAGCCGGTGCCGCGGGCCTTGACCTCCTCGCCCGCACCCTTGGGAATGAGGAACGCGGCCTGCCAATAAGTGCGCCGATCGATCAGCACCGCCATGCGGCCGGTGTCGATCGCACCGCGCAGCTTGCCGCCGGGATTGTCGATCTTCGGCAAGTGGAACCAGAACACGTCCATCGGCGCGCCCAGCGCCGTCACCGGCAGCATGTCGAGCCGCCGCACCAGCGACGCGCGCCCATCGGCCATCAGCACCAGCTTGCCGGCACGCAGTTCGCGTCCGTCCGCCAGGCAAACCCCGGCGATCCGCCCCGCCTCCTCGATGAAGCCGATCGCCTCGGCTTCCATTTCCAGGGCAAATGCGGGGAACGCCGCCGCCTCGTCGCGCAGGAAATCGAGGAAATCCCACTGCGGCATCATCGCGATGAACGGGGCGGGCGTGTCGAGGTGCGACAGATCGCCGATCGCGTAGTCGCGGCCCGCGATGCGGATCTCTCCGCCATAAACTTTGTCATGCGGGCGGTCGAGGAACCGGCCGAGCATCCCCAGCTCGGACAGGATCTCCATCGTCGAGGGATGGACCGTGTCGCCGCGGAAATCGCGCAGGAAATCGCCGTGCTTCTCGAGCACGGTGACCGACACGCCGGCCCGCGCGAACAGCAGCGCCGCCATCATCCCCGCCGGCCCGCCGCCGACAATCAGTACGTCGCGGTCGCGATCGGGCGTTGCCCCGCTCATGCCGCCTCTGACATAGGTGACCAATGCACGGCGCCGCTCCCTTGTCCCCGATGATGTCGGACGCGCTAGTCATACTCGGCGCGGCGGGGATCGTCATCCCGGTGTTTGCGCGATTCCGCATCACCCCGGTGATCGGGTTCATCCTGGTGGGCGTGCTGTTCGGCCCGTTCGGGCTCGGCCGGCTCGTCCCGCACCAGCCGTGGCTGTACTATGTGACGATCAGCGACGCGAAGGGGCTGGCCCCGTTTGCCGAGTTCGGGATCGTGCTGCTGCTGTTCACCATCGGGCTGGAGCTTTCGTTCAACCGCTTGTGGTCGATGCGGCGGCTGGTGTTCGGGCTCGGCGCGATGGAACTGCTGGTCAGCGCGGCGCTGATCGCCGGGGTGCTGGTCCTGCTCGGCCAGGCCTCCGGAGGCGCGTGGGCGCTGGGGCTGGCGCTGGCGCTATCTTCGACCGCGTTGGTGCTGCCGATCGTCGGCACGCAGACCCCGGTCGGGCGCGCGGCGCTGGCGATGCTGCTGTTCGAGGATATCGCGCTGGTGCCGATCATCTTCATCCTCGGCGCGCTCGCCCCTTATGCGGGCAGCCGGGGAATCGAGGGCCTGGTCGGCACCCTGTGGCAAGGCGCGCTGGTGGTGGCGGTGATGCTGGTCGTCGGGCGCTTCGCCTTGCCTCGGCTGTTTGCGCAGGCGGCGCGGACCAAGAGCCCGGAACTGTTCCTCGCCGCCAGCCTGCTGGTGGTGATCGGCGCCAGCCTCGCGACCGGCGCGGTCGGCTTGTCCCCGATCGTCGGGGCATTGCTTGCCGGGTTGCTGATCGCGGAAACCGAATACTTTTCCGAGATCGAAGGGATCATGGCGCCGTTCAAGGGGCTAGCGCTGGGCGTGTTCCTGATCACCGTGGGCATGGAGATCGACGTCACCGTGATCCTCGCGCAAATCGGCCCGATCGCGCTCGCGGTGGTCTCGGTGCTGGGCGTGAAGGCGGTCGTCACCGGGGCTGCGCTGCGCCTGATGGGCGCGCGCCGGGCCACCGCCACCGAGACCGGGATCCTGCTGGCAAGCCCGTCAGAAACGACGCTGATCGTGCTGTCCGCCGCAACCACCGCCATGCTGATCCGTCCCGAGACCGCGCAGTTCTGGCGGATCGTCACCGCGATCGGGCTGACCGTAACGCCGCTGCTGGCGCTCGCCGGGCGCTTGCTGGCGCGGCAGGTCGAGCCGGCCGAAGCGCCTTCGGCCGCCCCCGAGGCTCACGAAGCGCGCACGATCATCGTCGGGTGCGGCCGCGTCGGGCGGCTGGTGGCTGAAATGCTCACCCGCCACGGCGAGGCTTACGTGGCCGTCGATTCCGACTCCGACCTGATTGCGCGGGCCAAGCGCGACGGTTTCAGCGCGGTGTTCGGCAACGCGGCGCGCAGCGACACGCTCGACCGGCTCGGCGTCGGCACCGCTCGGGCGGTAGTGCTGACGATGGACGAACCGGTCCTCGCCCAGCGCATCGCCCGCCGGCTGCGTGCCGCCTATCCCAATCTGCCGATCATCGCCCGCGCGCGCGATTCGAACCATGCGGCCGAGCTCTACCGCGTCGGCGCGAGCACTGCCGTGCCCGAAACGCTCGAAGCCTCGCTGCAGTTGTCGGAAGCGGTGCTGGTCGAGCTGGGCCAGCCGATGGGCCCGGTGATCGCCTCGATCCACGCCAAGCGCGACGAATTCCGCGAGGAAATCAGGGACAGCGGCGCGCTTGACTACAAACCCAAGTTGCGCACGAGCATCGCCGAGCGCTAGGGACCGACCGCTTCGCTGGCCAGTGCGGCGCGCACCGCGGCAATCGCGGCATCCGCTTTTTCGCCATCCGGCCCGCCGCCCTGCGCCATGTCGGGCCGGCCGCCGCCGCCCTTGCCGCCGAGCGCCTCGACGCCGGCGCGGACCAGCTCAACTGCGTCGTATTTGCCGGCGAGATCGGCGGTCACGGCCACGGCCAGCGCCGCGCGGCCTTCGTTGACCGCGA
The DNA here is from genome assembly GCA_039920725.1 of Croceibacterium sp. Taxonomy (GTDB): domain Bacteria; phylum Pseudomonadota; class Alphaproteobacteria; order Sphingomonadales; family Sphingomonadaceae; genus Croceibacterium_A. Next base: position 3,788 of record JBDSDC010000143.1, on the reverse strand, counting down.
CAATCGCCGCGACGCCCGAGCCGAGGCGCTTCTTGGCTTCGTCAAGCAGCCCGCGCAATTCGCCGGCGGCCATGCCGTGGAGGACTTGGCCCGAAAACTTGACCCCGCCGATGTCCTCATCGGCTGTTGCCGCCGCTGAGCCCCCGCCGCCGAGCGCCAGTTGCTTCTTCGCCTCGGCCAGCTCGCGTTCGAGCCGCTTGCGCTCATCGAGCAGCGCGGCGACGCGCGCCTCGACTTCTTCAGGCGCGGTGCGCAGCGCGCCGGCCACGGCCTTGAGCGCATCCTCGCGTCCGACCAGCCATTGCCGAGCCGCCTCGCCGGTCAGCGCCTCGATCCGCCGCACGCCCGAGCTGACCGCGCCTTCCGTCACGATCCGCAGCAGCCCGATGTCGCCGGTGGCGTTCACGTGCGTGCCGCCGCACAGCTCGACCGAGTAATTGCCCCCGCCGTCACCGACGCGGCCCATCGACAGCACGCGGACCTCGTCGCCGTACTTCTCACCGAACAGCGCCATCGCGCCCGCGGCAATCGCATCGTCGGGGCTCATCAGCCGGGTGCTGACGGCCTCGTTATGGCGGATTTTGGCGTTCACCTCGGCCTCGACCGCCGCCATGTCCTCGGCGCTGAGCGGCTTGGGGTGCGAGAAGTCGAACCGCAGCCGGTCCTCCGCCACCAGCGAGCCCTTTTGGGTCACGTGGTCGCCCAGCCGGCGGCGCAGCGCCGCGTGGAGCAAATGCGTGGCCGAATGGTTGGCGCGAATGCGGTCGCGCCGTTCGGGGTCGATCGCCAGATGCACCGTGTCGCCGACCGCGATTGCTCCAGAGGCGATCGTGCCATGATGCGCATGAAGCCGCCCGAGCGGCTTGGTCGTGTCTGTCACCGCCATGCGCAGGCCATGCTCGCCCGAGATTGCCCCGGTGTCGCCCAGCTGCCCGCCGCTTTCGCCGTAGAACGGAGTCTGGTTGACCAGCACGGTCACCTCGCTCCCGGCCTCGGCCCGGCCGACTTCCTGGCCGCCGACCACCAGTGCGACCACCCGGCCCTCGCCACTGGCGGCGCCGTAGCCGGTGAACTCGGTGGCGCCTTCGCGCTCGGCGATGTCGAACCACAGCTCGCCCTCGGCGGCCTGGCCCGAGCCCTTCCACGCGGCGCGCGCGGCGGCTTTCTGCCGGGCCATCGCCGCATCGAAACCGGCGCGCTCGACCGTGATGCCGCGCGGGCGCAGCGCGTCCTCGGTCAGGTCATAGGGAAAACCGAAGGTGTCATAGAGCCGGAACGCGGTTTCGCCCGGCAGGCTGTCGCCTTCGCCGAGGCTGCCGGTGGTCTCGTCGAGCAGCCGCAAACCATTGGTCAAAGTCTGGCGGAAGCGGGTTTCCTCGCGCTCAAGCACTTCGCCGATCAAGGCCTGCGCGCGCGGCAGCTCGGGATAGGCCTGGCCCATCTCGGTGACCAGCGTGGGCACCAGGCGGTGCATCAGCGGGTCTTTCGCGCCGAGCAAGTGCGCATGGCGCATGGCCCGGCGCATGATCCGCCGCAGCACGTAGCCGCGCCCTTCGTTCGACGGCAGCACGCCATCGGCAATCAGGAAGCTGACCGAGCGCAAGTGATCGGCGATCACCCGGTGGCTGCCCTGCTGCATGCCTTCGGCGCGCGTGCCGGTCAGCTCCTCGCTCGCCGCGATCAGGTGGCGGAAGGTGTCGGTCTCGAACACACTGTGGACGCCCTGGAGTACGGTGGCGATTCGCTCGAGCCCCATGCCGGTGTCGATGCTCGGGCGCGGCAGGTCGCCGGCGATCGTGTCCTGTTCCTGCATGTATTGCATGAACACCAGGTTCCAGATCTCGACGAAGCGGTCGCCGTCCTCATCGGGCGAACCGGGCGGGCCGCCGGCGATCTGGGCCCCGTGGTCCCAGAAGATTTCCGAGCACGGTCCGCACGGTCCGTCGGATCCCATGGCCCAGAAGTTGTCCTTGGTGGCGATGCGGATGATGCGTTCGTCGGGCAAACCCGCGATCCGCTTCCACAAGTCCCACGCCTCGTCGTCGGTGTGGTACACGGTGACGCTGAGGCGGTCGGCCGCCAGACCCAGCTCGCGCGTCACCAGCCCCCAGGCGAGCTCGATCGCGCTTTCCTTGAAGTAATCGCCGAAGCTGAAGTTGCCGAGCATCTCGAACAGCGTCAGGTGCCGCGCGGTGTAGCCGACATTGTCGAGATCGTTGTGCTTGCCCCCGGCGCGAACGCATTTCTGGCTGCTGGCGGCGCGCGGCGCGGGCGGCGTCTCGAGCCCGGTGAACACGTTCTTGAACGGCACCATCCCGGCGTTGACGAACATCAGCGTGGGATCGTTGTACGGGACCAGCGGCGCCGACGGCACCACCTGGTGACCGTTGGCGGCGAAGTAATCGAGAAACGCGCGGCGCAGATCGTTGGTCGAATTCATGGCCCCCGCGACTTAGGGACGGCCCGCGCGAGCGGCAAGCGGGATAAGCCGTTCACTCCCGGCGGTCAGCCGGTGCGCCACGCTTCACCTTGAGCGCGCCGGGCATGATCTCGAACCGCAGCGGCAAGTCCATCAGCTCGACCTCGCCGTCGAACGCGACCGCGATCGCGCCGCGGCCCTCCACGATCACCTCGCGCGCCTCGCTCAGCGCGGCGAAGTCGCGGGCGGGGTCGGCCCGGCCGACCAGCGTGCGGAGCGCGAACAGCACCAAGCCCAGCGGCCGTTTGCGCGCCACCGCGAACAGCGACAGCACGCCGCCGGTCAGGCTGGTGCGTTCCCCGACCCGGCCGCCGGCGAGCGAATAGCGGTTATTGCCGATAAACAGCAGCGGGGTGCGCACCTGGCGCGGCTCGCCGTCGATCGCGAGCATCAAGGGGTGCGAGCGCAGGCGGCGCAAGACGTGCCATGCGGCGGGGAGGGTTCCCAGCCACTTGGGCACCGAGCTGCGGTCGCGTTCGCGCACCAGGCGCGTGTAGAGCCCGATCGAGGCGTTATTGACGAATACCCGGTCGTTGCCGCGAGCGAGGTCGATCGTGGCGGTGATCCCGGCCGCGGCCGCTTTGGCGGCGCCGGGCAAATCGAGCGGAATGCCGAGTTGGCGCGCGAGGTGGTTGCGGGTGCCGAGCGGAAGCACCGCCAGCACCGTGTTGCCGCCCGCCAGCGTGGCCGCGGCCGAACCCTGCGTGCCGTCGCCGCCGCCCACCGCGATGACCGGCGCTGACAGCCCGGTGACGGTCTCGGCGACCTTGTCGCCCTCCACCAGGTGCAGGTCGATGGCGACGCCGGCCTCGCGGAACGCCGCCTCAAGCGTCTCTGCCAGCTTGTCGCCAAGCTTGCTGGCGGTGCCGCCGCCGCGGTTGACCACCACCGGCAGCGCGGCATCGCTCATGGCTTGCGGGCCGAAACGATCCACGCACCCGCGCGCAGGCCGACGATGCCCTCGAAGCAGTTGCGCAGCGCCAATTCTGAGATCCGCTGCTCGCATCTCGCGCGTTCGTCGGCGGCCATTTCGGCCAACGCGCGCGCCGCCGGGCCGATGCGGGTGAAATAGGCGGCCGCGTCGGCAACTGGGTCGGTCCCTGCGCCGACGATCATCGAAAAATCGAACGGTTCGAATTCAATCCCGGTCCAGCCCGATCGATAAAGCAGCGCTTCGGCATAGGCGCGGTCAGCGAACGCGAACGGGCCGGGGGCCGTGTCAGGCTCGGGCGGGCGGCCGTTACCGGGCAGCAGGCGGCCCACTTCGGTGAAGACCGGGTTTTCGGACGGCGCGCGGAAGCACGAGAAC
>JBDSDC010000142.1:0-15872 GCA_039920725.1 Croceibacterium sp. | reverse complement strand
TTCCCGCAAGGGAGGTGCGCGCCCGGTGGGCGGGCAAGGAATGGCTCGGGGCCTTAGCTCAGCTGGGAGAGCGCCTGCATGGCATGCAGGAGGTCAGCGGTTCGATCCCGCTAGGCTCCACCATTCGCAACGAAAAGAGTAACTGATCCGCCCGCTGGCTGACGAGGTTTCGTCCGCCGGCGTTTGTCGCTTTTGGAGTAACCCGAGGCCATGTTCGATACGCTGTCCGATCGCCTGACCGGGGTCTTCGATCGCCTGCGCGGGCGCGGGGCGCTCAGCGAGGCCGACGTACGCGAGGCGATGCGCGAGGTCCGCATCGCGCTGCTCGAAGCCGATGTGGCGCTGCCGGTGGCGCGCAGCTTTATCGATGCGGTCACCGAAAAAGCGGTCGGCCACCAGGTCCTCCGCTCGGTTACCCCGGGCCAGCAAGTGGTCAAGATCGTCAACGACGAGCTGGTCGCAATGCTCGGCGGGGACGAGCCCGCGCCGCTGGTGCTCGACGCCAAGCCGCCGGTGGTGATCATGATGGTCGGGCTGCAGGGCTCGGGCAAGACCACCACCACCGCCAAGCTCGCCAAACTGATCCGGGTGCAGCACGGCAAGAAGGCGCTGATGGCTTCGCTCGACGTCAACCGTCCGGCGGCGCAGGAGCAGCTCGCGGTGCTCGGCGAGCAAGTCGAGGTCGCGACGCTGCCGATCGTTCCCGGCCAGCAGCCGGTCGACATTGCCCGCCGCGCGCTCGAATCGGCCAGGCTCCAGGCGATCGACGTGCTGCTGCTCGACACCGCCGGGCGGCTCCACGTCGACGCCGCGCTGATGGCCGAAATGAAGGCCGTCGCGAGCGTCGCCGCGCCGACCGAAGTGCTGCTGGTGGTCGATTCGCTGACCGGCCAGGATGCGGTCAACGTCGCCCAGAGCTTCTCGGGCGAAGTGCCGCTGACCGGGGTGATCCTGACGCGGATGGACGGCGATGCCCGCGGCGGGGCGGCGCTGTCGATGCGCGCGGTCACCGGTAAGCCGATCAAGTTCGCCGGCACGGGCGAGAAGCTCGATGCGATCGAGGTGTTCCAGCCGGGCCGCGTGGCGGGGCGCATCCTCGGCATGGGCGATGTCGTCAGCCTAGTCGAAAAGGCCGCGGCGACGATCGACAAGGCCGATGCCGACAAGCTGGCCGAGCGCATGCTCAAGGGCCAGTTCGACCTTAACGACTTGCGCAGCCAACTGATGCAGATGCAGAAAATGGGCGGGCTGGGGATGCTCGCCGGGATGCTGCCGGGGATGAAGAAGGCCAAGCAGGCGATGCAGGCCAGCGGCGTGGACGACAAAGTGCTGGTGCACATGGACGCGATCATCGGCTCGATGACGCACAAGGAACGGCGCAATCCCGACTTGCTCAACGCCAAGCGGCGCAAGCGCGTCGCGGCCGGCTCGGGCACGTCGGTGCAGGAGATCAACAAGCTCATCAAGATGCACCAGGAAATGGCGCGGGCGATGAAGCAGATCCGCAAGATGGGCGGGTTCAAGGGTTTGGGCGCGCTTCTCGGCGGCGGCGGCGGGATGCCCGGCGGCGGAATGGGCGGCCTGGGCGGTGACGGCGCGGGCGGACCGGTATTACCCGGGCTCGGCGGCGGATCGCTTCCGGCGAATTTTCAAGACCTCATCAAGAAATAATTTCAAACAGTTATATCGGAAAGGTAAGATAACATGGCAGTTGCAATCCGGCTTTCGCGGGGCGGCGCGAAGAAGCGCCCTTACTATCGCATCGTGGTCGCCGATTCGCGTTATTCGCGCGACGGCAAGTACCTCGAGCAGATCGGGACTTATAACCCGCTGCTGGCCAAGGACGACGAAAAGCGCGTCAAGCTGAACGAGGACCGCGCGCGTTACTGGCTGGGCGTCGGCGCCCAGCCGAGCGACCGCGTCGCCCGCTTCCTCGATGCCGCCGGCGTCAAGGAACGCGCCGCGAGGCTCAACCCGAACAAGGGTGCGCCGGGCGACAAGGCCAAGGAGCGCGCCGAAGAGCGCCTGACCAAGGCCGCCGCTGCCGAGGAAGCCGCCAAGGCGCCCAAGGAAGAGCCGGTGGTTGAAACTCCGGCCGAGGAAGTAATCGCGCAGGACGAAGCGCCGGCCGATGAAGCCGCCGTGGCCGAAACCGCTGCGGTCGAGGAAGCACCCGCCGAGGAAACCGCGGCGCAAGACGAAGCTCCGGCTGAAGCGGCGCCCGAGGCTGACGCCCCGGCTGCCAAAGAAGCTGCCGCCGACGAAGCCCCGGCTGCCGAAGAAGCTGCTGCCGAGGCCGCTCCCGCCGAGGAAGCTTCCGTTGAGGAAGCCGCCGCCGAAGCGCCTGCCGAGGACGCGCCCGCCGCCGAAGCCGGTGTCGAGCAGGTTCCGGCCGATGATGCCGACAAGGCAGGCGTCGAAGGCTGATGATGCGCTCCCCTCCCGCTTGCGGGAGGGGCCGGGAGTGGGCGCGTCACGGATCGGCGCGCCTGCCCAGGCCCACCCCAAACCCTCCCGCCAGCGGGAGGGGCATTTGACCGACAAGCCCGTCACGTTGGCGGCCGTTATCGGCGCGCACGGGATCACCGGCGAGGTCTGCCTCAAGCTGTTCGGCGACGGCACGGACACGCTCGCAGCGCACAAGCGCTTCAACGATGGCGCGCTGACGCTGACCAAGCTGCGCGACGACGGCAAGGGCGGGGCGGTCGCCCGCTTTGCCGAGGTCGCCGACCGCACCGCGGCGGAGGGCTTGCGCGGCACGGTGCTTACCGTTCCGCGCCTCGCTCTGCCCGCGCTGGCAGAGGGCGAATACTACCATGCCGACCTGCTCGGTCTTGCCGCCGTGTCGGACACCGGCGAGGCGATCGGCACCGTGGTTGCGGTCGACAACTTCGGCGCCGGCGACGTGCTCGAGATCGAGCGCGGGTCTGTCGACGGCAAACCGGGCAAGCGCTTCATGGTCCCGATGCGCGCGGAAGCGGTGCCCCAGTGGGATGGCGGCGTGCTTGTGATCGCGGCGGCTTTCTGCGAGCCATAGCTCGCCGGACACAGGGGGCACGATGGACACCGAACTGCAACCACGGATCGATCCGGTCACCGTAGCTGGGCTTGCCCTGCTGGTGATGCCGGTGCTGACGATGGCGCACGAGATTGGCGGCCACGCCGCAACCTGCGTGGCGCTGGGCCATCGGGTAGTTCAACTCGGCGCATTTTATATCGATTGCGATGCCGGCGGGACGCTTGCCGGGCGGCTGGTCGCCGCCGCCGGCCCCGCGATCGACGTCGCGCTTGCGTTGGTCGGCTACCAGATCTGGAAACGCGCGTCGGGCGATCTGGCGCGGCTGGTGTGGTGGTACGTGTGGCTGAGCGGCGGGTTCACCGCCGCCGGGTATTTTGCCTTCTCGGGGCTGACCGGGATTGGCGATCTCAATCCGGGCGAGGGCGGCGGAATCGGTCTCTTGCCGGTCCCGGCGGCATTCCGGGTGCTGTTCCTTGCCGGTGGCGCGCTCGCTTACTGGCGGCTGGTCGTGCTGGGGCTGCACACGCTGGCCGCGATGATCGGCCAGGGGCCATTGACCAAGGCCGCGCGCCGCACCGTGGGGCATCTATTCTATGCCGTGCTGTGCGGTTCAGCGGTCCTCGCCAGCCTGCCCAACCCGATCGGCCTGTTCATTACCCTGGCATCGGCCGCCGCAGCGAGCTTTGGGGGCCATGCCGGCCTGATCTCGATCGGATTCGCGACCCATGAGCAAGGCTCACCGCGGTCGTTCGCGGTGCGCCGGTCGTGGCCGCTGCTCGCACTCGGCGTGGCGGCGACGGCGGCGTTTGCCGCGATCCTCGGCCCGACTATCCGTTTTGGCTGACCCTCAACGCCGCAGCGGCTCCAGCTCCGCCAGGTAATTGCGGATCGTCGTCGCCGCGACCCCGCCTGCGCCCATTGCGTGGCTGATCTGATCGAGACCTTTGACCACGTCGCCGGCGGCGAACAGTCCGGGCACGCTGGTGCGCTGGTGAGCGTCGACTTCGAGGCACCCTTCTTCGTTCGCCCGCGCGCCCAGGGCCACTGCCAGTTCGGAGCGAATTTTCGATCCCAGCGCGGGATAGACGCTGTCGAACCTGAGGCGCCCGTCCGCCGTATCGACCGCCAACTGTCCATTCTCGATTGCATACCCGCCGCACGGCCCGTCGATCTGGGCAATCCCCGCAGCGTCGAGCTTTGCGGAGCAGGCATCGTCGAGCTGGTGATTTTCCGGCGCGATCAGCGTCAGGTCGGCGGTGTAGCCGCGCAGGAACAGCGCCTCGGAGGTGCCATGGCTTCCGGTCCCGATCACCGCGACGCGCTTGTCGGTCACTTCGTACCCGTCGCAAATCGGGCAATAGCGCAGCAGGCCCTTGCCCAGCGCCTCCGCATGGAGCGCTTCGTCGAGGCCGCGCGGCCGGTTGTTGATGACGCCGGTCGCGATGAGGACCGTGCGCGACGGGTATCGGCGGCCCTCGACCGTGGTCACGAAGCCGTCCTCGGCGCGTTCAATCGCTCCGACCCGGTCCAGTTCGCGCTGGGCGCCGTAGCGCTCGGCCTGGGCCAGCATCCGCCCCAGCAGTTCGGAGCCGGCAATGCCATCGGGAAATCCGGCATGGTTGCGCGTGCACGGGATCAGCGCGGCGCGGCTGGTGCCGCAGTCGAACAGCCGGATCGACAGGTGGAACCGCGCGAGATAGATCGCCGCCGTCAGCCCGGCCGGCCCCGCGCCGACAATGATGCAGTCTTCCATGGCCGGGCAAGCGCGCAGAAGGCGGGTTGGTTCCTTGACCGGCGGCGAGCGGGTTTGTATATACAGAATGTATATACGGAGACGGTCATGGGCAAGGAATACAAGGCCAAGGTTTTCAAATCAGGCAATTCATTGGCGTTGCGCCTGCCAAAGGGACTTGGGTTGCGCGAAGGTTCGACAATGATCTTGCGCGAGGAGCGCACCGGTTTCGTGGTCGAACCCGAGGATGCGCCGAAGCAAAAGCTTGATGTCAGCGGCTTCTGGGGCAAGGCTCCCTGGCTCAGACCGCTGCCGCCCGAATTGCGCGAATTCGAGGAGCGGCCAAGTGCTGTCGCTGCTCGAGAGGCACGGGCCAAGGCCGAACCCAAGGCGTGACCCGTTTTTTAATCGATGCCAACAGCGCGATTTACGCGTTATCGGGTGCCTTTCCGCAAATGCGGGCCAAGTTCGAGGACAGCGAGCTGGGGGCAATCGCTATTTCGACCATTAGCTATGCCGAAATCGCGCTAGGTTCCCAGATTGGCAGGCCGCCCAACACCGACACGCTCGAAGCCTTTGTCGCGACCGTGCCCATCCTCCCGTTCGACGAAGCGGCTGCACGTGCGTATGCTAAACTGCCCTTCAAGCGCGCGCGGTTTGACCGGCTGCTGGCAGCTCACGCGCTAAGTCTGGGTGCAACCGTCATAACGAACAACGAGGCGGACTTTTCCGACATCCCCGGTCTAAGCGTTGTAAACTGGACGCTGGCATGACCTTCGCCGGCACTGTCCTCACGCTTTACCCCGAGATGTTTCCCGGGCCGCTCGGCGTGTCACTGGCCGGACGCGCGCTGGCTGAGAGCCTGTGGTCGCTGGACACCGTGCAGATCCGCGACTTTGCCGGCGACAAGCACCGCACCGTCGATGACACCCCGGCGGGCGGCGGGGCCGGCATGGTGCTGAGGCCCGACGTGCTCGCGGCGGCGGTCGATCATGCGCGCGGGCGCCATCCCGAGTGCCCGGTGCTGGCGCTGACGCCGCGCGGCGCCCGGGTCACCCAGCCGCTGATCAGGGAGCTCGCGGCGGGCCCCGGGGTGACTTTGCTGTGCGGCCGCTTCGAGGGATTCGACGAGCGAATTTTCGAGGGCCGCGCGGTCGGCCAGGTCAGCCTGGGGGACTTCGTTCTGTCGGGCGGAGAACCGGCCGCGCTGGCCATTCTCGATGCTTGCATTCGCCTGCTCCCCGGCGTAATGGGCGCGCCTTCCAGCGGGGCTGAGGAATCCTTCGAACAAGGGCTGCTCGAATACCCGCACTATACCCGGCCCGTTGAATGGGACGGGCGCACGATCCCTGAAGTGCTGCGATCGGGGGATCATGCAAGGATTGCCGCATGGCGCCAAGCCATGGCCGAATCCGACACACGGTCACGCAGACCGGACCTTTGGGAGCGCCGCGGTGGCGTTCGGGTCCAGCCTGCCTCTGGCGCGCGGCGCGAAGACTAAGAGGAACCCGCAATGGGTCTTATCCAGGAGCTCGAGGCCGAGGCGATCGGCGCGCTCGGCAAGGACATCCCCGAATTCCGCCCCGGCGATACGGTGCGCGTCGGCGTGCGCGTGGTCGAAGGCGAACGCACCCGCGTGCAGAACTTCGAAGGCGTGTGCATCGCCCGCTCGAACCGCGGCATCAACAGCAATTTCACCGTCCGCAAGATGAGCTTCGGCGAAGGCGTGGAACGCGTATTCCCGCTCTATTCGCCCAATGTCGAAAGCATCGTAGTGGTCCGCCGCGGCGCCGTCCGCCGCGCCAAGCTCTATTACTTGCGCGGCCGGACCGGCAAATCGGCGCGCATCGCCGAACGCCGCGATCCGCGCCGCGAGGAAGCGAACAAGAAGGGCTAACGCCCGCAATCGAAACACTCCGCTGCACAAGGGGCGTCCTGGCTGTAGCGGCCGGGGCGCCCTTTTTCTTGGGCGAAGCTGGAAGGGCAGACGAATGGGTTACCGGGTGGTGGTTGTCGGGGCGACGGGGAACGTCGGGCGCGAAATGCTCGCGATCCTGTCCGAGCGCGAATTTCCGGTCGACGAAGTGGCCGCGGTCGCCAGCGCGCGCTCGCAAGGCCTCGAGGTCGAGTACGGCGACACCGGCAAGATGCTCAAGTGCCAGAATATCGAGCACTTCGACTGGGCCGGGTGGGACATCGCGCTATTCTCGGCCGGCTCGGGCCCGGCCAAGGACTTTGCGCCCAAGGCCGCCGCGGCGGGCTGCGTGGTGATCGACAATTCGTCGCATTACCGGATGGACCCCGACGTGCCGCTGATCGTGCCCGAGGTGAACCCCGATGCGATCGACGGTTACAAGAAGCGCCTGATCATCGCCAATCCCAACTGCTCGACCGCGCAAATGGTCGTCGCCCTCAAGCCGCTGCACGATGCGGCGACGATCAAGCGCGTGGTGGTCAGCACTTACCAATCGGTCTCGGGCGCCGGCAAGGCCGGGATGGACGAGCTGTTCGAGCAGAGCCGCGCGATCTTCGTCGGCGATCCGGTAGTGGTGCGCAAGTTCACCAAGCAGATCGCGTTCAACGTGATCCCGCACATCGACAGCTTCCTCGACGACGGATCGACCAAGGAAGAATGGAAGATGGTGGTCGAAACCAAGAAGATCCTCGACCCGAAGATCAAGGTCAGCGCCACGTGCGTGCGGGTGCCGGTGTTCGTCGGCCATTCGGAAAGCATCAACATCGAGTTCGAACGCGAGATATCGGCCAAGCAGGCGCAGGGCATCCTGCGCGAGGCGCCCGGCGTGATGCTGGTCGATAAGCGCGAGGACGGCGGCTATGTCACCCCGGTCGAGTGCGCCGGTGACGGCGCGACCTACGTCAGCCGCGTGCGCGAAGACCCGACGGTCGACAACGGGCTGACACTGTGGTGCGTGTCCGACAACTTGCGCAAGGGCGCCGCGCTCAACGCCGTCCAGATCGCCGAGCTGCTCGGCCGCCGGCACCTCAAGAAAGGTTAGGCGCTTTTGGCCAGCGGCTGGGCAAGGGCGGGACGCGTTCGCGCGATCGGCAGCGTCAGCAGGATAACCGCTCCCGTCGCCGCCAGCCCCGTGAGCGCGTAGAAAGCCGCCGCGCTGTCACCGCCGCTGGCATCGCGCACACGGCCGATCAGGTCGGGCCCGAACTGACCGCCCAAGTTGCCGACCGAGTTGATCAGCGCGATTCCCGCCGCCGCTGCGGCGCCAGACAGGATCGCGGGTGGCATCGACCAGAACGTCACCAGCGCACACAGCGTGCCCACGGTCACCAGCGTCAACGCTGCCATTGACGGCACGATGGCGTGGCCAACCGTCGCAAGCAGCAGCAAACCGGCGATTGCCACCAGCAGCCCCGCGATGCAGTGCCAGCGGCGCTCCCCCGTGCGGTCTGAATGGCGCGCCCAAGCTACTTGCGCCGCGATCGCAACGCCCCACGGGATCATGCTGAGCAAGCCGACGCGCAAGTAGTCGGCGGTGTCGATGTCCATTTCCTGGACCAGTGTCGGCATCCAGAAATTGACCGCATAGAGGCACACGATGGCGCAGAAATAGACCGCCGAAAACGCCCATACGCGCCAGTCCTTGAACACCGCGCCGGCCCGCTCATGCCCGCCAACTTTGGCCTGCTCTTCCTCCGCCAGGCGTTGATGGACCAGCGCGCGCTGCGCTTCGCTTAGCCACGGCGCCTTGTCTGGCCCATCAGGAAGCCGGGCGAAGAACAGCACCCCAAGCACAATCGTGGGGATGGCTTCGAGCAGGAACAACCATTCCCAGCCCTTGAGCATGGTCGAGCCGTGCGAAAACTGAAGGATCGCGCCCGACACGGGCGAGCCGATGACGTTGGACACCGCGATGCCGGACATGAACAGCGCAATGACCTGCGCCCTCCGCGCCGATGGAAACCAGTACGTCAGGTACAGGATCACCCCGGGAAAAAACCCCGCCTCGGCCGCGCCGAGCAGAAAGCGGAGCAGGTAAAAACTGAACTGCGCGTCGGTGCACCCGAATGCGGCGGCGATGGGGCCCCAGCGCAGATCGTCGACGAACACGAACAGGGCCGAGACGATCCCCCAGCTGAGCATGATCCGCGCCATCCACACCCGCGCGCCCAGTTTTCGCAGAACCAGGTTGCTCGGCACTTCGAACAGAAAATAGCCGATGAAGAAAATCCCGGCGCCAAAGCCGTACACGGCATCGCTGAAGTTCAGTTCGCTGGCCATCTGCAGCTTGGCAAAGCCGATGTTGACCCGGTCGAGGAACGCGGCGACGTAACCAGCGAACAGCAGCGGCAGCAGTCGCCAGCCAATCCGGGCAAAAGTTGCGCGTTCAAACGCCTGATCGTGCGTGGTTTCTATCGCTCGTCCCCTCACCCCGCGAGAAGGCTGACGGGCTTGGCAGGGCAAGTCAATCGTGGCTCACCGCCCCGGCGGCGGGCCAGTGGGGCCGCCGCGGCTCTTGCGCATGATCAGCACCAGTGGGACGGACGCCAGGCTCAGCCACATCATCAGGTAGAAGTCGTCGATATAGGCGATCATCGCGGCTTGCCGGCTGACCATCGCATCGACCAGGCGCAGTGCCGCGTCGCCGTACTGGCCGAACCGGTCGAGCGCCGACAAGTCGATCACGTCGACCATCGCCGGGGTGATGTGGCTCGCCAAGTCGCTGTGGCTGGTCTGGGTATTGCGCGTCAGCAGCGTGACCATGATCGAGATGCCGATCGAAGACCCGACGTTGCGCGTCAGGTTGAGCAGGCTCGACCCGTCGGTGCGCAGCCGCGGGGGCAAGGTGGCGAACGCCATGCCCTGCAAGGGGATGAACACCAGGCCGATGCCGAGACCCTGGATGAAGCCCGACAGGATGATGTGGTAGCGGTCGACGTCGAGCGACCACCCGGCCATCTGGTACAGCGACCACGCGCCGATCAGGAAACCGATCGAAACCAGCCACCGCGCATCGATTCCCTTGCGCATGACATAGGCGGACAGCTGCATGGTGACGAGCACGCCCACGCCGCGCGGCATCAGCGCCATGCCGGTGTCCATCACGTCGTATCGGAACAGTCCCTGCAACATCGTCGGCAGCAGCGCCATGGTGGCAAACATCACCATCCCGATCACGACCATGAACACCAGCGCGACGACGAAATTGACGTTGGTGAACAGGCTGCGTTCGAACAGCGGGTCGGCGGAGCTGACAAAGTGGATCGCGGCGATCCACACGCATGACACGATCAGGAAGCCGTAAACGCAGATTTCAAACGAACTGAACCAGTCCCGCTGGTTGCCCCGGTCGAGCAGCAACTGAAGGCAGCTGAGCGCGATCGCGATCAGCGCGAAGCCGAACAAGTCAAACTTGCGCTTGACGATCGGCCGACTCGGCAGCTCGGCCATCATGATCGCCAGACACGCCGCGCCGACAGGCACGTTGACGTAGAAGCACCACCGCCAGCTCCAGTTCTCGGTGATCCAGCCGCCCAGGACCGGGCCCAGGATCGGTCCGATCATCACGCCCATGCCCCACAGTGCAATCATCTGGCCCTGCTTGCTGGGCCGCGTGGTATCGAGCAGCGCGGCTTGGCTGAGCGGCGCGATGAAGGCGCCGGCAACGCCCTGCAGCGCGCGGAACAGCACCATCTGGGTCAGGCTCTGCGCCATGCCGCACAGCATCGAGGCGATCACGAACCCGGCGACCGAAAGGATGAACAGCTTGCGCGAACCGATCCGGTCAGCCAGCCAGCCGGTGATCGGCATCGCGACCGCCGAGGCGATGATGTAGCTCGTCAGGACCCAGCTGATGGTGTCGGGTGTCGCGCTCAGGGTCGACTGCATATGCGGGATGGCGACGTTGGCGATCGTGGTATCGAGCACTTGCATCAACGTTGCAGCCATGACCCCGATGACCAGCAGGGCGGGGTTGGCGACCGGCAGTGTGGCGACGTCATGCCTCGGCGCCGGCCGGAGCTTGGCCGCCGGGACGCCGCGTCGAGGGGCGGCGGTGCTTGCCACGGTCTTAGCGCTTGCGGCCGTCGGTGAAGACGGTCACCTCCGCGGACAAGCCGGCAATCAGCGGGCGCTTGCTCTTCTGGTCGAATTCGATGCGGACCGGCACACGCTGCGTCACCTTGACCCAGTTGCCGGTCGCGTTTTGTGCCGGAATGGCGGAAAATACCGCGCCGGTACCGGCGCCAATCGAGGCGACATGGCCCTTAAGCGGCCTGTCCTTGTAAGCGTCGAAACGGACTTCAGCCGGCTGGCCGACTTTCATGGCATTAAGGTCGGTCTCCTTGAAATTCGCTTCGACATACGAGGTTCCGTTGGCGACGATGGTCAGCATCGGCAGGCTGGTGACGGCCTGCTGGCCGACCTGGAGCCGGCCCGACTGGGCGACCCGCCCGGACATCGGTGCGCGCACTTCGGTCCGCCGCAGGTTAAGCTCGGCCTCGGCCTTGCGCGCTTCGGCGGCAGCGACTTGCGGGTTCTCCCCGGGCACCGCGGCGCCTTGCGCCAGACGTGACCGCGCCTCCTGCTGGCTGGCTTCGGCCGAGCGCAGCTGCTCGCGCGCCTGGGCCACCGAATGCTGCGCCGCCTCGAGCGCCGCCTTGGTGGTGAAACCGCGCTGCCACAACGCCTGCTCGCGGGCCAGCGTGGCCTGGTTGAAGGCAATATCCTCACGCGCCGCGCCGATGTCGGCCCCGGTCAGCGCGGCATCGTTGGACAGCGCGGTAACGTTGGCCTGGGCGCCGGCAATCGCCGCGTTGGCCGCGGCGATCTGCAGCCGGGTCGGCTCGGGGTCGATGCGGAACAGCAGGTCACCGGCGCGGACCTGCTGGTTTTCCTTGACGTTGACCTGCGAGATCCGCCCGACGATCTCCGCGCTGACCCCGACCTTGTCCTGCTGGAGGTAGGCGTTGTCGGTGGTGACTTTGCCCTGCAACCCCTGCCAGTAGATAAAGCCGCCGATCAGCAGCGCCACCGGTACCGCGAGCATCAGCGCGAGTCGGCCCCACCGCCGCTGCACGGGCGGGGTTTCCAGGACCGTCATTTCGGCCGTGCTGTCGGCAATCTGCGGATCGGCTTCCGCCATCGGCGCTTTCGGCTCTGCAGTTCAAGGGTTGCCGCCCAGATAGGGCAACCGGTAGGCAGCGACAACCAAGCAGCAGGAAATAACTGCGAAGGAAAGTACCTATGGGTGAAATTACCGGCGGTTGCCAATGCGGGCGGGTGCGATACCGGGCCCGAGGCGAGCCGCGATGGTGAGCGCGGCGAGGATCGAACGTATTGCCAGTTTCGATGGCGCGGAACTGGCGCTCCACCGGCTCGGCGCGGGGAAGCCCGTGGTCCTGCTCCACGGACTGTTCTCGAGCGCGCGGATGAACTGGCTCAAGTTCGGTCATGCGCAGGCGCTGGCCGAGGCCGGGTTCGAGGCGCTGATGCCCGACTTGCGCGCCCACGGCGAGAGCGCCGCGCCGCACGATGCGGCCGGCTATCCGCCCGGCGTTCTGGTTCGCGATGTCGAGGCCGTGGTCGCCGCGCTGAAGCTGGCCGAGTTCGACCTGGTGGGCTTCTCGCTCGGCGCGCGCACCGCGCTCGGCGCGGTCGCCGCGGGGCTCGCGCCGCGGCGGCTGGTGCTGGCCGGGATGGGGCTCGAGAGCTTGTCCAACGGGGACCGGCGATTCGCCTTCTTCGTCGATGCGATCGACCGCTTCGAGGCGATCCGGCAAGGCGATCCGGCCTATGTCGCCAAGCAGTTCATGAAGACCATGCGGATCGACCGCGCCGCCGCGCGGCTGCTGCTGACACGCGGGATCGGCGATCTGCCGGGCAATGCTTTGGCAGCGCTAACGATGCCGACGCTGGTCGTTGCCGGCGTTCAGGACCGCGACAACGGCTCGCCCCGGGCGCTGGCCGAAGCGCTGACCGATGCGCGGTTCGAGGAAGTGCCGGGCTCGCACATGAGCTCGGTCACCGAACCCGCGCTGGGCCAGGCGATCGTGCGGTTCCTGAGCGAGGCTTAGCGGAACGGCGGCTCGTTGAATGCGCGCAGCTTGCGGCTGTGCAGGCGCGGGCCTTCGGCGCGGAGAAGCTCGCAGGCGCGGATGCCCATCTGCAAGTGCGCGGCGATCGCCTGTTCGTAGAAGTGGTTGGCCTGGCCGGGCAGCTTGATCTCGCCGTGGAGCGGCTTGTCGGACACGCACAGCAGCGTGCCGTAAGGGACACGGAAGCGATAGCCCTGCGCGGCGACGGTGGCGCTTTCCATCTCGATCGCGACCGCCCGGCTTTGCGACAGGCGCAGCGCGGTGTGGGTGTAGCGCAGCTCCCAGTTGCGGTCGTCGGTGGTGACCACGGTCCCGGTGCGCATCCGCTGCTTGAGGTTCTGGCCCTCGTCGCCGCTCACTTCCTCGGCCGCCTGGTATAGCGCGCGCTGGACTTCGGCGATCGCGGGCAGCGGGATTTCCGGCGGGAGCACCGCGTCGAGCACGTGGTCGTCGCGCAAATAGGCGTGGGCAAGCACGAAATCGCCGATCTTCTGCGTCGGGCGCAGGCCCCCGCAGTGGCCGATCATCAGCCACGCCTCGGGCCGCAACACCGCCAGATGATCGGTGATCGTCTTGGCGTTCGACGGGCCGACCCCGATGTTGACCAGGGTGATGCCCATGTTGTCGGGCGCGACCAGGTGATAGGCGGGCATCTGGTGCCGCCGCCAGGTCGTCTCGGAGACTTTGGCGCTCGCCTGGGGCGTGGCCTCGCCCAGCATCAGCCCGCCGGCTCCGGCAAGCGCGGTGTAGAACCCCTGGCCGACCTGCCCGCCTGCCCAGTCGACGAATTCGTCGATGTAGCGGTGATAGTTGGTGAACAGCACGAAGCGCTGGAAATGCGCCGGCGACGTGCCGGTGTAATGTGCCAGCCGGGCGAGCGAGAAATCGGTCCTCAGGCCGTCGAACAGCGACAGCGGCATGGCCGCGAGATTGTTGGGGCCGGCGTCGCCCAGCTCGATGCAGTCGGCCAGCTCGTCGCCGATCAGCGCCAGTTCGGTGGTCGGGAAGAACCGCGCCAGCTCGGTCGGCGTGACCCCCAGCATCGCGGCGCCGCGCTCGGCGTCGAGCACATAGGGGAACGGAATTTCCTGGCGCGACGGGCGACACTCGATTTCGACCTGGTAGTCGTGCAGCAACAAGTCGAGCTGCTCGGTCAGGTAATCGGCGAACAGCGCGGGCTCGGTGACCGTGGTCGCATAAGTGCCGGGCAAGTGCAGCCGGCCGAACGCGCGGCTGCGGTCACCGGTGAACGCGCCGCCCGAAAAGCGCACCCGCAGTTCGGGATAGCAATAGCTGCCGTCCTGGCGCCGTTCGGCGGGCGGGGTTTCGCGGTTCTTGGCGTAATGCGCGATGTCGGTCCGCAGGCGGTCGACGGCGGCGTCATAGATAGCCGACAGCTCGGCAATGGCGGTTCTTGAATCCATGACAGCCGTTAGCCTGCGCTGACCGCAAATTCAATTTGCCAGGCGCGGGTCATGTTAGATCCTCCGCAAGCCGATTGCCGATCGCGTGCCGCGGCCTAAGCTGGGTCAAACTTGGGAGGATCATGAAATGGGGGCATTACCATCATTCGATTTGCATGGGCGCGTCGCGGTCGTCACCGGGGGCAACGGGGGGATTGGCCGGTCGATTGCGCTGGGCCTGGCCGGGGCCGGCGCTTCGGTCGCGATCCTGGCGAGGAATGAACAAAAGAACGCCGCCGTGCTTAGCGAATTGCGCGCGATTGGCGGCGAAGCGCGCGCGATGCGGGTCGACGTCACCGAACGCGACACGCTGGATGGCGCGTTGGGTGAGGTCGAGGCGGAGCTGGGCGGGATTGATATCCTGGTCAACAATGCGGGCGTGGCCGACATCAGCGGCGGGGTTCTCCACCAATCGCTCGACGCGTGGGACAACACGATCGCGACTCACCTGACCGCGACGATGCTGCTGTCGAAAATCGCCGCCCAGTCGATGCTTTCGCGCAAGCGCGGCAAGATTATCAACGTGGGGAGCATGTATTCGTATTTCGGATCGGCTTTCGTGCCGTCGTACAGCGCGGCCAAGGGTGCGATCGTGCAGTTGACGAAATCGATGGCAATCGAACTCGCCGCCCATAACATCCAAGTCAACGCCATCGCGCCGGGCTGGATCGCGACCGAAATGACCGCCGTGGCGCGCGACGACCCCGATTGGGCGCCGTTCAATGCCATGTTGATGGAGCGAACGCCCGCGGCGCGGTGGGGCGAACCCGACGAATGCGCCGGCGCGGCGGTGTTTCTCGCAAGCCAAGCCGCCGATTTCATCACTGGCATCACGCTGCCCATCGACGGCGGCTATTCGATTTTCTGACCCGCAGATGCGAAAAGAGCGCCGGTGCCCGGCGCTCTCTCGTGTTCGTGATTACGACGGGCTCAGCCTTCGGCGGGTTCGTCGCCCTCGGCTGCGGGCTCATCGGCTGCGGGCTCATCGGCTGCGGGCTCATCGGCGACCGGTTCTTCGGCAGCCGCGTCCTCGGCGGGGAATTCGCCCGGTTCGGCGTTGGGATCGAACGCTTCGGTGAAGCCTTCGCCCTCGGCGCGGTCGTCCTCGACCGCCTGGCCGAACACGTCGACGCCCTGGCGCTGGAGCTCGGCCTCGTCGTCCGAGCGGGCGACGTTGGCCTTGACCGTGACCTGGACTTCGGGGTGCAGCTGTACGCGCACGTTAACCACGCCCAGCGTCTTGATCGGGCGTTCGAGCACGATCTGCGCCTTGTTCACGTCATGGCCCTGCGCCTGCAGCGCCTCGGCGATGTCGCGCACGTTGACCGAACCGTAGAGCTGGCCGCTGTTCGACGAGGCGCGGATCAGCGTGATCTCCGCCCCGTCGACCGTCTCGCCGGTCTTCTGCGCCTCGCCCCGGCGCTCGGCGTTGTCGGCCTCGATCCGTTCGCGGTTGGCTTCGAACACCTTGCGGTTGGCGTCGTTGGCGCGCAGCGCTTTCTTGTTCGGCAGCAGGTAGTTACGGGCAAAGCCGTCCTTGACCGTGACCACGTCGCCGATCGAGCCGAGCTTCTCGATGCGTTCGAGC
>JBDSDC010000141.1:0-8591 GCA_039920725.1 Croceibacterium sp. | reverse complement strand
AGCAAGGTGACGCCCGACATCGACCCGCTGGCCAGGCGTTGGTTTCGAGCCACAGCACGTCGCCGAGCTCGGCGCGGCCCTCGGGCACGCCCAGCGCCAGCCGGTGCGCCAGCCACGCCCCATCGACCGCGATATCGCCCGGATCGGTCTTGGCGATCCACCGCTGGCCGAGCGCCGCCAGGCGCGGGTCGCGCGCGCCGCCGTCGCCTTGAGTGGCCTGCCAGTACACCCCGAGGGTCGGATCGACCGCCACCGTCAGCTTGCGGCGCAGTCGGTACATCGACAGCCGCTTGACCAGGTCGTCCGCCACCGCCGCCTCGCAGTCGAGCAGCAGCGCGCCCTCTCCCGCCGGCCACACGATCAGGTCGAACAGCGTCTTGCCTTGCGCGGTCAGCAGCCCGGAATAGGCGGGCAGCGCGCCGGTCACGTCGTTTGTCAGCAGGCCTTGCAGGAACTCGGCGGCGTCCTCGCCCTCGGCGCTGGGGGCGACGCGCACCACGGCGCGGTTCATCAAGCGTTCGTGGGCCATCGCCGCGCAAGGTGGCGGCGCACTGGCGATAGTCAAGGCGCTATGCCATGGCCCGGGCGATGAGCGAGATGCTGACCATCCGCCGGCCCGACGACTGGCATGTCCATTTGCGCGACGGCGACATGCTGCGTGCGGTCGCACCTTACACCGCGCGCCAGTTCGCCCGCGCGATCGTCATGTCCAACCTCTCGCCGCCGGTCGCACGCGCCGCCGATGCAGCGGCCTACCGCGAGCGGATCGTGGCTGCGGTGCCCGGCTTTACGCCGCTGATGACCGCTTACCTGACCGACGATACCGACCCGGGCGACCTGGCCGCCGGGTTCGCCGACGGGGTGTTCACCGCGGCCAAGCTTTACCCCGCTGGCGCGACGACCAACTCGGCGAGCGGGGTGACCGACGTGGCCCGAATCCGGCCGGTGCTCGAGCGCATGGCCGGGATCGGCATGGTCCTGTGCGTCCACGGCGAAGTGACCGATCCGGCAGTCGACGTGTTCGACCGTGAGGCGGTGTTCATCGAGCGCGTGCTCGCCCCGCTGCTGCGCGAACTGCCCGAGCTGCGCGTCGTGTTCGAGCACGCGACGACCACCGAAGCGGTCAAGTTCGTCGAAGCTGCCGGGGGCAATGTCGCCGCGACGATCACCCCCCAGCACCTCCACTTGAACCGCAACGCGATGTTCGCGGGCGGCCTGCGCCCGCACGCCTATTGCCTGCCGGTCGCCAAGCGCGAGCAGCACCGCCTGGCGCTGCGCCGCGCGGCCACTGCGGGCAGCGCCAAGTTCTTCCTCGGGACCGACAGCGCGCCGCACTTGCGCGAGGCCAAGGAAAGCGCGTGCGGCTGCGCCGGCATCTTCAACGCGCCCCACGCGCTCGAATGCTATGCGGCGGTGTTCGAGGAGGAAGGCGCTCTCGGCCGCTTCGAGGGCTTCGCCAGCGAGCATGGGGCGCGGTTCTATGGCCTGCCGCTCAACGAAGGTACGGTCACGCTCGAGAAAATCGCGAGCGAAGTGCCGCCGCAGATCGCCGGGGTGGTCCCGTTCCACGCCGGCGAGACATTGCGCTGGCGCTTCGTCGGCTAAACCGCAACCGCTTCCGCGCCGGTCCGCCCACCGCGCAGCAAATCCCACGTGAACAGCACCGCCGCGCCCCAGATCGCGATGTAGCAGGCCAGCTGGGCGGGCTTGAGCGCCTCGTGAAACACGGTCAGGCCGAGCACGAACACCACCGTCGGCGAGATGAACTGGAGGAACCCGATCACGGTATAGGGCATCCGCCGCGCGGCGATCGCGAACCACATCAGCGGGACGGCGGTCATCGGCCCGCTCCACGCGACCGCCAGCGACGTGCCCCAGCCGTCGGTCAGCGCGGAGCCCGCGGGGCTTGCCGCAAACCACCCGGCGATGGCCAAGGCCGCCGGGTAGAGGATCAGCGATTCGACCGTCAGGCCGGCGAGCGGGCCCGCGGCCACGGTCTTGCGGAGCAGCCCGTAGAGCCCGAACGTCGCCGCCATCGACAAACTGAGCCACAGGGTCATCAGCGCACCGGCCGCCAGTGCCGCGACGCCGAGCCCGGCGAGCGCGACCGCCAGCCATTGCCGCCGCGTGAGCCGCTCGCCCAGCACCACCATGCCGAGCAGCATCATCATCAGCGGCAGGATGTAATAGCCCAGGCTGGCCGCGTAGATGTGGCCGTTCTGGATCGCCCACACGTAGAGGAACCAGTTGACCGCCACGAGCGCGGCGCTGGCGAGCAGGGTCAGCAAGGCGCGCCGGTTGCGCAGCACCGCGCCGAGCTCGGCCCAGCCCTTGGTCACCGCCAGGAAGGCCAGGCACAGCGGCAGGGTAAAGATCACCCGCCAAGCGATGAACTCGAGCGGCGGCACGGTCTTCACCAGCAGCAAGTAAAGGGGCATCGAGCCCCACACGACGTGCGCGCCCAGCGCGTAGGGCAGGCCGTGGCGGATCGGGGATTGGGGCTCACTCATGCCAGCGCGCCTAGGCTGGGGCGACGTGCACGACAAGCCGAGCGAAAAAATGCTTTTCCTGACAGGCAGGTTGCATCACGTTCAGGAATCAAGGTCTAAAGCTGAACCGTTCTCGAGGTCCGCACGAAGGAGTCGCACCATGACCAAGCTTTTCAAATCGGCCGCACTGGCGCTGGCGGCCTCCAGCGTGATCCTGACCGCCGTGCCCGCCGAAGCGCGGCATTACAGCCGCGCCGGCTATTCGCAGTACGACCGGTACGGCTACGGCGGCTACAGCAACGGCTACAGCAACAACGGCTATTCCGCCGAGCCGGTCTCCAGCAACTCGAGCGTGTGGCAGGGCCGTGACGGCAGCTACTATTGCCAGAAGAAGGACGGCACCACCGGCCTGATCATCGGCGCAGCCGCCGGTGCTTTGCTGGGCCGCGCGGTCGACCGCGGCGGCGACCGCACGCTCGGCACGGTGATCGGCGCCGCCGCCGGGGCGCTGCTCGGCAAGAGGGTGGCGCAAGGCACCAGCTGCCGCTGACGCGAGGATAAACATCGGAATTGTCGGCTGTCGTCCCCCCTGTTGACGGCATCCGGCGATGCGCGGCTCTCGGGTCGTGTTTCAGGAGGGTCGCGCCAAGGCGTCCGTATGCTAGCCATGCGGGCGCCTTGTTCGCACGGGAGCGCCGCCTCCGGTCCGGGCCCGCGAGCTGGCTTCGGCACGCTCGCTGATTAGCGAAACCCGACGCCCGGGATCGCGCGCGGCTGCTCGATCTCGCTGCTGGCCACCGGATAGGCGCAATAGTCAGCCGCATAGAACGACGCCGGGCGGTGGTTGCCCGACAGGCCCACGCCGCCGAACGGCGCGGCGCTGCTGGCCCCGTTGGTGGGCCGGTTCCAGTTGACGATCCCGGCGCGGATATTGGCCCAGAACCGGCTGTAGTCCTGCGGGTTTCCGCCGATCAGCGAGGCGGCCAAGCCAAACCGGGTGGCATTGGCCTCGGCGACCGCGTGATCGAAATCGTCGACCCGGATCACTTGCAGAATCGGCCCGAACAGCTCGGCGTCGGGGCGTTCGGCGATCGCGGTGGTGTCGATGATGCCCGGGGTCAGGAACGGCAGCGCGCCGCGGGTTTGGCGCAAAAGACTGATCGGCTTGCCGCCGTTGGACAGCAGATGGACGAAGCTTTCGACCAGCCGATCGGCGGCCTCGGCGTCGATCACCGGCCCCATGAACGGCGCGGGTTCGTCGAACGGGGCACCGACGATGATCCGGTCGGCGAGCGTCTTCACCGCCTCGATCGCCTGGTCGTAAAGCGCCGACTTGACGATCAGCCGCCGCGCCGCGGTGCAGCGCTGGCCCGAGGTGGCAAAGGCCGATTGCACGATCAGCATCGCGGCATCGGCCAGCTTGGGAGTGTCCCACAGCACGATCGGGTTGTTGCCGCCCATTTCCAGCGCGACGATCTTGTTCGGGCGGCCCGCCAGTTGCCGGTTGATCGCGATGCCGACCTCAGCCGAGCCGGTGAACAGCACCCCGTCGACGCCGTCATGCCCCGCCAGCGCCTGGCCTTCGGCCCCCGCGCCGACCAGCAGCTGGATTACCGCCTCGGGCACTCCCGCGCGGTGGAACAGGCCGACCAGCATCTCGCCGACAGCGGGGGTTTTCTCGCTCGGCTTGAGGATCACCGCGTTGCCGGCGATCAGCGCGGGCACGATATGGCCGTTGGGCAGGTGCGCGGGGAAATTGTACGGCCCCAGCACCGCCATCACGCCGTGCGGCTTGTGGCGCAGCGCGGCGCTGCCTTGGAGCGCGCTGTCGAGCTTGCGCTGCCCGGTTCGCTCGCCGAATGCGCGGATGGAAATCTCGACTTTGCCGACCACCGCATCGACTTCGCCGCGCGCTTCCCACAGCGGCTTGCCGGTTTCGCGCGCGATCAGCTCGGCGAGCGGTTCGGCGTCCTTGCGCACTTCGTTGGCGAAGCGCCGGACCAGCTCGATCCGGCTTGCGAGCGGCCGCGCCGCCCACTGCGGCCACGCCTTGCGAGCCCGCGCGACCGTGTCCTCGACATCGCCCACCCTGCCCCGCCACAGCTCCATTCCGGTAGCAGGCTCGTAGGAGACGATCTCGGTCGGGGCGAGGTTCGCGGTTTGCGGGCGGGTGGTCATGCGGATTGGCGCGGGTCTAGCGCGGGGCCGGCAATCTTGCCAGTGGACCAAGGGTTTCCACCGGCTTTAGCCCTGGTGTCCGGCGGGCGCGGGGGCTTCGCCCAAGGCGTCGCCCATCGCGCGCACCGCGGCGATCTTGGCGGTCAGCGGCTGCCAGTCGTCGCGCGCGGCGATGGCGTCCCAGATCGCCTCGACTTCGTCGATCAGCATCGCCTGGGGGCCGGAGCCGGCCCAGTAAGCGTTCTCGTCCGCGACCGCCGCGTAGCCGCTCAGCGCTTCCGCCAGTGCGCCTTCCGCCCCGCGTGCACCGCGATGGGTGAAGAAAAACGCGTCCGGCCCCGTCCCTCGCTCGCGCATTGTCCGTTCGGCGGCCTCGATCAGCGAGAAATCGCGCTCCAGGCCGTGGCTTGCGACGCCCAGCCGCCAGCAGAACCGGCGGCTCATCGCCGCGTGGTAGAGCGCGGGGAAGCGTTCGATCGCGGCGACCAGGGGCGGCGCGTCGGCGATCCGGTGCAGCGCGATCGCCAGTTGCGCCAGGTTCCAGCGGATCGCCTCGGCCTGGCGTCCGAAGGCGTAGAGCCCGCTGTGGTCGAAATAGGCGGCGGTGAAGCCCGGGTCCCACCGCGGCAGCCACCGCCATGGGCCATAGTCGAAGCTCTCGCCGGTCACGTTCATGTTATCCGAGTTGAGCACCCCGTGGACGAAGCCCGCGGCCATGTAGCTGGCGGCAAGGTCGGCCAGCCGCTCGGCCGCCTGGTGGAGCAGGATCACCGCCGGCTGCTCGCGGCCCGGCGCATCGCCGGGCGGCAGCGGACCGGGAAACTGCGCCAGGCAGTACTCGACCAGCGCGGCGAGGTGCGCGTCCTCCTCGAGCACCGCAAGCCGCTGAAAGGTGCCGATGCGGATATGCGAATGGCTCAGACGCACGAGCACCGCGGACCGGGTTGGCGAGGGCTCGTCGCCGCGCACCAAGTCCTCGCCGGTCTCGGTCACCGAGAACGTCTTGCTGGTATAGACCCCGAGCGCTTCGAGCATTTCGGTCGCGAGGATCTCGCGCACCGCGCCCTTCAGCGTCAGCCGGCCGTCGGCCGTGCGGCTGTAGGGGGTGAGCCCGCTGCCCTTGGTCCCGAGGTCGAGCAGGCGGCCCCCCAGTCCCCCGGGCGCATCACGCAGTTGGGCGAACAGGAACCCGCGCCCGTCGCCGATCTCGGGGTTGTAAGCCCGGAACTGGTGCCCGTGATAACGGAGCGCGAGCGGCTGGGGCAGGTTGCCGGGCATGGGTTCAAACGCGGCAAAATGGCGCAGCCAGTCGGCGTCGGTAAGGTCCGCCAGCCCGACCGCCGCATCCCATCGACGGTTTCGGAAGCGCAGCTCGCGGTGCGGAAACTCGGCCGCCACAACCGGATCGGCGAGCCACTCGGCGAGCGCCAGGATCTGCGGATCGGGGCGATAGGGGGCGGCTTGCGGTTGGTCGCGCATCTGCGCATTAGTGGGCTGCTGGCAACGAGCGCGCAAGGCGAGGGACGGATGGCGCAGACCGCCTACACGATGGGCCAATGGACCAGCGCGGACGGGCTGGTGCTGCGCTATCGCGATTATCCCGGGCCAGCCGCCCGCCCGCCGCTGCTGTGCATACCGGGCTTGACCCGCAACGCGCGCGACTTCGAACCGATCGTGGCAGCGTTTGCGGGCGAATGGCGGGTCCTGTGCCCGGACCTGAGAGGCCGCGGGCAGAGCGATTACGCCAAGGACCCGGCGACCTACATGCCGGGTTATTACCTCGCCGACTTGCTCGCGCTGTTCGATCAGGCGGGGTTGGAGCGGGTAGTGGCGATCGGCACCTCGCTCGGCGGGATCGTCACCATGCTGCTGGCGCTGCAGGCGCCGGGGCGGCTGGCGGGCGCGGTGCTGAACGACATCGGCCCCGATATCGAGCCCGCCGGCCTCGCCCGAATCCGCGGCTACGTCGGGCAGGGGCGCAGCTTTCCCACCTGGATGCACGCCGCGCGCGGACTGCGCGAACAGGGCGGCGTCGCTTATCCGGACTACGAGGTCAGCAACTGGCTGCGTCTCGCCAAGCGGCTGATGGCGGTGGGCACGGGCGGGCGGATCGCGTTCGACTACGACATGAAGATCGCCGAGCCGTTCAACGCCCCGCCGGCGGGCCCGCCGTTCGACATGTGGCCCGCGCTGCGCGCGCTGGCCGGGCGCCCGCTACTGGCAATCCGGGGCGAGTTGTCGGATATCCTCTCCACCGAGACGCTGGCGCGGATGGCGCGCGAGGTGCCGGGGCTGGAGACAGTCACGGTGCCACGAACCGGCCACGCGCCAACGCTCGAGGAACCGGAAGCGCAAGCGGCGATCGCGCGGCTGCTGGCGCGGATCGCATGAGCGGCGCGGCCACCACTCCGCGCATCCTGCACCTCCATTCATCGTTCGACGCGGGCGCCGCGCAATTGCGGACCGTCAGGCTGATCAACGCGCTGGGTCCCGCCGCCGAGCACGCGATCGTCTCGGGCGATCCGCTGCGGCGCGGCGCGGCACGGGCGCTGGGCCCGCGCGCGATCGTCACCTGGCCGGAGTTTCCGCCGATGGCCGGCAAGCCGTGGCCGGCGCGGTTGAAGCAGCTGGCGGGCGCGATGGCCGGATACGACCTGGTCTGCACTTACAACCGGGGCGCACTGGACGCGGCGCTCGCGCATACGCTGTTCGCCGATGTCTTTCGCCTGGCGCCGCTGGTCCATCACGACGACGGATTCAACGAGGACGAGGCGGCGGCTCACAAGCCGCGCGGCAACTTCTACCGCCGGATCGCGCTCGGCCGGTCTGCCGCGGTCGTCGTCCCGTCGCGCCAGCTGGAACGGATTGCGCTCGAGGAGTGGCAGCAGCCGCGCAGCCGGGTGCGGCTGATCCCCGAGGGGATCGAGACCGCCGCTTTCGCCCGCCCGGTGCAGCGCGCTTCGCTACCCGGCCTGGTCAAGCGCAAGGGCGAGCTGTGGCTCGGCACGCTCGCCGATCTCAGCGCAGCCGACAATTTGTCCGCGCTGGTCCGCGCCTTTGCCGCACTGCCCGAGCCGTGGCAGCTGGTCATCGCCGGCGATGGGTCGGAGCGGGCCGCGATCGTCGCCGAGGCCGAGCGGCTCGGCATCGACCACCGGGTCCATCTGCCCGGGTCCGTCGGCTCCGAGCGAGTGATGGGATTGTTCGACTTGTTCGCGCTGTCCCCGCTGTCGGAGCAGGCGCCGCTGTCGCTGGTCGAAGCGATGGCCGCGGGCCTGGCGGTCGCCGCACCGCGGGTAGCCGAGGTGGCGGCCGCGCTCGCGAGCGACAACGGCCCGTTCCTGGCCGCGCCCGGTGACGAGGCGGCGCTGGGCGAGGCGCTGGCGCGGCTCGCCGCCGACCCCGCCGCCTGCAAGCGCATCGGCGAGGCCAATCGAACCAAGGCCCGCGCCGAATTCGACCAGGCGCTCATGGTCGAGCGCTACCGCGCGCTCTACTGGAACCTGATGGGCCACGCACGCCCCGCTTAACCGGCGGTTCACCGGTTCGGGGACAGGGGTCACTCGATGATTGAATTGGCGCTCCCAGCCGCTAAACAGCGCGCCACCCGGTTAACAGCGCGCTAGAACATTCCCCCAGTGGCATCCTCCAAAGATCTTCAGCCGACCCGCGCGGACAAGCTCGCCGCCAGCCGCGACGCCGAGCACGACGTGCTCATGCGCGAAGTCGACGAGGCCGTCCGCCAGGATGACTTGCGGACCTTCATGCAGCGCTACGGCGTGCTGGTGGGCGTGCTGTTCGTGGCGGCGCTGGCCGCGCTGGGCGGCGGGCTGTGGTGGCAGCAACACCGCGAGAGCCAGCTCGAGCAGCGGTCCGAGAAGCTGATCACCGCGTTCGATGCGCTCGGCGGCGCGCGGATCGCCG
>JBDSDC010000140.1:0-14454 GCA_039920725.1 Croceibacterium sp. | reverse complement strand
GGGACGGCCAAGCTTCCCGCGATGCCCCCCGCCTCGCGCGCGGTGCCCGAACTGAGCCCGCCGCCGGCGCAGACCGGCACGCCCGCCACCATCGCCCGCGGCGAACAGCTTTACGCGGCCCACTGCGCATTGTGCCACGGCGCCGCCGCGCGCGGCGGGATCAAGGACTTGCGCCACATGACGCCCGAAACCCACGCCGCATTCATGGACATCGTCCTCCACGGCGCGCGCGCGCGCGGCGGCATGGCGAGTTTCGCCGACACGCTGTCCGCCGCGGACGCCGGGGCGATCCACGACTACCTGATCTCCCGCGCCGCTGCCGACTGGGGCAACCGGCCCTGACCAAAGGATAACTCCGATGCTCGCCCGCGCCCCCACCCTGGCCGCCTTCGCGCTTGCCTTGATGCTCCCGTCCGGCGCGCAGGCGCAGGCGTTTTCCGCGCCCACTTACGCCCGCAGTTACGCGCAGGACCGGGCCGAGATCGAGGACCTGATGGCGCGTTACCTGTTTGCGATCGACTATTTCGACTGGGATTCCTACGTCGCTACTTTCGCCGAGGACGGCGAGCTCGAATTCGCCAGCGGCACCTCCAAAGGCCACGCGGCCATCCGCAAGGCGGTGGCGGACTTCAGCGCCGGGATCGGCAAGTTCTACCACACCGAAAACGGCAACCCCGCGACGCTGCGCCACGTGATCCTGCAATCGGCGATCCGGGTCGAGGGCGACCGCGCCTGGGCCCGCTCGCTGTGGCTCGAGATGGCCAATCACGGCCCCGGCGACACCCTCAAGATGGGCACCTTCGGGCTCTACGACGACGAGCTGAAGCGCGTCGGCGGGCACTGGCTGTTCGCCAAACGGCGGGTGCTCAACGAATTCATTCCCAGCCGCCACTCCGGCCCCGGCAATCCGGTGCGCGAGATCGACGCAGCTGCCTCGGCGAGTCGGAGGTAGATCGTGAGCGGCGGCACGGTCGACGTTCACACCTGGGAGCCGAACGCCAATTCGGGCAAGCCGTTGTTCGCATTGCACGAAAAGCGCGTGGCGTTCACGCATCACTACGTCGACATGGGCGTACGCGCGCATCATGAGCCGGCTTACCTCGCGCTCAACCCCGCCGGGACGATCCCTACGCTGGTCCACGACGGACTGATGCTGACCGAATCGACGCCGATGCTCGAGTACATCGACGCGGCCTTCCCCGGCCCGCCGCTGCGTCCGGCCGATCCCGCGGCCCGGCACCGGATGCGGTGCGTGATCCGCTGGCTCGACAATTCGGTGTGCCCGGCGCTGGCGATGGTCGCCTCAAACCGCCTCGCGGCCCCGCGCTTCCGCGACACGCCCGAGGCCGACAAGCAGGCGGCTCTGGCCAAGATCTCCGACCCCGAGCGGCGGCGGACCTGGCGGCTGCTGATGTACGATGCGACGCCGGCGGACGAGCTGGCCGAATCGCACCGCCGGGTGAGCGAGGGGATCGACCGGCTCGACCGCGCGCTCGGCGAGGCGCCGTGGCTCGCGGGCGACACGTTCTCGCTCGCCGACATAACCGCGATCGCCACCTTGCACAGCCTGCCGCTGGCCCAGCCCGAGCTGTGCAATGCGCAAGCGGCGCCGCGCCTGACCCAGTGGCTGGCGCGGATGGGCGAGCGCCCGGCGGTGCAAGCGCTCGCCGGATATGCGCCCTAGCATGCGCACGCGGCTGAGCATCTGCGCCCGCAAGGCGCGGTTCGGCTCGCATGACGAGGCCATCGCCCAGGCCCGCGGGTTCGATCCGCTGCTGCGCGCCTATCGCTGCGACCGCTGCGCGAAGTTCCATTTGACCAGCCGCACCAAGGGCAAGCGGGTCCCCCGCCCGTCCGCCGCGCGCCCGATGGATGCGTGAACCGTGGCGCGGCTTGTCCTGTTCAACAAGCCTTACGGTGTGCTGTCGCAATTCACCGATCGCGGCGTGGACACCGCGCGCCAGACGCTGTCGGATTTCATCGCCGTGCCGGGGGTCTATCCCGCCGGCCGGCTCGATCGGGATAGCGAGGGGCTGCTGCTGCTGACCGGCGACGGA
Source organism: Croceibacterium sp. (assembly GCA_039920725.1). Classification (GTDB taxonomy): domain Bacteria; phylum Pseudomonadota; class Alphaproteobacteria; order Sphingomonadales; family Sphingomonadaceae; genus Croceibacterium_A. The sequence goes on along the minus strand of JBDSDC010000140.1, from coordinate 12,397 downwards.
CGGCTCCAGGCGCGCATCGCCGATCCCCGCTTCAAGCTGCCCAAGGCTTATTTGGTCCAGGTCGAAGGCCGGCCCGACGACGCCAGCCTGGCCCTACTCAGGACCGGGGTCCGCCTGAAGGATGGCGTGACACTGCCCGCCCAAGCCGAGCGTATTGCCGCGCCGGACCTGTGGCCGCGCGATCCGCCGATCCGCGTGCGGCAGACCGTGCCCGACAGCTGGCTGAGGATCACGATCCGCGAAGGCAAGAACCGCCAGGTCCGCCGGATGACCGCAGCGGTCGGCCATCCGGCGCTGCGGTTGGTGCGCTGGTCGGTGGGCGAGTGGACGATCGACGGGCTCGCGCCTGGCGAATGGGCGGAAACCGCGGCGCCCCAGCCGTAGCGTTCCAGCGCGCTCAGTCTACCGGGTCGAACGCCAGGCTTCCGTCGTTTAGCAGCCCTGCGATCAGCGCCATCGCCGGTTTCGAATCGACCACTGCTTTGCTCACCGTAACCCGGTCGTGCGCGCCGAGCTGCTCGGCAAAGGCGGCGGCCTGGTCGGTGCAGGAGTAACGCCGGCCGTTGACGAACAGGGACACCGCATTCGCCGCGTGGCGGATGAACGCGATGCGGCTGGCGGGATTGCGCAGCAGCACGGCGCCGGTGACGACCCGCCGTCGCACGTCCGCTGGCCCGAGCGGTTGTTCCAGCCGCCAGTCGATCTCGGCATTGCGGGGCGTGGTGGTGCATTGCCCGAACCAGCTCGCGAAGGCGTCGCGGTCGAGCAGGCTTTCGGCGACCATGCCGTGGAGCCGGGCGAGCGCCGCCCCGCTGATCTCGCCCGGGTTGTCCTGCGCCGCCAGGTTCGCGTCGGTATAGCGGTCGTCGTCGTCCAGTTCCGCGAGAAGGCTCTCGCTCCAGCCGGCGATCAGCTCGCGGCGCGAGGGCGCGCGAAAGCCGATCGAATAGGTCATGCACTGATCGCCGACGGCGACGCCGTTGTGCGCCACGCGCGGGGGCAGATAGAGCATATCGCCCGGCTCTAGCACCCATTCCTCGCGCGGCTCGAACTTGGCGATCAGCCGCAAGTCGTCATGCGCCAGCAGTTCGGTGGTTTCGTCGCACATCCCGCCCACTTGCCAGCGGCGCCGGCCCAGGCCCTGGACCAAGAACACATCGTACTGATCGAAATGCGGGCCGACGCCGCCCCCATCGTCGGCGTAGCTGACCATCACGTCGTCGATCCGCCAGTTGGGGATGAAACGAAACGGTGCCAGCAGCGAGGCCACCGCCGGGACGTGATGATCGACCGCCTGCACCAGCAGCGTCCACGGCTTTTTTCCCAGCTCGCCGAAGCGGCTTTCGCGCAAGGGGCCCTGCTCCATATCCCAAGCACCGCTCGCCTGCGTGACCAGGCGCGATTCGACCTCGCTCTCGCACGCCAGCCCGGCGAGCTCGTCGGGTGACAGCGGATTGCGCCACTCGGCCCACGGATTGCGGATCACCAGCGCCTTCTTCTGCCAGTAGTCGCGCAGGAATTCGGCTTGGTCGAAGCCGGCGAGCTGCGGAACCATCGGCGTCACTCGTCCTCCGCCGCGGCGGCCAGGTCCATGAAGTTTCGCGCCGCCTCGCGGTCGGAAGGGTCCTTGAAGGCCACATCGAGATCGGGCGCGGCGGACAGCAGATAGAGCAGCGCCCACAGCGCGAAGCGTTTGCCGCGGTCCTGTTCAAGGCCGAAGTCGACCAGCAGGCGTTCGATCCCCGCCGCGAGGACGGCTGGCGTGACCTGCGAAATTTGCGAGGTGCCGAAGTGGTGCCGCAGCAGATCGTCGAAGTCCATGAACTGTCGCTAGTCGCCGCCAGCCCCGCCGCAAAGCGTTTGCAGCGGACCTATCAGCGGGCCCGGCGCAAAAATGTCGCGCGGGTTGATGTCTGGCGGACAAAACGTCCTATCTATGCGCGATGCCTTTTCCCAACCTCCCGCCGGTGCTCGGCGAAGCCCTCGCCGCGCGCGGCTATGCCCAGCCCACGCCCGTCCAGGCGGCGGTCCTCGAGCCCGCAGCCGCGGGGCGCGACCTGGTCGTCTCGGCACAGACCGGCTCTGGCAAAACGGTCGCCTTCGGCATCGCGATGGCGCCCGACTTGCTACGAGCGGACGGCACCGCGGATGCGGCCGGCAGCCCACTGGCGCTGGTCATCGCGCCGACCCGCGAGCTGGCGCTGCAGGTCAGCCGCGAGCTGCTGTGGCTCTACGGCCAGGCCGGGGCGCGCGTGGCCACTTGTGTCGGCGGGATGGATCCCCAAAAGGAACGGCGGTCCCTCAGGGAGAGCCCCCAGATCGTCGTCGGCACCCCGGGGCGGCTGCGCGACCATCTCGAACGCGGGGCGCTCGACCTGGCGGCGCTGCGGACCATCGTCCTCGACGAAGCGGACGAGATGCTCGACATGGGCTTCCGCGAGGATCTCGAGGAGATTCTCGACGCCACCCCCGAGGCGCGCCGAACGCTGCTGTTCTCGGCCACGATGCCGCCGCCGATCACCAAGCTGGCGCGGCAATACCAGCGCGACGCGCTGCGCATCTCGACCGTCGGCGACGACCGCGGGCACGGCGACATCGCCTACCAGGCGGTAACCGTCTCGCCGTCGGAGATCGAGCACGCGGTGGTCAACCTGCTGCGGTTCCACGAAGCCGAGACCGCGCTGCTGTTCTGCGCCACGCGCGAGAACGTTCGCCGCCTCCATGCAACGCTGCAGGAGCGCGGGTTCGCGGTCGTCGCGCTGTCGGGCGAGCATTCGCAGTCGGAACGCAATCAGGCGCTGCAAGCCCTGCGCGACCGCCGGGTCCGCGTCTGCGTCGCCACCGATGTCGCCGCGCGGGGCATCGACTTGCCCACGCTGAGCCTGGTCATCCATGTCGAAATTCCGCGCGATGCGGAAACCTTGCAGCACCGCTCGGGCCGGACCGGCCGCGCGGGCAAGAAGGGCACCGCGGTGCTGATGGTCCCGTACCCGCGGCGCAAGCGGGTCGAATCGATGCTCCGCGGCGCGCGCATTCAGGCCGAATGGATCGATCCGCCGACACCCGACGCGAGTCGCCAGAACGATCGCCAACGCCTGCTGCAGGCCCTGCTGGCGCCAACCGAATTCGACGACGAGGACCGCGCCCTGGCGGCCAAGCTGATGGCCGAGCGCAGCGCCGAGGACATTGCCGCGGCGCTGGTCCGCGCGCACCGCGCGGCGATGCCCCAGGCCGAGGACCTGATCGAAAACACGCCCGAGGCGCGCCAGGCCGACCGGGCTGACCGCCACCGCCCGGGGTTCGAGGACACGGTGTGGTTCCGGATGGACATCGGCCGCCGCCAGAACGCCGATCCGCGGTGGATCCTGCCGCTGCTGTGCCGCCGCGGGCACATCACCCGCAACGAGATCGGCGCGATTCGGATTGCCGCCAACGAGACTCATTTTCAGGTCCCGCGGGCGGCCGCCGCCAAGTTTGCCGCGGCGCTGGCGCGGACCGCCGGGGAGGAGGACCAGGGCGACGTCCTGATCGAGCCCGCGCCCGAAGCTCCGCGCGATGCCGCCCGTCAGGCGCGCAAACCGTCCGACTCGCCGCGCCCACAGGTGCGCCCGCCCCATTCTCCGCACGGGGAGAAGAAAGCCTGGCCCAAGAAACCCCACCGCAAGGGTCGCAAGCCCAATTCGGGGCCCTAGGCCCGCGCGGCCGAGTGCGAGTGGGGCCGGCAGCCGCCCACGATTGCATTCCTCGATGGTGCAGTGCACAATGAGGCGTGCGCATCGCCATCGTCGACCAGAACAGCTCGCGCGCGGCGGTGATCCGCGAAGGGCTCGGCGCGTTCGGCGATTGCGAGCTCTTTGTCCTCACCGAGCGCCACGGGCTGGTCGCGCGGATCGGCGAGATCGCGCCCGACGTGGTGCTGATGGATCTCGGCAACCCCTCGCGTGACGTGCTCGAGGAATACTTTGCTGTCAGCCGCGCGGTCGCCCGCCCGATCGCCATGTTCGTCGATTCGAGCGACGAGGATTCGATCGCCGCGTCGATCGATGCCGGTATCTCCGCTTACGTGGTCGATGGCCTCGCGGCGCAGCGAATCAGGCCGTTGCTCGACCTCGCGGTGCGGCGCTTCCAAGCGTTTGCGCGCCTGCAGGCCGATCTCGACGAGGCCAAGGGCAAGCTCGCCGAGCGCGAAGCGATCGACAAGGCCAAGCGGATCCTGATGAAGAGCCGCACCCTGACCGAACCCGAGGCTTATGCCGAGCTGCGGCGCAAGGCGATGCAGTCGAACCGGCGGATCGCCGACATCGCCGAGGCGGTCGTAACGGCACACGAATTGTTGGGAGACGGCGAGTGAGCGAGCGGCTGACCATCGGCTTCCTGCCACTCGTCGACGCTTGCTTGCCGATCCTCGCGGCGGAACACGGGTTCGCGGCCCACGAAGGGCTCGAGCTCGACTTCGTGCGCGATGTTTCGTGGGCCACCGTGCTCGACCGGCTGCTTTATGGTCACACCGATGCCGCACACCTGATCGCGCCGCTGGCGATCGCCACCACGCTCGGGCGCGGCCGGCCCGCCGAACCGCTGTCGGCGCCGTTCGTGCTCGGGCTCAACGGCAATGCGATCACCTTTACCACGGCGCTGGCCGACGCGGTGGGCGCGCCCGTAGGGCGCCTGGGCGACCCGCGCGCAATCGGCCGGGCGCTGGCCGCGCTCGCCGCCGAGCGCCGGGCCGCCGGGCAGCGCCTGCGCTTCGGCGTGGTGCACCGCTATTCGAGCCACAATTACATGCTGCGCTACTGGCTGGCGGCGTGCGGCATCGCCCCCGACCACGATGTCGAGATCGTCACGATCGCCCCGCCGTTCGCCGCCGACGCGATCGAGACCGGCGAGATCGACGGGACCTGCGTCGGCGAGCCGTGGAACAGCGTCGCGGTCGACCGCGGAGTCGGCCGGATCGTCCTGGCGACCGCGCAAATCTGGCGCCGCGGGGTCGAAAAAGTGCTCGCGATGCGCACCGCCCGGCTGGAGGAGCGGCGCCCCGCGGTCGCAAGCCTGATCCGGGCGATGCGCCTGGCGGGCGAGCACTTTGTCGATCCCGCCAACTGGCGGGCCAATGCCGCGATCCTGGCATCGGCCAAGTATCTCGACGCCGATCCGCAGCTGGTGCTGCGGGCGATTTCGGATCGGCTGGTGCTAAGCAAGGGCCAAAGCCCGATCGATTACCCCGACTTCATGTTCCAGTACCGCGAAGCGGCGAACTTCCCGTGGGTCAGCCAGGCCGAGTGGCTCTACAGCCAAATGGTCCGGTGGGATGGGTCGGCGTTCGATTCGGCCGATGCCGCATTGGCCGCGCGGGTGTTCCGCCCGGACGTCTACCGCAGCGCGCTCACCGGCACCGGCGACCAGCTCCCCGGAGCCAGTTCGAAGGTCGAGGGCAGCCTCAAGCGCGAGACCGCGGTGACCGCGCAGCAAGGTGCTATGGTGCTGGGCGGAAACGCCTTTTTCGATGGGGCGGCGTTCGACCCGGACGACCTCGAAGGCTATCTTGAGCGGCAAATCAATGCTGCAGTGCAAAAATAGCTTTACGCGGTCGCAGCAATTGCGTTATCAAATGCGCGTCGACACCGTCATCCAGGGTTGGATGGTCCCCGGACCGGCACTAATTTAAACAACGCGTGGCAACGACGCCGCCCGATCTGGCCCTTGGCCAAGTCGAGGCGGCTTTTTTGCGTGCGCGGAGGAGAGTTTCATGTTCTTCGAACCGAATTCCCGGCAGGACGCGATGCAAGGCTCCGCCGATCCCGACCGCCCTGCGGCGGGCTTCTGGCAGACCGGCCACAAGCCGACCCTGTTTGCCGCTTTCCTTTATTTCGACCTCGCGTTCATGGTGTGGGTCCTGCTCGGCCCGCTGGCGCCGAGCATCTCGACCGCGCTTCACCTCAACGCCGCCGAAAAGGGCCTGATGGTCGCCACGCCCACGCTGGCCGGCGCGGTGCTGCGCATCGCGATGGGTTTCTTCGTCGACCGGCTCGGACCCAAGCGGACCGGCGCGCTCGGCCAAGTCGTGGTCATCGCCGGCTTGCTGACCGCGTACATGGCCGGGATCGACAGCTTTGCCGGCACGCTGATGCTCGGCGGGCTGCTCGGATTTGCCGGCGCCAGCTTCGCGGTCGCGCTGCCGCTCGCCAGCCGGTGGTATCCGCCCGAGCATCAGGGCAAGGCGATGGGCCTGGCCGGGATGGGCAACTCCGGCACCGTGCTCGCGTCGCTGTTCGCCCCGCTGCTGGCCAAGGCCTTCGGGTGGAACGCGGTCCTCGGCCTCGCCTGCATTCCGCTGGTGGTGGTGCTCGCGGTCTATCTGGCGATGGCCAAGGATTCGCCCGCCACGCCCGCGCCGCAGAAGTTGGCGTCTTATGCCGAGCCGCTGGCCGACAAGGACGCCTGGTGGTTCATGCTGTTCTATCTGGTCACCTTCGGCGGCTTCTCGGGCCTCGCCGCCTCGCTCTCGATCTACTTCGTCGACAACTTCGGGCTGACTCCGGTGCAGGCCGGCTATTGCGGCGCGGCGTGCGTGTTCGCCGGATCGCTGGTGCGGCCGATGGGCGGGGCGCTGGCCGACCGGATCGGCGGGATCAAGACCTTGTCGATGGTCTATCTGGTGGCGGCCGCGGCGCTGGTCGCGATCAGCACCGGACCGGCCACGCTGCCGCTCGCGCTGGGCCTGTTCATCGTGGCGATGCTCGCGCTTGGCACCGGCAACGGCGCGGTGTTCCAGCTTGTGCCGCAGCGCTTCGGCAAGCAGATCGGTGTGATGACCGGCCTGGTCGGCTGCGCCGGCGGCGTCGGCGGGTTTCTCCTCGCCTCCTCGCTCGGCTTCGCCAAGCAGTGGTTCGGCACGGAGCAGGCGGGCTTCCTGATCTTTGCCTCGCTGGCCCTGGTCGCCTTGCTCGGCGTGACCACGGTCAAGGGCCGGTGGAGGAGCACCTGGGGTGCCGCGCAGCAGGGCGTGCGCATCTGATTTACCGCTCGGCGGGGACCGGCCCGAAGCGGCCGGCCCCGCCACGCGAGAGGGCCTGGAGAGCTTCATCAGGGAGGAGTTCTTATCATGATCAAGTATTTCGCAGGGGCGCTATGCTTCGCCGGCGCGCTCACCGCCACCGCGGCTTCGGCCAAGACCGGCGATCCGCTGCCGCTGGGCGACGGCCTGACGCTCGATCCGATCGTCGACCTCAGGGTCAGGTACGAGAGCGTCGACCAGCCGCTTGTGGATGCCGAGGCGATCACCGCCCGCCTGCGCGCCGGCTTCGAGCTGCGCAACACGTCGGGCGTGTCGGTCCTCGTCGAAGGTGAGGGAACCTGGGCGATCGGGGAGGACTATAACGCCTTCCCGTTCGCGATCGCCTCGCGCCAGCGGCGCCCCGGATTTGCGACCGTCGCCGATCCCGAGAACCTCGAGCTCAACCGTCTTCAGCTGCAGTGGAAGAGCAAGGCGGCCACCGTCACGCTCGGCCGCCAGCGGATCAACCTCGATGATCAGCGGTGGGTCGGCAATGTCGGGTGGCGGCAGAACGAGCAGACGTTCGACGCAATTCGCGGCGAAGCGAAGGCCGGCCCGGTCTCGCTCGATGCCGCCTACATGATCGGCCAGCGCACGGTGTTCGGCGCCCTGGCCGGGCCGCGCGAGGCCTACAAGGGTGACTTCGTGCTGCTCGGCGCGGGCGGCAAGATCGGACCGGTGCAAGCCAAGGCGTTCGCTTACCTGCTCGACTATGACACACCCTTCTTCCTCACCAACTCAAGCCAGACCTACGGCCTGCGCCTGACCGCACCGGTGCCGCTCGGCAAGGCCAAGCTCACCTTGGCGGCAAGCTACGCGCGGCAGTCGAACTATCGCCTCAATCCGGTCATCTACCGAGCCGACTACATTGCCGGCGAAGCGGCCGTCGCGTTCCGTGGGCTGACCGTGACCGGCGGGTGGGAACAGCTCGGCAGCGATACCGGGCGGTTCGCGGTGCAGGCCCCGATGGGAACCTTGCACAAGTTCGACGGGTGGGCGGACCTGTTCCTGACCACGCCGGCGGCGGGCCTGCAGGATGCCTACGCCGGGGCGGCGTACAAGTTCGGCGGGGTCAAAGCGCTGCCCGGCCTCAACGCGGCGGTCACTTACCACCAGTTCGACAGCGACACGGGCAATATCGCCTATGGCAGCGAATGGGATGCCTCGCTCGGCTTCAAGCTCGACCGCTTCGCCCTGCTGGCCAAATACGCCGACTACCAGAGGGCCGCCTTTGGCACCGACACGCGCAAGTTCTGGCTTCAGGCGGAGACCAGCTTCTGAGTCCATGTTGCAGTGCAAAAAAACGCACTTGCCCATGACCGGTCGAATAAGGTAGAATGCTCCTCGCAAGGGCTGTCGTCCAACGATGGACGGCGTTTCAGGCCCTCGACTATCAGCACAGCGTGGCAACGGCGCCGCCAAGTCTGTCCCCTCAGGGACGCGACGGGGCGGCTTTTTTGCGTGCGCGAGGAGGACGAGTGAACGCGCAGACCGGCTTTGAAACCGCGCTCCCGGCCGCCACCGGCGAACGGCTGGTGGTGATCGGCAACGGGATGGCCGGGTGCCGCGCGGTCGAGGAAATCCTCGCCCGCGACCCGGCCCGGTTCGCGATCACGATTTTCGGCGCCGAGCCACGGGTCAACTACAATCGGATCATGCTCTCGCCGGTGCTCGCGGGCGAGAAGAGCTTCGATGACATCGTGATCAACTCGGCCGAATGGTACGCGGCCAACGGAATCGAGCTGATCTCAGGCGACCCGGTGATCCACATCGATCGCGAACACCGCCAGGTGGTCTCGCGCGCGGGCCGGGTCGAAAGCTACGACCGGCTGCTCATCGCGACCGGGTCCGACCCGTTCGTGATCCCGGTTCCGGGCAAGGACCTGCCGGGGGTAGTCACGTTCCGCGACCTCGACGACGTCGACAAGATGCTTGCCGCGGCCGAACGCGGCGGCAGCGCAGTGGTGATCGGCGGGGGCTTGCTGGGGCTCGAGGCCGCGCACGGGCTGAGCTTGCGCGGCATGCAGGTTACCGTGGTCCACCTGATGCCGACGCTGATGGAGCGCCAGCTCGATGAGGCGGCCGGATGGCTGCTCAAGAGCGAGCTCGAACGCCGCGGCCAGGCGATCCTGACCGGCGCCGATACCGAAGCGATCCTCGAACAGGACGGCCACGTCGCCGGGGTGCGGCTCAAGGACGGGCGCGAGATTGCCGCCGACCTGGTGGTGATGGCGGTCGGCATCCGCCCCAACACTACGCTCGCCAAGGCCGCCGGCATTGAATGCGAGCGCGGGATCATGGTCGACGACCACATGGTCACGTCCGACCCGGCGGTGCTCGCAGTGGGCGAATGCGTCGAGCACCGCGGCCAATGCTACGGCCTGGTCGCGCCGCTGTGGGACATGTGCCGCGCGCTCGCCGACCACGTCACCGACGCGCCGACAGGCTACACCGGCTCGGTCACCTCGACCAAGCTCAAGGTCTCGGGCATCGAGGTGTTCTCGGCGGGCGAGTTCTCCGCCGCCGAGGGCGCCGAGGACATCGTCATGCGCGACGCGGCGCGGGGCGTTTACAAGCGGGTGGTGCTCAGCGGCGACAAGGTGGTGGGCGCGGTCCTCTATGGCGATACCGCAGACGGCAACTGGTACTTCGACTTGCTCAAGAAGGGGGCGGACGTCTCCGATATCCGCGACGCCCTGATCTTCGGGCAAGCCTACGCGTCCGGCGGTACGCGCGGGGACCCTAACGCGGCCGTTGCGGCGCTCTCGGACCAGTCCGAGATTTGCGGCTGCAACGGCATTTCCAAGGGCACGGTGGTCGAAACGATCCGCGCCGGGGCCTGCAGCCTCGATGCGGTCCGCTCGCAGTGCAAGGCCTCGGCCTCATGCGGCTCGTGCACCGGGCTGGTCGAGAGCCTGCTCCAGCTGACGCTGGGCGATGACATCCAGACCGGCCCGAAGACGGTGTGCAAGTGCACCAGTTTCACGCACGACGACGTCCGCCGGCTGATCGTTGAGCGCGAGCTGAAGGCCATCCCGCAGGTCATGCAGGAGCTCCACTGGACCACGCCCGACGGCTGTTCCGCGTGCCGCCCGGCGCTCAATTACTACCTGCTGTGCGCCTGGCCCGGCGTTTACGAGGACGACCAGAAGAGCCGCTTCGTCAATGAGCGGATGCACGCCAATATCCAGAAGGACGGCACTTATTCGGTGGTCCCGCGGATGTGGGGCGGGCTGACCAACCCGCGCGAACTGCGCGCGATCGCCGACGTGGTCGAGAAGTTCAACGCGCCGATGGTCAAAGTGACCGGCGGCCAGCGGCTCGACATCTTCGGGATCAAGAAGGAAGACCTGCCCGCGGTGTGGGCCGATCTCAATGCCGCCGGGATGGTCTCGGGCCACGCCTACGGCAAGTCGTTGCGCACGGTGAAGACCTGTGTCGGCAGCGAGTGGTGCCGGTTCGGAACGCAGGATTCGACCGGGCTTGGCGTCCAGATCGAACAGCTGACGTGGGGCAGCTGGATGCCGCACAAATTCAAGATCGCGGTCAGCGGCTGTCCGCGCAATTGCGCCGAGGCGACGATCAAGGACTTCGGCGTGGTGTGCGTCGATTCCGGTTACGAGCTACACGTCGGCGGCAATGGTGGGATCAAGGTCCGCGTGACCGACCTGTTGTGCAAGGTCGCCACCGAGGAAGAGGCGCTCGAGCACTGCGCCGCGTTCATTCAGCTCTACCGCGAACAGGCGCATTACCTCGAACGCACTGCCCCGTGGATCGAGCGCGTCGGGCTCGACTACCTCAAGGAGCAGCTGTTCGGCGAGCCCGATACCGTGCGCCGCCTCGCCATTCGCTTCCGCTACTCGCAGCAGTTCATGCAGGACGACCCGTGGGCCAAGCGCGCCGCGGGCGAGGACAGCGAACTGCACCAGCACCTCGCCGAAGTGCGCCCGCTGGAGCTCGCCCAATGATCGGCGAATGGCTCGACATCGGCCCGGTGACCCAGATCGCGCCGGGCAACGCCCGCACCTTGCCGGTGCGCGGGGGTGAGGAAATTGCGGTGTTCCACACGCTCGACAACCGCTTCTATGCACTGGTCAACCGCTGCCCGCACAAGGGCGGTCCGCTCAGCCAGGGCATTGTTCACGGCGCGGTCGTCACATGCCCACTGCATAACTGGAACATCTCGCTCACCACCGGCGAGGCTCTCGGCGACGACGAGGGGTGCGTCCCGACGATCCCGCTCAGGGTCGATGCCGGGCGGATCTACTTGCTGCGCGAAGCGGTCGTGCGGCCAAGGGCTGCCTGACCCGGTGGACACGGTCCGCACCACTTGCGCCTATTGCGGGGTCGGGTGCGGCATAACGGCGCGCGCGACCGGTGGGCGAACGCTCGAGATTGGAGGCGATCCGGACCACCCGGCCAATTACGGCAAGCTCTGTTCCAAAGGCACTCACCTAGGCGAGACGGTCTCGCTCGAAGGCCGCCTGCTGCATCCCGAGATCGCCGGCAAGCGGACCACCTGGGAGCGCGCGATCCGCCATGTCGCCGGCCGGTTTGCCGACACGATCGCGCGGCACGGCCCCGACAGCGTGGCGTTCTATGTCTCCGGCCAATTGCTGACCGAGGACTATTACGTCGCCAACAAGTTGATGAAGGGCTTCATCGGCTCGGGCAATATCGACACCAATTCGCGGCTGTGCATGGCGAGCGCGGTGGCCGGGCAGGTGCGCGCGTTCGGCGAAGATGTCGTGCCGGCGAGCTACGACGACCTCGACCAGGCCGACCTTATCGTGCTGGTCGGCTCGAACACCGCGTGGTGCCATCCGGTCGTCTACCAGCGGATCATGGCGGCCCGCGCCGCGCGCGGCGCCCGGCTGGTAGTGATCGACCCGCGCCGAACCGAAACCTGCGAGGAGGCCGATCTGCACCTCGCGCTTCGCCCCGGCAGCGACGTGGCGCTGATGAACGGGCTGCTCGCATGGTGCCGCGATCACGGCGCGCTGGACCAGGCCTACCTCGACGCGCACGTGGCCGCGCCGGAGGAGTTTTGGGAGGCGCTGGACGAAGGGTGCGACTTGTGGTCGACCGCGCGGGCGTGCGACGTCCCGCCGGCCGACCTGAGGCGCTTTTTCGAGCTGTTTGCGGCGACGCCGCGGACGGTGACCATGTTCAGCCAGGGCGTGAACCAGTCGCTCACCGGCACCGACCAGGTCAACGCGATCATCAACCTGCACCTCGCGACCGGGCGGATCGGCAAGCCGGGCGCAGCGCCGTTCTCGATCACCGGCCAGCCCAACGCCATGGGCGGGCGCGAAGTCGGCGGGCTCGCCTCGACGCTCGCCG
>JBDSDC010000139.1:0-19210 GCA_039920725.1 Croceibacterium sp. | reverse complement strand
GGCGGGCAGCGCGTGCTCTTCGGGCACGCTCAAGCAGAGCCGCGCGCTCGCCGGGTTCGGCATTGCGCCCGAGGTGGCCGCGCGCACCGTGCGCGTCAGCATCGGGTGGAACACCACCGCCGCCGAGCTCGAGGCGTTCTGCAACGCGTGGGTCGAAGTGGCCACCGGGTGATCTACCTCGATTACCAGGCGACCACGCCGCTCGCGCCCGAGGCGCGCGAGGCAATGCTGGCGTGGCTCGACGGGCCCGGCGGCACGGGCTTCGGCAACCCGCATAGCGCGCACCGGCTCGGCCGCATGGCCGACGCGGCGGTTGAGCGGGCGCGCGCGCAAGTGGCGGCGCTGCTGCCTCCCGGCGGGCGGGTGATCTTTACCAGCGGCGCGACCGAGGCGCTCAATCTGGCGGTCAAGGGCCTGCGTCCGGCGGTCCTCGCCGCATCGGCGATCGAGCATGCCGCCGTTCTCGATTGTGCCGAGGCGTTGCAGGGCCGGAGCGAAGTCCATGTCATCCAGGTCGACGCCATGGGCCTGGTGGACCCCGAGGCGCCGCTGTCCGCACGGCTCGACTTGCTCGCGGTGATGCACGTCAACAACGAGATCGGCACCGTGCAGCCCATCGAACGCCTGGCCCGGCGCGTGCACGAACGCGGCGGCCTGCTGCTGTGCGACGCGGTGCAAAGTTATGGCCGTCTGTCGTTGCCCGGCGGCGTCGACCTGATCGCGATTTCGGCGCACAAGATCCATGGACCCAAGGGCATCGGCGCGTTGTGGGTGCGCGAGGGGATCGAACTCGAACCGCTGATCCATGGCGGGGGGCAGGAACAGGCGGTGCGTTCGGGCACGCTCAGTCCCGCGTTGTGCGCCGGGTTCGGCGCGGCTGCCGAGCTGGCGGGCGGGCGCCGCGAGGACGATGAGCGGCTTGTCGCGGCACTATGGACCCGGGCGCGTGAGCTGTTCTTCGGGTGGACGCTCAACGGTGACGCCGAGCAACGCTATTTCGGCAATCTCAATCTCCGCCGCGATGGGCTCGACGTGGCCCGCCTGATGTCCGACGTGCGCGAGGTGATGTTCTCGGCCGGGTCGGCTTGCGCGAGCGGTTCGGGGCGGCCGAGCCACGTGCTCCGCGCGCTGGGTTTGTCCGATGCGCAGGCCAAGAGTTCGATCCGCCTCGGGTTCGGGCGCTACACGACTCTCGGCGAGCTTGAACAAGCGGCCGAATGGCTTAACTCTGCTGCAGCGCAGCAAGGATAATGGCGATCCGCGTCAATTTCGTTACCCGTGACGGCAAGACCGTCGAGGCGACCGCCGCGCCCGGCGAGCGGCTGCTCGAAGTCGCACAGGCCGCGGGCATGCCACTCGAGGGCACTTGCGAGGCGCAAATGGCGTGCTCGACCTGCCACGTGGTCGTCACGCCGGAGTGGTTCGACCAGCTGCCGCCCGCGGTGGACGACGAGGAGGACATGCTCGACCTTGCCGCCGGTGCCAGCCGCACCAGCCGCCTGTCGTGCCAGATCATGCTCACCGACACGCTCGACGGCCTCACCGTCCGCATCCCGCCCGACAGCCACGACATGCAGCGGGGGTAATCGGGGACAGGCGCAGGGCCGGCGCTTTCCCCGGCCCGAGCGCCGCTGCTAGGGCCGCGCGATGGTCGCGATAATCGAAGACGAGAAAGACCCGTTCGACGCGATCGTCGATGCGCCGTTCGATTCGGCGCTGAGCGAGCGCTACCTTGTCTATGCGCTGTCGACGATCACCGCTCGCTCGCTGCCCGATTTGCGCGACGGGCTGAAGCCGGTTCACCGGCGGATCCTGTGGGGCATGCGCGGGCTGCGGCTCGATCCCGGCAACGCGTACAAGAAATGCGCCCGCATCACCGGCGACGTGATGGGCAAGTATCACCCGCACGGCAATCTCGCGCTTTACGATGCGCTGGTGCGGCTCGCGCAGCCGTTCACGCTGCGTTACCCGCTGGTCGACGGGCAGGGCAATTTCGGCAACATCGACGGCGATAACGCCGCCGCCGAGCGCTACACCGAGGCGCGCATGACGCGCACCGCCGCGGCGCTGATGGACGGGCTCGACGAAGGCACGGTCGATTTCGTCCCGACTTACAACAACGAGGAGGAAGAGCCGGTCGTGTTCCCCGGCCTGTTCCCCAACCTGCTCGCCAACGGGGCCAGCGGGATCGCGGTCGGCATGGCGACCAGCATCCCCAGCCACAACGCCGCCGAAGTGATCGACGCCGCGCTTGAGCTGATCGACAACCCGCATGTCGAGCACGCCCGGCTGATGGAGCTGTTCCACGGCCCCGATTTCGCGACCGGCGGGCTGATCGTCGACAGCGCCGAGTCGATTGCCCTCGCTTACCAGACCGGGCGCGGCAGCTTCCGCGTGCGCGGCCGATTCCACGCCGCCGAAGTTACCGACGAGGCCGACCGCAACGCGGGGATCGAGCGGCTGGGCGGCGGGCAGTACCAGCTGGTGATCTCCGAGATCCCCTACATGGTAGCCAAGGGCAAGCTGATCGAGCAGATCGCGCAAGCCATTGCCGACCGCAAGCTGCCGATCCTCGAGGACGTGCGCGACGAGAGCGACGAACTGGTCCGCATCGTGCTGGTGCCCAAGAGCCGCAATGTCGACCCCGAGCTGCTCAAGGAAAGCCTCTACCGGCTGACCGATCTCGAAAGCCGCTTCCCGCTCAACCTCAACGTGCTCGACGCCACGCGCACGCCGATGGTGATGGGGCTGCACGAGCTGTTGTCGCACTGGGTCGCGCACCAGATCGACATCCTCCAGCGCCGCACGCGCCACCGGCTGCAGAAGATCGCCGACCGGCTCGAGCTGGTCGAAGGCTATATCACCGCGTTCCTCAACCTCGACCGGGTGATCGCGATCATCCGCGCCGAGGACGAGCCCAAGCCGGTGCTGATCGCCGAGTTCGCGCTGACCGACCGCCAGGCCGAGGCGATCCTCAACATGCGGCTGCGGAGCTTGCGCAAGCTTGAGGAAATGGAGCTGCGCAAGGAACACGCCGCGCTGCTCGCCGAGCGCGACGAGCTCGACAAGCTGCTCGCCAGCCCCGGACGCCAGCGGCGGCGGCTGCGCCGCGAACTTGAGGCAATGCGCAAGGCTTACGGCGAGGACACCGCGCTCGGCCGGCGGCGCACGACCATCGCCGAAGCCGCGCCGACCGTCAGCTTCAGCCTCGACGCGATGATCGAGAAGGAGCCGGTGACGGTGATCCTGTCGCAGCGCGGGTGGATCCGGGCGGCGCGCGGCCACTTGCCGCTCGATCAGGACTGGAAGTTCAAGGAAGGCGACGGGCCGGCCTTCGCGCTCCACGCCCAGACCACCGACAAGCTGCTGCTGGCGGCGGACGACGGGCGCTTCTTCACCCTGGGCGCCGACAAGCTGCCCGGCGCGCGCGGTCTTGGGGAGCCGATCCGCAACGTGCTCGACATCGACGCCTCGGCCCAGATCGCCGCGCTGCTGATTCACCGGCCAGGCCAGAGGCTGGTGCTCGCGGCGAGCACCGGGCGCGGGTTCGCGGCGGTGACCGACGAGCTGCTGGCAGAGACTCGCAAGGGCCGCCAGGTGGTCAACTTGCGCGACGGCGCGAAGCTCGCGGTGATCCATCCGGTCGAGCCCGGGCACGATCACGTCGCGGTGGTGGGCGACAACCGCAAGCTGGTGATCTTCAACCTCGAAGAGCTGCCGGTGATGAGCCGCGGGCAGGGCATCACCCTCCAGCGTTACCGCGACGGCGGGCTCAGCGATGCGACCACGCTGCGGCTCGAGGATGGGCTGAGCTGGAAGATGGGCGGCGATAGCGGGCGGGTGCGGACCGAAAGCGACATGCGGCTATGGAAAGTCGCGCGCGGCGCCGCCGGGCGCTTGCCGCCTCAAGGCTTCCCGCGCGACAACAAGTTTTAGCGCGCGCCCAGTTCCTCATCGAGCAGTTTGGCGACCCGCGCCCCGTCGGGAAATCCCTCGGCGACCCACCGCGCTTCGACGGCGTGGAGGATGCGCGCGACTTCGGGGCCGGCGCTCACCCCGCGCGCGACGATCGCGCCGCCCTTGAGCGGGAAAACCGGGATATCCCAAGTCTTTAATGCAGATATATCGCGGCCGGTCAGAAGCAGGCGATCGGTCGCTTGCTCGCTGCCAAGCCGATAGGCGAGCGCGTGGGGGGCGGCCTCGGGGCCAGCGCGGTCGGCCGCGGCGGCCAGCCGCTTGCGCTGCGCGACCGACAGCCGCAGCCGCGAGGCCGCTTGCTCGGCGGTGCGCGGCTCGGCGGGCAGTAGCGCGGCGAGACGGCGGATGGGATCGGGGGCGACGCCCTGAGCGGCCTCTTGCGCGATCAACGCGGCGAGCCGCGCGACGCCGGCCTCGCCCGCTTCGGGCAGCACCACCGGCAGCACGCCGCGCGCCTGCATCCGCGCTACGGTGGCCGAAGGATCGGGCAGCGCGAGGAGGTTGAGCAGCTCCCACCCGACCCGCTCGCGGCTGAGGCCCTGCAGCGTCGAGGCGAGTTCGGCGCAGGCGGCTTCGGCCTCGAGATCGAGTCCGCTGCCGAAGCGGGCCTGGAAGCGATAATAGCGCAAGATCCGCAAGTGATCCTCGCGGATGCGCTGGCGGGCATCGCCAATGAACCGCACCCGCCGCGCCGCGAGGTCCGCAAGGCCCCCGAAATAGTCCTCGATCGTGAGGGTATCCGGGTGGGCGTAAAGCGCGTTGATGGTGAAATCGCGCCGCGCCGCATCATCGCGCCAGTCGCTCCCGAACGCGACCGTGGCCCGTCGCCCGTCGGTGCTGACGTCGCACCGCAGCGTGGTGATCTCGACTTTGCCGCCCTCGAGCAGCGCGGTCACGGTGCCGTGCGCGATCCCGGTCGGGACCGAGCGGATGCCCGCGGCCTCGAGCCGGTTGACCACCTCGTGCGGGACTAGCGGGGTGGCCGCATCGATATCGGCGACCGGACTGCCGAGAAGCGTATCGCGCACAGCGCCGCCGACCCAGCGCGTGTTTCCCGGCCCGAGCGCGCGGACCAGTCCGGCAAGGTCGGCGCGCCGGGTCCAGCCGCCGTCAGGAAGCTTGGGCGCCAGCTCAGCCATCCGCCGGCTCCCGCCACGCGAGCCGGCGCGACAGGTTGGCGATGATCGCCGCGGTCACGCCCCAGATGCGGTGCCCGTGCCACTCGATTTCGAGATAGTGGCGCTGCGCCCCGCGCCATTCGCCGGTGCGCTGCCGGTGGTTGGCCGGATCGAGCAGGAAGCGCAGCGGCGCCTCGAACCAGCTTGCCACCTCGGCGGGATTGGGCATGATGGCGAGGTCGGGCGGGATCAGCGCGAGGACCGGCGTGACGTCAAACCCGGTCCCCGTGACAAACGGATCGGTTGCCCCGATTATTCTGATATCTGAAGTGTTTATTCCAAGCTCCTCATGTGTTTCGCGAAGCGCTGCGGTGATCGCGTCTTCGCCTGGATCGAGCTTGCCGCCGGGAAACGCGACTTGCCCCGGATGCGCGCGCAGGCCTTCGGGCCGGTGCGTCAGGAGCACGCCCGGCTCGTGCCGGTCGGTCACCGCGATCAGCACCGCGGCGGCCCGCAGCTCGGCGGGCGCGAAGTGCGCGTCGCTGCGCTGATCGGCGAGCGGGGCGCCATGTCCCTCGTCGAACAGCCGGCTGAGGCGGTCGAACAGCGCGCTCACGCGGGCCTCAGCGCAAACCGTGTGCCACCGCTGGCCACGGTCAGATCGTGGTCCGCCAGCGCGACCAGCAGCAGCCATGTCGAGCGGTTAACCCGCGCCTCGCAGCCGTGGCGCACGGCGAGATATATCGCCGGGGTCTCGGCATCGCCGGACGCGCGCAGCGGGTGGTCGGGGCCGGCAATCACCAGTTCGTCGGTGTTGAGCCGGAACGCCAGCGAGCCGTCCAGGCCCTGGACGTCAACGGCGATGAACGCGGCATCCTCGACCGCGATCGACTGGCGGCAGTGCGGAGTCATCAGCCAATGCCGGCCGGTGTCGTCGCGCATCAGCAGCGAGGCGAACGCGCGCACCATGGCCGGGCGCGCGATCGGGCGGCCTTCGTGGTACCACTGGCCGTCCGTCGCAATGCGCATCCCGCTGTCGGCAGTTTCGGCCGGATTCCAGCGCTCTATCGGGGGAAGCTTACGTTCCGCGACAGCGCGCGCCACCGCGTCGAGCGATAGACCGGCAAGATCGGGCGGGGCGTCGTATGGCATCGCTGCGCCGGGATGCCAGAAGCGCCTAGTCGCGCCAAGGTCCGAGCATGCCTGCGGGCGGGAGAACCGCCGGCTCGGCCGCGCGCACCAGCAGCCGCTCGGGCTCCCACGGCCCTGGGCACTGCCACCCGCGCGGCGCTTCGACAAAGCCGAAGCGGCCGTAGTAAGGCGCATCGCCGATCAGCACTTGGGCAAGCGGTGTGCCGCCTTCCAGCCGGACCGCGCCGATCGCCTCGGATTGCGCCGCCATCAGCGCGCGGCCGTACCCCTGGCCCTGCCGCCTGGGCAGGATCGCGACCGGACCGACCATGATCAGCGGGGTCGCGCGGCCGGCGGGATCGGTCAGCGCGACCGGAAACGCCTGGACCGTGCCGACCAGTGCGCCGTCGGCATCGAGCGCGCCGAAGCACAGTGCCGCGAGGCACTCGGTCCCGCGGCGGATCGCATAGGCGGTGCGCCGGTGCCGGTCGGTGCCGAAAGCCGCGTCGAGCACCCGCTCGACGTCGGCCGCCGCCGCTTGCGCCAAGGGGATCAGGCTGGCGGTGGCCGCGAACTCGGTTTTGGGGTCGGTCATGAGGAGGCGGGCGGATAAGTGCGCTGGTCGCCATGTGCAACCGCAAATCAGCCCGGCGTGAGGTGCAACAGCCGTCCGCCGGCGCCGTCCTCGAGCACATAAAGCGACCCGTCAGGCGCCTCGACGATCTCGCGCAGCCGGTGGTCGAACTTGTAGCGCGCCTGCTCGGTGCCCTTGTCGCCCGCCAGCGAGACCCGCACGATCGCCTGCGTGCCGAGCCCGGCGATCAGCGCCTGGCCTTTCCATTGCGGCCACAGCTTGCCCGAATAGAACACGAAATCGCCCGGCGCGATCACCGGGTTCCACATGATCGCGGGCTGGGCGAGGTCGGGCCGGGACTGGTTCTTCGGGATCGGCGTGCCGTCGTAATTGTCGCCGCCCGAGACCAGCGGCCAGCCGTAGTTCTGGCCCGGCGCCAGCCGGTTGATCTCATCGCCCCCGCGCGGGCCGTGCTCGAGATCCCATAGTTGGCCGGCGAGATCGAACTTGAGCCCGAGCGGGTTGCGATGGCCGTAAGTCCACACTTCGTTGGCGAGCGACCCCTGGCTGGCGAACGGATTGCCCGGCGCGGGCCGGCCGTCGGGCAGCAGGCGGACGATCTTGCCGAGGTTGCTGCCCAGCGTCTGGACGTTGTCGATCGCCACCCGGTCGCCCGAGGCGACGAACAGATACTTCCCGTCGGGCGAGAACGTCAGCCGCAGCGCGAATTGCAGCGGTCCGCTGGTCTTTGGCACCTGGCGCCAGATCACCTGCAGGCCCTCGACGCGGCAGGCATCGGCCTGCGCGCAAACCAGCGTGCCCTTGCCCACTACGCCGCTGCGCGGCCCCTCGCCGGCTTCGGCCCACGACAAGTAGATCGTCCGCTTGCCGAGCGTGGCCGAGCGCTCGCCGGGCAGGAACGCGACATCTGCAAACCCGCCCTGGCCGCTGAAGTTGACCGGCGGGATGCCGGTCACCGTGCCCTCGCGTCCGCTGGGCAGGTCGACGAACTTCATCGTGCCCTTCTTCTCGGTCACGAACAGCACTTGCGTGCCCGGCGCGAAGCGGGCCGCCCACGGCGCGTCGAAGCTGCCGACCGCGGCGATCTTGAATGGCAATGAGCCATTTTGCGCGGCGTTATCCGCAGGCTGGGCCGAGCCGCAACTTGCGGAGAACGCGGCGGACAATAGGATGGCGGCCAGGATCGTCTTGCGCATGCTCTGTGGAACTCCCGATTGCGATTTCGTCGCCACGTTCGCCGATGGTGAGCGGGTCATCGGCGTGGACGAGGCCGGCCGCGGCCCGCTCGCCGGCCCAGTTGTGGCGGCCGCCGTGTTGCTGTGCAAGCCGCGTCCCGGCGGGCTCGACGATTCCAAGAAGCTGACCCGCGAGGCGCGCGAATTGCTCGAGGGGCGCATCCGCCGCCGCTGCGCGTTCGGGATCGGCGTGGTCGAAGCCGAGCTGATCGACACGCTCAACATCTTCCACGCGACGATGCTGGCGATGACGCTGGCGGTCGAGGCGCTGTGCGAGGCGACCGGGTGCGATCCGCACCGGGTGCTGGTCGACGGCAACCTCACCCCCGCCGGGCGGCGCGCGGAATGGCGCTGGCCGGCGCGCGCCATCGTCGGCGGCGATGCCAGCGAGCCGTGCATCAGCGCCGCCTCGATCCTCGCCAAGACGCACCGCGACCGGATCATGCGCGAGCACGCGCGGGCCCACCCCAATTACGGGTGGCACACCAATGTCGGCTACGGCACCCCGGACCACCTCGCGGCGCTGCGCCTGCACGGCCCGTGCCCGCTCCACCGCCGCAGCTTCGCCCCGGTGGCGCAGGCCGAGCTGCCGCTGATGGGGGTGCCGGCGGGGTAGGTTTCAGGCTTGGAGTTGGTCGAATGTCCGCTTTCGACCCAATGCGGACAATGGTCTGGCTACCGATCCGGCCCTAAGACAGTGGGCAAAGGTGTGGCGCGCTCGCCTCTATGGTCACGCAACCGATACCGGCTTGCATACTCGCGCCTCTGCTTCGTCACTTCATACAAGACGATGCCCGAACTGGTCGCG
Source organism: Croceibacterium sp. (assembly GCA_039920725.1). Lineage (GTDB taxonomy): Bacteria > Pseudomonadota > Alphaproteobacteria > Sphingomonadales > Sphingomonadaceae > Croceibacterium_A. The sequence goes on along the minus strand of JBDSDC010000139.1, from coordinate 10,345 downwards.
AGATTGAGGCTCTCGATCATTCCGAACATCGGTATGCCGATGCACATCTCACACTGCGAGACGGCCAGATCGCTCAACCCTCGCGCCTCATTTCCGAACCAAACCGCCAGTTTGGCATGCTCGGTGAAGTCCACCTCATGAAGGAACTTGTTGGTCTTGCCTTTTACGTGAGGGGACGTGGCAACGGACACGAACCGGTTTTTGGCAAGGTGCGCAAGACACTCTTGGGTGCTGTCGAACCTCTTCACAAACGTCCACTTCACAGCCGACACGGAGAGCTTGGATAGCTTTGGCTCGCTTCGCAAATCCTGCCAGTCGTCGGGGAGAACTCGGCGAGGGTCCACGACATAGACCTTCTCCGCACCCAAGGCGTTTACGTTGCGGATGACGGTCCCGATGTTGCGGGGGTTCTCCGGCTCCTCGATCACCACGATCAAGTTCTTGCACCGGAAGTCCCTGATTCGGTCGGCACGCTGCCGCGCTGGTCGCTTCCCCTCAGTCGTCTCTTCCGCTGTCACTCCGTCGCCTCCGCCGATCACCGCGCCCAATACCTGAGCGGCGGCGAAGGACCAATGTCCGCTTTCCACCCATTGCGGACATCTAGCCCATTGCGGTAGGCCATCTCATGCGATGGATTCCATTCCTTGCCGCCTTAGTTGTGTCGCAGCCGTTGTACGGACAAGCAACGCCGGAACCCGTGTACGCTGTCCCGCTTAGGACACCCTCAGCCGAGCTCCCTCCTTACGAGCTGTCGGGCACGCCTGACGAGGGCCTAATCTTCATCGTTAAGGACTACCCCCTGGAGCAGGATCCCGACGTAGACGCTATGATCGGAGCGGAAGCGCAACGCCGCTGCGCGCCAAAGATTGCGTTTCCGGCAAATTATCGCAGGATGCCGGGCAACGTAATTGTAAAGGGTGATACTACAGTTGGGATAGTTCGCTATGAAAGACTGGCCCTGTGCGTCGATCCGATGAAACCGATCGCGCCAGTTCCAAGCGTTTTCCACCCGACGCCGAATGATGAGAGCGACCTTCTTTCAACTTTCAATGCCTACTTTAGCGCTTTTGACGCCAGTGACGTCGATGCATTGCTGCCCCTGCGTGACTATCCACCGTTCCCTCGCAAAGTTCTGCTTAAAGAGATAAGCGACTACAAGATTGAACACGGCGAACAGAAAAGAACTATACTAAAGACCTCGTGGTACCCCAACCCTCCCGAACTCCACAACGGGATTTTTGGCGAAGTATTGTTTAGTCAGCCAATCTCAAACACCAACACGCTATGCGGGGCCGCGATGTTTTATAAACGAGCGGAGCACGATTTTGTGCTCAGCCGGGTTCTAACCGTCCCAATCGAGGGGCCTTCAAAGGGTACGGAAGATTTGAATTCCTGCTTACGCTGAGCCGACGGATGCATCGTAGCTCGTCATCGGAAACGTCCGCTTTCCACCCATCGCTGACAATCCCGTTGGCCAGGTTGACAACCCAAACCGCAACGGCGCTCGCTAAACCGCCGCCGGAAAGGCCTTCTGCCTCAGCTCGTCGAGATACCCGCGGACCATCGCTTCGAGCGCCTCGGGCGGCGGCGGTGCGCCGTGGCCGCGGCGCTAGTCGCCCAGCTCGCCGGTGCGCTCGGCCATTTCCTCGCGGCTGTTGACGCGCGGGTACGGCTCCTTCGGCACGGGCACGCGGAGGAACGCGCACAGCGGCTCCCGCCCGTCGCCGGCGCCGTAAACCAGCAGCCTGCCCGCCGGGACTTCGCACTGGTGGCGCAGGCAGAGCTGCCGCCGATGGCGATTCCGCCTGAGTAAGGCTCGGGCTTAGCTTTGGTCGAATGACTGCATTCGACCCAATTTCGGCCATTGATTGAAGTCGGGCGGTCGCCCGAAAGCGGACCACGCGCTATTCCCGCCGCGTCACTTGTGCGGAGGGTTCTCGCCCATACAGCGGGCTCAACTTACCTGCTGACGTCGAGGCGGGCTCCCGCGGCGAAAGCGCCACCGGGTCCGTTTCCAACAGTGCTGACGCCGGCACCAGGGGTGCCGACAGAAACACTCTGGCCGGCAGCATTGTCGACAACAAGCTTGACCCACAGCGTGCCGCCCTCGCTGTAATAGCAAGTCCCACTGGCCTCGCGCAGCGCGGCAAGGGTGGATTTCCGCACACCCCCGGCGGCGGTGCTGAACCCGGGAAGTTCGAAAATTACCCACGAGCCGTCGTCCATTTCCCTGAGGGTAAGGGACAGGGACTTCCTGCCGGTTTCCACCCTCAGCTCGGCTCCGCTGCGGATCGTGGTTTCCCCGGTGTATTCGAACCGCCTGCCGTTACGGCTGAGCATCACCGGATCGGCAATCGGCGCGCTGCCGAAGCCGAAATTGCCGCCAACGCCGAAGCGCCCGAAGTCACCCCGACACACCGCCGCACCCCAGTCAGGCTTGATCTCGCACGCCTGTTCGTCGGATGCGATTCCGTTGTCGATGACGATATAGGAATTGGGGACACCGCCGACCGAGCCGTCTCGGTCGTGGATGGCCGCGCCCCGCCAGGCGTTGCTCCTTCCGAAATCCGAGGCCCATCGACGCACGACCGGAGGGAAACCGACACGCTTTGAGTTGGTGAATTTCGCGCCTTCGATGGCGTTCTCGGTGCTCATCCCGAAGCTGGTGTACATCAGGTACGAGATCGCTTCCGCATCGCGGGTGGCGTTGGGCTCGAAATTCACGAACGTGGTGTTCACCACGTCATGACGGAGATCGTAGTACTCGTACCCATGGATCGGGAAATCCGCGATGTCGTTCGGCCTGCTCCGGCCGTAAGCGATTTCCTGCGGCGTCCGGGGATTACCGATATTGTCGCTCTCCCCCACGAACACCGAGTCGACCACCCGCGAGGTATAGGCGGCGCGGCCAACCGCGGCAGCGGCATGGGTAAAGCCGACGGCATTGTCCGCCACCTTCAGGTTCTTGAACAAGTGCAGTTCGCCGCGGCCCCACACGGCGCCATGCCGGTTTTTGTACCCGGTGAAATTCGCGAACACCGACTCCAGCTGCTGACTGTTCGTGTCAGCCGGATTGGCATAGGCAAAATGGTAGTTGCTGCCGCCGACACTGAACGTTCCATCGGGCTTGGGACCGCGGTCGAACATAAACCCGTCGAAGTTCGAATGGGCGGTGTTGCCGCTGAACTCCCGCACCCGGGTTCGACGTGGCCAGATCTTGGCGCTGCCCTCCTTGCCTTCATGCGCGCCGGTCGGATGCTCCGGCAAGGCGAACCAGAAACCCGTCTGCTCGGACCCCGCGGCCACGTTGTCCCGGAAGATATTGTCCGGATTTGTGATCCAGAACATCGACGCCGTGTTGTCGGACGGGAGCAGGACATCCTTGGCGCTTTGGCCAGACGGCCCCCCCGCCGCTCCGCCCGGGGCGAGGTTTGTCGGAACGCAGGGTTTCGCGTCGGGATGGCATTTGGTGAGGATGCCGAGATTGTGAATGAACTGGTTGCCCGTCTCGACGGCGTCTTCCAGGAAGAAGCAGTGACCCACGGTGTTGAAGGTCACGTTGTTTTCGACCCGCACGTTGTTGGTCCCATGCACGGTCACGCAGCGGCTGTACGTGTCGTGGATCGACGAGTTCTCGATATATTGTCCCTGTCCTTCGCCCAGCACGTGCCAGTGGATCGGGTAACGGGCGAGGCGCAGGTTCTGCCCCATGCGCGAAAGCTCGACGCCCGAGAGATACATCTTGGACCCGGCCATCGCCATGATATGCCCGCCGAAGTAGGAGCGTTCCGCGTCGTCCGAAGCCTGGATCCGAATGTTTCGCGTCAGCAAGCCGACTTCGCCGCGCTCGTCGACGCCATAGGTGATCTCGCCGAAATGCATGTATTTCAGCGGCTTATCGAGCGTGATCGCGCCGCCGCGAATGGCGGCGACGGTCCGCTCTTCCGCCTGCTTGGGATCGAAGTCGGTTGAGGCAACGACGATCGCGTCGCCTTTGCGCCAGCCGCTTGCATCCAGCACCTCGATCTTGGCGCTGCCGGCCTTGGCCGTTCGGGTAAGCTTGGTCCAGGTGTGCTTGCGGTCACCGTGCAGGCTCAAGGTGCCGGCCAGCATCATGATGCCGCGGTCGCCCATGGTATTGATGTTTTCATCGGGAACGGTGTCGGTCAGGGTAATCGTCGCCGTGCGCGTATAAGGCTTGGCTTCGCTGCCGATGTCGAGCTCGCCGCCGGCCAACAGAATCCAGTCGCTTTTGAGCTCGATATCGAGATCGTTCGAAAAGCTGAGCTTGCCGCCAATCGTCAAACTGCGCAGCCCCGGGGGATTGACGTCGAGGATGATATCCCTGCCGCGGCCGATCGTTACCGCGTCGCCTGCGCGCGGCACCTTCCCGTCGGGCCAGGACGCAGGATCGGACCAGCGCGACCGCTTGACCGCCGAAGACGGTTCCTGTGCGGGCACGTCCATGTGGGCGTGTGTTTCCTGAGCGTCGACTCCAGCTCCCAGGCCGAGCAAAAGGGATACAGGAAGAAGCAAGGAAAGAAGCAGCAGGCGGGAGTGCTTGCGCATGACGGCGGTCCCCTCAGTCGGGACTGTGAGTCCCGCTTTTTATTTTTGGACATGAGTTTGCAGCGGATAGTCCGATTTGCCAAGCGGCTACCAAGCTCGTGCCGAGGCTAGCTATGATCTTATCATAGAGGGGGTTTGGCCGACGGTCGGGGTTCGGGCCGGAAGCGAATGACCGCTTCTTGAGTTGCGGGCATTCCCGTTGGCCAGGTTGACAAGCCAAACCGCAACGGCGCTCGCTAAACCGCCGCCGGAAAGGCCTGCTGCCGCATCGCATCGAGGTAACCGCGGACCATCGCCTCGAGCGCCTCGGGCGGCGGCGGTGCTCCGTGGCCGCGGCGCAAGTCGCCCAGCTCGCCGGTGCGCTCGGTCATTTCCTCGCGGCTGTTGACGCGCGGGTAGGGCTCCTTCGGCACGGGCACGCCGAGGAACGCGCACAGCGGCTCCCACCCGTCGCCGGCGCCGTAGACCAGCAGCTTGCCCGCGGGGACTTCGTCGATCACCGCCTGGTTCCACGCCTCGAAGTACTCGACCATCTTTGCGCGGTCGCCGAGGCGCTGTTCGAGATCGCCTTCGAACACCGTCAGGCGGAAGAATTCGGCCATCGCCGGATCGCCTTCCAGCCGCGCGCGGTGCCCGGGCGACATCACGGTGGCGGTGACGGACTCGAACCACTTGTCGGGATCACGCGTGGTCAGGATCACCTTGGCATCGGGATACCTCGCGACCAGTTCTCGCCAGAACATGCAGCCAGGGTAGTCGGTGCTGGACTGATAGCCCGCGAAGATCGTGTCCCACCGCGGGTTGCCTTTGGCCGCCTCGACCCACAGCGGCAGGTGGCTGCGCACCTGCGTGAGCATTTCCGACATGTGGTAGCATGGCCCAAAGCCGATGTGCTCGAGCGCGAACTTCAATGACAGCGTGCCGGTGCGCCCGAGCCCCGCGCCAATGATCTTGAGTGCCATGGAAATCCCCCTTCCGCCTGGTCCGATAGCAGGAAACCGGCTCGCGAGTCTTCCGCGCCACACCACCAGATATCGAGTCCGGACGGCCGCCGGGGACTCAACATCGTGTGTGGGACTCGTTTCGTTCCGCGTTAACCTTATTCGGCTAATCCGAGCCGTGGCGACATCGCGGGTTGACGGCGGAGTCCTGCCTGTCGCACCCTGTGGATAAGTCAGGGGGACGAAGGACGGGATGGGCGAAGTCATCAAGATTCGCGCGCCGAAGCCGCGCGCGGTAAACTCTGCGGATCTGCCCTTGGGGCAAATCCTGCCGGGCGACTGCATCGCGGCGATGCGCGCGCTGCCGGCGGCCTGCGTCGATCTGGTGTTCGCCGATCCGCCCTACAATCTCCAGCTCGGCGGCGATCTCAACCGGCCCGACGGGAGCCATGTCGACGCGGTCACCGACCATTGGGACCGGTTCGACAACTTCGCGGCCTACGATGCCTTCACGCGCGCCTGGCTGAGCGAATGCCGCCGGGTGCTGAGGCCCGACGGGGCGCTGTGGGTGATCGGCAGCTATCACAACATCTTCCGCGTCGGCGCGCTGGTGCAGGATCTTGGGTTCTGGCTGCTCAACGACGTGGTCTGGCGCAAGGCCAACCCGATGCCCAACTTCCGCGGCACCCGCTTCACCAACGCGCATGAGACGCTGATCTGGGCGAGCATGGGCGAAAAGGCCCGCTATCACTTCAATTACCGCGTGATGAAGACGCTTAACGACGAATTGCAGATGCGGAGCGACTGGCTGCTGCCGATCTGCGGCGGGCCCGAACGGCTCAAGAAGGACGGCCACAAGGCGCACCCGACGCAGAAGCCCGAGGCGCTGCTCTACCGCGTGCTACTGGCGACGACCGAGGCGGGCGACGTGGTGCTCGACCCGTTCTTCGGCACCGGCACGACCGGCGCGGTGGCCAAGCGGCTCGGCCGGCAGTGGATCGGATGCGAGCGCGAGGCGGCCTATCGCGAGGTTGCGCTGGAGCGGATCGAAGGCGCGCTGCCGCTCGACGAATCGGCGCTGGCGACGATGATGAGCCAGAAAAGCGCGCCCCGGGTGGCGTTCGGCGCGCTGGTCGAAACCGGGATGATCGCGCCCGGCACCCAGTTGTTCGACCGCCAGCGCCGGTGGTCCGCCACGGTCCGCGCCGATGGCTCGATCCTCAGCGGCGGGGAAGCCGGTTCGATCCACGGCGTCGGTAAAGTGCTCCAAGGCGCGCCGAGCTGCAACGGGTGGACCTTCTGGCACCTCGAGCACCAGGGCCACGTCCATCCGCTCGACGCACTGCGGCAGCTGCACCTGCTGGCGGTCGAGGACTGATTTTTCTCTGTCCTACTCGCCCTCGGCTGTGCCAACCGGCAGCGCATGAGCCCACCCGTTTACCTGGCCAGAATGCTCCAAGGTCACATCTTCGGGCGCAAGATGACACTTTCGCCGGTCAAAGTGGCGCTTTTGCGATTTCGCCCAGGACCCTGTCAACTTTGTCAACTTCGCTGACGGATTGAGCATGACCGACCGACTCTATCTCCAGCCAGTGACGCTGGTCCCCAGTCCGCAAACAGTGGGCGGGGATGCGGTGCGGCTGGGCGGTGGGCTGGCGTTCGCGCACATGTTCGCCGTCACCGTCACCCGCGACGGTGCGGTGGTTCAGCGCGAGCTGGCGACGGCGGCGGGGATCGAGGAAGCTTTCTCGCGCCTGCCCGATGAGCTGGGGCCCGAAGCCGAGGCGCAATGGGCCGGGCTGACCACCGCGCATCCCCCGCTTCAGCTCGGCAGCCGCACGGTGCGGCTCGACCAGCCGCAAGTCATGGGCATTCTCAACCTCACGCCGGACAGCTTTTCCGACGGGGGCAAGTTCCTCGACGATCCCGCCGAGGCCCAGACCCATGCCGCGGCGATGCTCGAGGCGGGCGCGGCGCTGGTCGACGTCGGCGGCGAGAGCACTCGCCCCGGCGCGGCGGCGGTGTGGGAGGGCGACGAGATCGAGCGCGTGGTCCCCGCGGTCGCGTATTGCGCGGCGATGGGCGCGGCGGTTAGCATCGACACGCGGCGAGCCGCGGTGATGGAAGCCGCGCTGGCGGCAGGCGCGCACCTGATCAACGACGTGTCGGCGCTGCGCCACGATCCGCGCAGCCTCGAATTCGTGGCCGCCAGCGGGGTGCCGGTGGTGCTGATGCACGCGTCGGGCCCGGTCGACGCCGCCGGTGAGGACCTTCACGGCGGCGGCGATTACGGCAACGCGGTTTTCGAGGTGTTCGACTGGCTGCGCGCGGCGCGCGACCGGGCCATCGCGGGCGGGATCGAGCGCGGGCGCATTCTGCTCGATCCGGGCATCGGCTTCGGCAAGACGATGGCGGACAATCTGGCGCTGCTAAACGCGCTGCCGCTGTTCCACGCGCTCGGCCAGCCGCTGCTGCTCGGCGCCAGCCGCAAGCGGATGATCGGCGCGCTGTCGAACGAGGCCGCGGCGCACCAGCGGCTCGGCGGCAGTGTGGCGCTGGCGGTCAAGGGGATGAACGCCGGAATCCAGCTTCTGCGTGTCCACGATGTCTACGACACCGTCCAGGCGCGCAACGTATGGCGCGGGCTGCGCGACGCCGCGCTGAGCGACTTTTCGGGGCTGAGCGAGGATTGACGGACTAGGCCGCTTCGATCCCCAGATCGCCGAGCTTCCGGTAGAGTGTCGAGCGGCCGATGCCGAGGCGGCGGGCGACTTCGGTCATGCGGCCGCGGTAATGGCCGATGGCGAGGCGGATCACGTCGGCCTCGATGTCCTCCAGCGGGCGCAAGTTGCCGTCGGAGGCAAACAGCTGCACGCCGCCGCCGTGGACCGGCTGAGCGGGATTCTCGAGCAAGTCGATCATCTGGCTCAGCTGCGGGAAGTCTACCGAAGTCAGCGCGTTGCCGTCGCAGAACACCGCTGCGCGGAACAGCACCGCCTGGAGCTGGCGGACATTGCCCGGCCAGTCGAACGCGCCGAGCAGCTGGAGCGCCCCGTCGGTGATGCCGAGCGCGCGCAGGCCCGGTTGCTCGCCGATCCGGGCGAGGAAGTGGCGGGTCAGCGCAGGGATGTCACCCGCCCGCTCGCGGAGCGGCGGAAGCACGATTTGCGTGCCCGCCAGCAGCCCGAGCAATTCGGCGCGAAAATGCCCGGTGGCGACGAGATCGGCCAGCGGCAGATTGCTGGCGGAGATCACCCGGACATCGACCTTGAAACTGTGCGCCGCGCCGATCGGACGTACGCACCGCTTGGCCAGCGCTTCGGCCAGCCGGTCTTGCAAATCGAGGCCGAGGCGGTCGACCTCGTCGAGCACCAGCGTCCCGCCGTCGCACGTCTGGAAGGCCCCGCTCTGGCGGTCGAAGGCGCCCGCAAAAGCGCCTTTCTCGTGCCCGAACAGCACCGATTCGAGGCTGCTGGCGGGCACGCTGCCGATGTTGATGATGCGGAACGCGGCGCGCGCGCGCGGGCTGGCGGCGTAAATCGCGCGGATCAGCATTTCCTTGCCGGTGCCGGTTTCGCCTTCGATCAACACCGGGTTGTGGCCGCGGGCGGCCTTGGCGGACTTGGCCAGCGCATCGCGGAACGGCGGCGAATGACCGACCATCGCATCGAAATCGAGCACCGCCGGCATCTTTTCGGTCAGCGGGGTCAGCTCGTCCTGCGGCGCCGCGTGCGTGGTGGTGTTGCGCAGCGCCTGCATCATCCGGTCGGGCGCGACCGGCTTGACCAGATAATCGGTCGCCCCCGCGCGCATCGCCTCGACCGCGAGCAGCGGGCTGGTGCTGGTGGTCAGCATCAGGATCGGCAGCGCCGGGCGGCGCTCCTTGAGCTCGGCGATCAGCTCGCAGGCCTGGTCGCCGGGAACCCACTGATCGAGAATGATCGCCGCCAGCATCATGCCCTGGCGCGTCCCCAGCGTGGCGATGGCGGTTTCCGAATCGCGCACCACCACCGTGCGCCAACCCTCGCGGGCGGCGAGCGCGGTGATCAGCCGGCTCTGCGCCGGCTCATCGTCGATCAGCATCAGGAGGCGCTGTTCCGCGTCGGCCATTCGATCCCCACTCCTAGAAGGAGCGGGATTAGCGCAAGTGGGTAAAGAGCCGATTAAGCTTCCGCTTCGACAAGCTCAGGACAGGGCTTGAGCGCGCCCGCCCCGGGCGATAGAGCGAGCCCGCGAAACACCGGGTTCCAAGGGGATGACAATGGCGGATACGGCCAACGACATTAAGGCGCATGTCTCGACTTACGCCTGGTTCACGAGCCTGCTCAAATGGACCGTGCCGATCATCGCCGTGATCGCGTTCGTCGTCATCCTGCTCATTTCCTGATCCGGTCGCGGTACAGATGCGCATCGCCGTCCTGCAGGAACGCGCCGCGGGAGAACGGCGCGTCGCGGCGACGCCCGAGACAGTAAAGAAGTTCTGCGCGCTCGGCGCGGCGGTCGCGGTCGAGCGCGGGGCGGGCGAGAACGCCTCGATCAGCGATGCCGACTACGAAGCCGCCGGCGCCATTCTGGGCCAGGCCGCCGAAGTGGTGCAGGATGCCGATATCGTGCTCGGCGTCCAGGCCCCCGATCCGGCGGTGCTCGCGGGCGCGGCGAGCGGGGCGTGGGTCGCCGCGATGTTCGACCCGTACAACGCGCGCGAGCGGGTCCAGGCTTACGCCGCCGCCGGGCTCGAAGCGCTGGCGATGGAATTCATGCCGCGCATCACCCGCGCGCAGAGCATGGACGTGCTGTCCAGCCAGTCGAACTTGGCCGGCTACAAGGCGGTAATC
>JBDSDC010000138.1:0-56333 GCA_039920725.1 Croceibacterium sp. | reverse complement strand
CTGGTCGACATGATCCCGCGCATCGCCCCCACAGCGGAACTTCAGCGCAAGCTATTGGTTGCCAATCCGAACCGTCTGTACTGGGCGGACTGACGGGGGCACCATGGGACAGACCTTCTACCGCTTCGTGGCGCTGTTGAGTGCGCTTGCCATTGCCGCACCGGCAGCGGGGCAAGACAAGCAGCCCTGGCGCTATCGCGTGACCGCGGGCCCGCAGGTCAAACCGCAGTACCCCGGCGCCGACCAGGTATCGATCCTGCCGATGTTCGACATCGACCGCGCGCGCGGCGACACCCCGTTCGAATTCGAGGCCGGCGACGACAGCTTCGGCATCGCGCTGTTACATTCGGGCGGCTTTTCGATCGGCCCGGTGGTCAACCTGGTCGGATCGCGCAAGCCTGTGGATGTGGGCGCGGCGCTGCCCAAGGTCGACCGGACGGTCGAGGTCGGCGGCTTTGCGCAGACCTGGCTGGGCGACAATTTCCGGCTTCACGGCGAGCTGCGCTACGGCGTCACCGGACACAAGGGTCTGGTCGGCGTCGGCGGCGCGGATGTGGTGCTGCGCGAGCGCGACAACTGGCTGTTTTCCATCGGGCCGCGGGTCACCTGGGCCGACAACAAGTTTCATGACGCCTATTTCAGCGTCACCCCGGCCTCGGCGCTCGCCACTGGCCTGCCGGTTTACGATGCCGGCGGCGGGATCGAATCCTACGGCGCAGCCGCCAGTACCCAGTTCGAGCTGTCGCGGCACCTGGGCCTCTACGGCTATGCCAAGTACGACCGGCTGACCGGCGATGCGGCCCGGTCGCCGATCGTCCTCCGGTACGGCTCGCGCGACCAGTATGCGGCCGGCATCGGGCTCAGCTACACGTTCTAAGCGGACCGGCTAGCGCCGACGCGGTTTCCCGCCGGGCGCCGGCGCGCGCATGCGCGTCGCATTTCAGCGAAGGCTCAGCTTTTGCTCATGCTTCTCGCTCGCCGGGAGTGCACAAGCGCCGCGCAATCGGGGAGATTTGGCAATGGGCGGCGCGGCGATGGATAACGGGGCGCCGGGCCGGCCGTCCGCCTTTCGCGCGGTCAGCGGGTGGATTCCGCTGGCGCTATCGGCGGCTGCGATTGCGCTGCTGGCCGGCTATTTCCTGACCGGCCCGCATGCGCCCACCCTGATCGTCGATCGCGGCGTGGTGCGGGAGGACGAAGGCGCCGCGGCGCACGTGTGGCAGCTGCTGATGGCGGCGCAATTGCCGGTGATCGCGGTCTTCGCGGCGCGCTGGCTGCCGCGCGATGGCAAGCGCGCCGCCGCGATGCTCGCGATCCAGGCGCTGGCGATCGCTGCCGCTGCCGCGCCGGTCTACTTGATGGAGCACGGCTACCTCGGCTGACCGAAGCGCGCGCCTAGCCCTCCTCGCGCACCGCCCCTTCGGCCGCCTGGAAGCCGATGTGCGAATGCTGGCCGTCGCAGAACGGCTTGGTCGTCGAGCCGCCGCAGCGGCACAGGAATACCGCCTTCTTGCCGGAAAGGTCGTAGGCGTTCCCGCTGGCGTCGAGCAGCGTCAGCTCGCTCAAGTCGCCCCGCACCTTGTAAGGGCCATCCTTCGTTGCGGTGATCTCGATCGCCATGGCAATGCTCCCCTGATCAGCTCTCCAGCGTCATCCGCACGAAATCGACCGTCTGGCGGGTGGCGGCGGCGAATTCGGCCTCGGTCGCCTTGAAGCTTCCGTAGTGCGCAAATTGGTCGGGCCGCATGCCGTCGAATTCGTAAGCCTGGCGGAAGCTCGGCAGTTTCATCAGCTTGGCCACGCTGGCCTTGTTGGGCTCGCGGTCGATCGCGCGCGCGTCGAACGGGTCGAGCTCGTCCGCCACTTGCATCAGTTGGGCGATGTAGCCCGGCGGGCAGGTGTAGACCATGTCGCTCCCGCCGAAGTCCTGGATGTGGCGGCTGACCATCTTGCCGGTGCGGTCGTCCTTTTCCACCCGCATCGAGCATTGCAGCATCTTTGAGGGATGCCCCACGCTCTTGCCGTGGTGATAGGCGCGCTTGAGCACCGCTTCTTCGCCATCGCGAATCTCGGGCAGCGTCAGCTCGATCCCGCGCGCCTTGGCCTCGGTCTTCCAGTCGGACAGTTCGCCCAGCCGGGCGGACATATGGGTGATCACCGACCGCCACTTGCTCAGATCGACACCGGCAGCCTGGGCGCGCAGCAAGCCGGCGCTGACAGCAGCGCGGCATCGCAGATATTGCGGGACGGTGAAGCTGGTGGTGTTGTTGGTACTGATCCCGCGCGCGGTCAGTTCCTCCAGCACCTCGTAGCCTTCCTTGGAGCCGGGCAGCTTGACCATCACGTTGGCGCCTTGCGCGTAGATTTGCAGGCCCTGCGCGAGCATCTTTTCGCCATCGCGCACGAACCGCGGATCGACCTGGCCCGAGAGGAAGCCGTACTTGCCGCCCGACTTGTCATAGACCGGGCGAATCGCGTCGGCGCCCTTCTTCACCAGGCCAAGGTACATCGCCCAGTACACGCCCTCGTAATCGAGGCCCGGGCTGGCCTTGGCGATGGCCTTGATCTCGGCCGCCCACAGCTCGGGCGCCAGCTTGATCGCCTGGAGCGACAGCGGCGGGTTGGTGGTCACCCCGCGGAAGCCCATCGTGCCGTCGCGCGCGATCGTTTCGGCATTGTAGAACCGGTCCACTTGCGCGGTCCATTGGGCCAGCTTGCCCGCCGGCGCCTTGGCCAGCGTCTCTTCGCGCCAGCTGGGGAAGATCAGCGGGCTCGAATCCCACCAGATCTCGGCATCGGGATTGGTCGCGGCGAGCTTTTCCAGCGGGTGCAGCGCGGTGTCCACGGGCTTGTCCAGCACAGAATCGTTCATCGGGTCTCTCCGGCAGGCCGGCGCGCCCAAACCCTCGACCGGGGGCGGCGCGCAGGCGCTCAACGCCACCCCCCTAGGCAAAGTGAGGCCGCGCGTTAACCCCCCGCGTGCTTGAAGCAGGAACAGTTGTTCTTTCATTAGGGGTGGCGATGGCGAGGCAATTGGCGGATAGTGCCCGTGCCGCCGCTGCACGCCCCCGCTGCTGATAGCCGTCGAAAATCGCCAGCGCTGCCGTCGGACAAGCTCAAGGGATCGACCGATGAACCACGAAGCGGGTCACATACCGCCGCAGCCAGCGCCTATCCACGAATCAGCCGGCACCGTCCCCGTCCGGGCGGACCGTGCAGTCGCCGCCGCCGTCAGCGGCGCGACAGTCTGGACTTGTCCCATGCACGCGCAGATCCGCCGTAATGGGCCGGGCAACTGTCCCATTTGCGGCATGGCGCTTGAGCCGCTCGAGCCCAGCCTGGACGACGGGTCCAGCCCGGAACTGATCGACATGACCTGGCGGTTGTGGATCAGCGCGGTCCTGGCGGGCCCGCTGTTCGCGCTCGCCATGGGGGCCGAGTTGGTGGGCTGGCGGCCCCTGCCGATGCGCGCAACGATGTGGGTCCAGCTGGCGTTGGCGACGCCGGTCGTGCTGTGGGGCGCGTGGCCGTTCTTCGAGCGCGGCTGTGCCTCGCTGCGGACCCGCAATCTCAACATGTTCACCCTCATCAGCCTGGGCGTCGGAGTGGCCTACGGCTACAGCTTGGTGGGCACGCTGGCGCCGGGCCTGTTCCCGCGTTCGCTGCGCACGATGGGTGGCCAGGTTCCAGTCTATTTCGAGGCCGCGGCGGTGATCACCGCGCTGGTCCTCCTGGGGCAAGTGCTGGAACTGCGCGCGCGCTCCGCCACCGGACAGGCCATTCGCGCACTGCTCGGGCTTGCGCCGAAAACCGCGCGCCTGGTCGAGGCCGACGGCACCGAACGGGACGTGCCGCTGAGCGAGGTCAAGCCCGGCGACACGTTGCGCATCCGGCCGGGAGAGAAAGTGCCGGTCGACGGCGTGGTGCTCGACGGACATTCGTCGATCGATGAAGCGATGATCAGCGGTGAGCCGGTTCCAGTCGAGAAGGCCGCCGGCGACAAGCTCACCGGGGCGACGGTCAACGGCACGGGGGCGCTGCGGATGCGGGCGGAGCGCGTCGGGGCCGATACCATGCTGTCGCAGATCGTGCGGATGGTGGCCCAGGCGCAGCGCTCGCGGGCGCCGATCCAGGCGCTGGCGGACAAGGTCTCGGGCTGGTTCGTTCCTGCCGTGGTCCTGGTCGCGCTCGCCACGTTCGGCGTGTGGGCCGCGTGGGGGCCTGCGCCGGCCGTGAGCCAAGGGCTGGTCAACGCGGTCGCCGTGTTGATCATCGCCTGCCCGTGCGCGCTCGGACTCGCGACTCCGATGTCGATCATGGTCGGGACGGGGCGCGGAGCCTCGGCCGGCGTGCTGGTGAAGAGCGCCGAGGCGCTCGAAACGATGGAGAAGATCGACACGCTGGTGGTCGACAAGACCGGCACGCTGACCTTGGGCAAGCCGCGGCTGGTCGCGGTCGAGGCGGCGAGCGGCTTTACCGAGAGCGACGTGCTGGCGCTCGGGGCCTCGCTCGAGAAAGGCAGCGAACATCCGCTCGCCAATGCGATCGTAGAAGGCGCGGGGGAACGCGGCCTGACGCTGGAAGAGGCCGCCGATTTCGCCTCAATCACCGGCAAGGGCGTGACCGGGCGCGTCGCGGGCCGGGCGGTGGGGCTCGGCAATGCGGCGATGCTGGAGCAGCTCGGGGTCGCTGCCGGGCCGTTTGCCGAGCGGGCCGATGCCTTGCGCGGCGATGGTCAGGGGGTGATGTATGTCGCGGTCGATGGCGCGCTGGCCGGACTGATCGTCGTCGCCGACCCGATCAAGGACAGCGCGGTGGAAGCCATCTCCGCGCTCCGCCGCGACGGGATCCGCGTGATCATGGTGACCGGCGACAACAGCCGGACCGCCGAAGCCGTCGCGCGCAAGATCGGCGGGATCGACCAGGTTATCGCCGACGTCCTGCCCGATCAGAAGCAGCAGATTGTAGAACGCTTGCGGCGCGAAGGCCGACGGGTTGCGATGGGCGGTGACGGCATCAACGATGCGCCGGCCCTTGCGGCGGCCGACGTCGGCATCGCCATGGGCACCGGCACCGACGTGGCGATGGAAAGCGCCTCGGTCACGCTGGTTAAGGGTGATCTGGGGGGGATCGTCCGGGCGCGCCGCCTCAGCCGGTCGGTCATGCGCAATATCCGCCAGAACCTGTTCTTCTCGTTCGTATTCAATGCTGCGGGCGTCCCGATTGCGGCCGGCGTGCTCTACCCCTGGTTCGGCATCCTGCTCAGCCCGATCATCGCCGGGGCGGCAATGGCCTTCAGCTCGGTCGCGGTCATCAGCAACTCGCTGCGCCTGCGCTCCACCAAGCTGTGATCGGGTCAAGGCATATCCTGCCTCATCCCTGGTGCCGGCGCAGTAGCAGAACAGGGGGGCCTCTGATAGGTCATCGGCACCACCAGGACATCCGCCGATGCGCACACGTCTCTATTCGCTCGAAGAGCTCAACGACATTCCCGGGACCAAGGTGTTCAACGCGCTGGCGAGCCGCCAGGCTTATCACCTGCACAAGTTCTGCATGTCGCTGATGGACGCGGGCAACCGCGAGGCGTTCCGGGCAGGCGAGCACGCTTACCTCGCCAAGTTCCGCCTCAGCGAGGAGCAGCGGCAGGCGGTGCTCGACCGCGACTTCACCCGGCTGATCGACCTCGGCGGGAATATCTATTTCCTGGTCAAGCTGTCGAACACCGACGGCTGGTCGACGCAGAAGGCCGTCAGCAGCATGACCACGATGACGCCCGACGAATACGCGGCCATGATGCGCGCGGGCGGGCGCTCGCCCGAAGGGCAACGGTCGATCCGGGGCAAGAAGTAATGGCTCGGATCACCGCGGGGATCGGCACCAGCCACGTCCCCGCCATCGGCGCGGCGTTCGACCAGGGCCGCACCCAGGACGAATACTGGAAGCCGGTGTTCGACGCCTACGAATGGGTCAAGCGGTTCGAGGAGGCCGAGGATCCCGACGTGGTGATCTTGTGCTACAACGATCACGCCAGTTCGATGATGCTCGACGTCGTACCGACGTTCGCGCTGGGCATGGCCGAGGAATTCGACGTCGCCGACGAGGGCTGGGGCCGCCGCCCGGTGCCGATGGTGATCGGCGATCCGGTGCTCGCCGCGCACCTCGCCGAGCAGCTGGTGATCGACGAGTTCGACTTGACGCTGATGAACACGCTCGACGTCGATCACGGGCTCACCGTCCCGCTGTCGCTGATGTTCGGCAAGCGCGACGAATGGCCCGTGCGCGTGATTCCGCTGGCGATCAACGTGACTCAGTTCCCGACTCCTTCGGCGGAGCGCTGCTGGCAACTGGGCTGCGCGATCCGCGATGCGATCGAGAGCTATCCGGCGGGGCTCAACGTGCAGATCTGGGGGACCGGCGGGATGAGCCACCAGTTGCAGGGTGAGCGCGCGGGGCTGATCAACCCCGAATTCGACAACGCCTTCCTCGACAAGCTGGCCGGCAGCCCGGACGAGCTACGCAAGATCACCCGCCTCGAGTTCCTCCGCGAGGCGGGGACCGAAGGAATCGAGCTGATCATGTGGCTGATCATGCGCGGCGCGCTCGGCGAGCAGGTCGAGGAGCTGTACCGCTTCTACCACGTGCCCGCGTCGAACACCGCGGTCGGGCACATCGTGCTGCGCCCGCTCGCCTAGCCTAGCCGATATCGAGCGCCAGCAGCGTGAACCGCGCCGGGCCCGTGGCATAGACCCCGTGGCTGCGCGCCGAGGCCGACCCGAAAGCCAGCCCGATCCGCGCGGTATTCGCCAGCGCGGCGGCGTAGCCGGCGGGGTCCTGCGAGTTGGCGTGGCCATTGACGTTGGTCCAGGTCTCGTCGAACCGGATCGTCACGCTGCGCACCCCGGGCGCGAGCGGAATGACCGTCCGCGCCGGCGAATACCAGCGATAGGATTCGTACCGCCCCGTCCCGCTCCAGCTGTCGCCCGCCTGCTGGAAGTACAGCGACACGGTGGCCGGCTCGCCCGGGCGCTCGTCGGCCACGAAGCGAGTGCCGGGGGCGGCGTCGATGCGGTAGCGCAGCATTATCTGGCGCGCCCCGGCGAGCGGACCGACCGCGGTCGTCAGCGCATCGACCTGGCCTCTGCCGGCCATGGGAAACTCCATCGCCAGCGTGCCACCGGGGGCCGGGCTCGGCTGCGCGGGCATGCCTTGCGAATAATTGCGCCCGCGGACCCACGGGCCGATCTCCCACTCCGGCGCCGGGGGCAGCGCGACGACCGCGGCGGGGATCGCGGCGGCGGCCGCCAGCAAGGCACGCAGGAGCGAGGTTGGGTTCATCGCCCGCCTTTCGTACGCGCCGCGTGTCGCCGCCATGAACCGGGCCGCCAGCGCCGCGAAAGGTCACTGCCCTTGTTGCGGCGCGCCGCTGCGGCTAAGGGGCCGCGCAATCTCCCTTCCGAATGAGTACCGTTCCCATGAGCCTCCGCAACGTGGCCATCATCGCGCACGTCGATCATGGCAAGACCACCCTCGTCGACCAGCTGTTCCGCCAGTCCGGCACTTTCCGCGACAACCAGCGCGTGGAGGAACGGGCGATGGATTCGACCGACCTCGAGAAGGAGCGCGGGATCACCATCCTGGCCAAGCCGACATCGGTCGAATGGGCCCCGCCGGGGTCGGAGGAGCACTTCCGGATCAACATCGTCGATACCCCGGGTCACGCCGATTTCGGCGCTGAAGTCGAGCGGATCCTCTCGATGGTCGACGGGGTGATCCTGCTGGTCGACGCGGCTGAAGGCCCGATGCCGCAGACCAAGTTCGTCACCGGAAAGGCGCTGGGCCTCGGCCTCAGGCCCATCGTGGTGGTCAACAAGATCGACCGGCCCGACGCGCGCGCCGACGAAGTGCTCAACGAGGTGTTCGACTTGTTCGTCGCGCTCGACGCCAATGACGACCAGCTCGACTTCCCGTGCCTCTACGCCTCGGGCCGCGCCGGCTATGCGAGCCACGATCCCGACGTGCGCGAGGGCGACCTTATCCCGCTGTTCCAGACCATCGTCGGCCACGTGCCCGAACCCTCGGCCGATCCGGCGGGCGAGTTCAAGATGATCGCCGTGCTGCTCGACCGCGACCCGTTCCTCGGCCGCATCCTCACCGGCCGGATCGAGAGCGGCCGGCTCGAGACGGGCATGGCGATCCGCGCGATCGACGTCGATGGCCACGAGGTCGAGGCCGGCCGCGCGACCAAGGTGTTCGCCTACCGCGGGCTCGACCGCGTGCCCGAGGACAGCGCCGAGGCGGGCGACATCGTCGCCATAGCGGGGCTGACCCGGGCCACAGTGTCCAACACCATCGCCACGCCCACCGTCACCGTGCCCATCGCCGCGCGCCCGATCGACCCGCCCACGCTGGCGATGCGCTTCGCGGTCAACGACAGCCCTTATGCCGGGCGCGAGGGCGAAAAGGTCCAGAGCCGGGTGATCCGCGACCGGCTCGAGCGCGAGGCCGAAGGCAACGTCGCGATCAAGATCACCGAAAGTTCCGACCGCGACGCGTTCGAGGTCGCCGGCCGCGGCGAGCTCCAGCTCGGCGTGCTGATCGAGACCATGCGCCGCGAAGGCTTCGAGCTTTCCATCGGCCGCCCCCGCGTGCTGTTCCGTGACGGCCCCGGCGGCCGCGAGGAGCCTTACGAGACCGTCGTCATCGACGTCGACGAGGAGCATTCGGGCACGGTGGTCGAGAAGATGGCCCAGCGCAAAGGCCAGATGACCGACATGCGCCCGAGCGGCGGCGGCAAGACCCGCCTCACCTTCACCGCGCCCAGCCGCGGGCTGATCGGCTACCACGGCGAATTCCTCAGCGACACCCGCGGCACCGGGGTGATGAACCGCCTGTTCGAGAAGTACGGCCCCCACGCCGGCCCGATCCAGGGCCGCCAGAACGGCGTGCTCATCTCCATGGAACAGGGCGAGGCGGTGCCTTACGCGCTCAACATGCTGGAGGAGCGCGGCATCCTGTTCATCAGCCCCAACGAGAAGCTGTATGAAGGGATGATCATCGGCGAGAACGCCAAGCCGCAGGACCTCGAGGTCAACCCGCTCAAGTCCAAGCAGCTGACCAACTTCCGCTCGACCGGCAAGGACGACGCGGTCCGCCTGACCCCGCCGCGGCGGATGACGCTCGAACAGGCGATCGCCTACATCCAGGACGACGAACTGGTCGAAGTCACCCCGCGGAGCATTAGGTTGCGGAAGCGGTACCTCGATCCGCATGAGCGGAAGAGGGCCAGCCGGACGGGGGGGTAGCTAGACGTTGACGGGGTTGCGTGTGTACACTAACACGTACACATGATCCACGTCAGCTTCACCGACCTGCGCAAGCGCCTCGCGCATTTCATGGACCGCGCCATCGACGACCGCGCGCCCGTGCTGGTCACCCGGCAGGGGCATGAGCCCGTCGTGATGATGGCGCAGAGCGAATACGACAGCCTGACGGAAACGCTGCATCTGCTGTCGAGTCCCGCCAATGCGCGGGCGCTGGAGCAGGCGATGGCGGATGCCGACGCGGGCCGCAACATGATCGAGGTGGAGTGGGACGAGCAGACGCGGGCCTATAAGCCTCTGTGAAGCTGAGCTTCCACCATCTCGCCTGGGAACAGTACGGATACTGGCTGGGCAACGACCCGAAGATGCGCGCGCGGATCGATGCGCTGGTCGCCGATACGATGCGCTCGCCGTTCAGAGGCATCGGCAAGCCGGAGCCGTTGCGCGACAATCTCGCCGGCTGGTGGTCGCGCCGCATCGACGGCGAGCACCGGCTGGTTTACCGGGTGCGCGGCAAGGATCAGGACCAGGTGCTCGAGATCATGCAGTGCCGCTATCACTATTGACGCCGTCCGCCTGACCCCGCCGCGGCGGATGACCCTCGAACAGGCGATCGCCTATATCCAGGACGACGAGCTGGTCGAAGTGACCCCGCGGAGTATTCGGCTGCGCAAGCGGTACCTCGACCCGCATGAGCGCAAGCGGGCGAGCCGGACGGGGGGTTAGGGCGCACAGCAGCAACCCAGTTCGATTGAGGTGCACCATCCCGGTCACCAGCCCGATTGGTGCCGGCAGGTCAGGTATTGAGCCGCTCCGGAATTAAATAATTCAGAGCTGCACTGTCTCATGTCGCTGATAGAGTTGAGTCAAGTCATCATGGCTGACCCGGAACTGGCTCCGTCGCTTTATTACAGGTGTACCTGACGAGGCACCTTCGATCTTTATAGCCGGATCGTAATAGACTTTGCCTACTGAAAACGCCTTGAGGAACAGTAGGAAATCTGTCTGTTCGCACATGAGTGCATGCGCGCCATAGCTGTACTCGGGCGGGGGTGTTCGAAACAGCGAAGGCACGTAAGCGGCCTGTGCATGCTTGCGGTTCCAGTGTGCCATCATGCCCTTGAACGTCCACGACGCCGCGATCTCTTCTGCATTGTCGATCAATGCCATGCCGCCATCAAGGTCTGTGATCTTGCCAGTATCCCGATCAAATCCGCTGAGCCTCATGCGTAAGCGTGTAAGTCCGTGTCGTTCGCGCTGGCAGTCGTAGCGGCCGCCAAAATTAACGCGATCAGGCCTGCCCGCCTGATCGGGATAGCCGAAGCGCTTCAAGAATTCAGCGACGCCTTCGTTGCGATAAATCCCACCGGTCGGCTCCGAAGTCATTAAAGTGACAGGTGATTTGGGCCTGAAAGACAAGAAGTCCCGAACGCCGTACTGCTTTACCTCCCATCCCATAAAATCGGGCTCAGCGTAGCCATTGGGCGTGATACCCAGTTCGGCTTCCAAGGTGTAGCCACCGCCGTTCCGAGCAGAATAAGCGGCTTTTGTGCCGTCAGCTTCCAGCTTCTGCGAAGCGATCCACTCTAACTGATAAATGCGGCGAAGTTGGTTCAGTAGTTGCGCGCGGGGACTCTCAGCATAATCTAGCGTCAGTGGAAGTTCGAGAAAGACACCAACAATCGGCCAGTTATGCGCGTTCAATTCAGCAGTGACTGGGTCATCGGAGGTTGCAGCATAGCCCATCACCTCGCCGTCCTTGGTCATGCCAAGGATGAGTACGCGACCCTCATCCCGAACGCGCATAACTTTGGCCGGGGCGGCTTCGCATCCTAGCAAGAAACCGGACATGCGAACTTCCGGGTATTTCGGATAGAGGATAAGATTAGTGTTGGGCGCAGGGTGCCGGCCAGCTTCGTCTATCCAATAAAAGTCGACTGTCGCTTTCCCTCGGTCTCTAACGGCGCCCCTCACATCGACATCGTCGGTATAGATGTTCCCATGCGGGATGATGTTAAGCGCGGAGAAGTCCCCGCCCAGATAAACTTGATTCTTGGAATTGTCGTTAGGCGCTAGCTTTTTCGCATAAATGCGAGTTGCGCCCCCACTGCGCATGAGATTCAGCAGTTGCCCGAGTGATGCAATCAATTACCCGCCCCTAATCCTTATCATTCGCTCATCCGACTGTATCCACCCGATAAGACGCTCCATAGCTTGGGTAAAATCAAGCTTGCTGCGGCCTTTCAGCGCGCACTCCCAAACAGTCGCTACCCTCCAACCATCGGCCAAAAGCTGGGTGACGGCTTTGTCGTCATTCTCTACATTCCTGCCGATTTTCTCGCGCCAGAAGTCTGGCCGCGTGCGCGGCCATTTGAACAAATGGCAGTCGTGTTGATGCCAGAAGCAGCCATGCACGAAAATAACTGCCCGGTGGCGAGAAAGAACGAGATCAGGCTTGCCCGGCATTAGTTTGACATGCAGTCGGTAGCGTAGGCCGGCCGCATGAAGGAACCTGCGAATTAGAAGTTCAGGTTGTGTGTTGCCGCCCTTGATAGCAGCCATGTTCCGGCTGCGGGTTGTGGCATCATGAACGTCGGCCACACGTTAGGCGGCTTCACGCTGTCGTGCTGGATCGACCAGCATTTGAATGTGTGGCTGCATTACCCGCGCAACTTCCTTGAAGACGGGGACTGCCACCGAGTTACCGAATTGCTTGTAAGCTTGGGTATCTGACACTGGAATAAGGAAGTCATCGCCATAACCCATCAGGCGTGCGCATTCGCGCGGTGTGAGGCGACGCGGATTTTGTCTGATTCCCTGGCTGATGAGGATCTCTGATCCATCCTTAAAGTATCTGGCGGACAGAGTGCGGGCGACATCGTTCGGGGTCACAAGGCCAAAGCCGAATCCATTGCCGGCTGCCCTGTGTTTGTCTGCGTATCCTTGGAGATACTGCCAAAGCTTATCCGTCAACGTGTATTTGCCGTTCACAATGGCGTCCGGGCCGATGGTATAGGGCTTTTCGGCTTTCTCGGACCCGTTTTCGGGATGCAAGACGCTCTTCAGGCGCATGCTTCCTTTGGCAGGGAGCTTCAAGTCGTTCCAGTTAAACGGCACATGGTCACGAAACCCAACAATAACAATCCGTTCTCGATGCTGCGGAACGAAATGCTGCGCATCGATCACCTTATGCCATACTTGATACCCCAACTCTTCGGTCAAAGTCTTCAAGATGACTTCAAAAGTGCGGCCCTTGTCATGACTAGTCAGGTTCTTCACGTTCTCCAATAAAAAAGCCGCCGGGCGTCTCTCCTTCAGAATGCGTGCAACGTCGAAAAAGAGAGTTCCCTGAGTTTCATCTTGGAATCCGTGCTTGCGACCAAGGGAATTCTTTTTAGACACGCCAGCGATCGAGAACGGCTGACAGGGAAAGCCCGCCAGCAGGACGTCATGATCGGGGATCTCATCGATCCCTATGGTAGTAATGTCACCATGAGGGAGGTGATTGTCGCGGAAATTCGCAGCATAGGTCTGCTGAGCAAATTTATTCCATTCGGACGTGAACACGCAATGGCCGCCGATTGCGTCGAAGCCTTTCCGAATGCCGCCGATGCCTGCAAACAAATCGACGAAGTTGAATCGGCTAGGGGGATGCACCGGCGCTACGGCTGCCATCGACCGAAGCATGCCAACTGCCGCTGCCCTTGGCGTCGCTTCGCCGGCTTCCCAACGCTGGACTTGGCGTGCGCTGTAGCCCGTCATCATGGCTAAGTCTTCCACGGACAGTCCAGCGCGAATCCGGAGGGCAGCAAGTTCGTTGAGCATGGTACCTCCGGGACGATTTACGACATGGTGTCGTGATCGAGCCCGATAGCCCTTCCACTAGCGGAACGGAAGGATGTTGTTCTGCGTTTGTTCGAAAATGGATGTTTCTCTCCACAGTCATGCGCCGCGGCAAAGCCGCGCCGTGGAAGCCTCGGCTCGCGATGGGGTCGCCGGCCCCCGGTCCTTCGACGAGCTCAGGATGAGCGGATTTCGGCGCTGATCCGCCTCTAAGCTTGCGGTTGCTGCGTAATCCTCGCCGACAGCCCCGGGCGCCGCACAGGAGTGATGGGATCCCCGCCTGCGCGGGGATGAAAAATGCGAGGCACTTTTCGTTTTCCTACAGCCCCTCACTTGTGCCTTAGCCTGGTCCCTCGACAAGCTCAGGGTGAGCGGGGTCGAAGCTGTCAGGAGCCCGGCCCATGCGCAATCGTGTCCCCGCCGCTGGCGAGGAGCGGGCGCCGCTGCCGGACTTTGCGCCGGTCCCGCGCAAGTTCCGCCATGACGGGTGGACGCCCGAGCGGCAGAAGGCGTTTATCGAGGCGCTGGCGGATTGCGGCTCGGTCAGCCGCGCGGCCGCGCAAGTCAACATGGCGCAGGCCAACTGCTACACGCTGCGCCGCGCGCCCGGGGCGGAGGCGTTCCGGCGGGCGTGGGACGCGGCGCTCGATTTCGGGGTCAAGCGGCTGAAGGACATCGCCTTCGAGCGGGCGATCGAGGGCCAGCTCCACCCGGTGTTCGCGAACGGCAAGCTGATGGGCTTTTCGCGCCGGCGCAACGATGCGCTGCTGATGTTCTGCCTGCGCCACTACGGCCACGACGGCGAGGGGCGGCGGACCACGGTCAACTATTTCTCCACCCGGGCGAGCGCGGGGGCGGCGAGCGGCCCGGAGGCATCGAGCGGAGGCGCCGCTACCGGAGCCGAGGCGAGCACCACGACGGTGCGCACGGTGATCAGCGGCGGCGGCGCCGCGGTCGGCGCGGGCCGGGCGGAAGCGGCGTTGAACGACTTCGCGGGCGTGGCGCTCGACGGCGAGGCGCAGGCGGCGATCGCCGCCGCGCTCGAGGCGTGCGCGGCGCGGGCGCGCGCGGCGGAAGGCGCGGTGGGCGAGGACGCGGCCGACTGGGCCGAGGGCGATGCGGACGAGCCTTACGTCTCGCTGCCGCACAACGGCACGCCCTATCGCGGCGAGCTGCTCGCGCCGGCCGCGGTGGAGGAATGGGCCGCGTTCGGCGGGGACGAGGCGCACTGGCACCAGGCCGGGGCCGAGATGCCCGAGTGGGCGGCCGAGGCGCTCGCCGCCGCGGACGGGGTGGGGCCGGATGGCGCGGGGCCGGAGGCGCGCGCGGCGCTTTGCGACAACTCCGCCGTTGCCCCGGCGCGGGCGAAGGAGGATACTGCGCGCGACGGCCACGTGGGAGACGTCGGATGATCGCGCGCTTACGCTCGCTGCTGCTCACCGCCGGCCTCGCCGCCGCCGGGATGGGCCTTGCCCCCGCCGCCGCCGAGAGGTCCGAGCCGCTGCCTCGGTTCGAGGACGCGATGTGCCCCGGGGTCGCCGGGCTGACGACCGAGGCGGCCGAGCTCATGGTCGGCCGCATCCGCCAGAATGCGCAAGCCCTCGGACGGCGGATGGCGCCGGCGGATTCCTGCGAGCCCAACGTGATCGTGGCGTTCGTCGACGACGGCCGCGCGGTGCTCCGCCAGATGAACCGCGCCCAGGGCTATCTGTTCGCCGAGATGAACCGCACCGAACGCGCGGCGCTGTTCGCCGAGGGCGGCCCGGTGCACGTGCTCAGCCGGGTGTTCACCCGCACCCGCGACGGGCTCCCGGTCTATCGCCGCGACAGCCTGACCGACTTGCCCCAGACGACGATGGCGATGGCGCATTCGAAGATCTACACCGCCACCCGGCGCGATATCGTCCACGCACTGGTGCTGGTCGACCGCGCCGCGGTGCGCGGGCTGAGCGTCAACCAGCTGGCCGACTATGCGACGGTGCGCGCGCTGGTCCACCGCCCGCCCGAAGCCGCGACGATCGGGGCGCCGTCGATCCTCGCCCTGTTCGCGGCCGGGCAGGGCGCCCGTCCGGCGGGCCTGACCGCGTTCGACAACGCGCTCCTGACGAGCCTCTACCAAGGGCTCCCCAACATGAACGGCACTGCGACCCAGGCCACGATCGCGCACGCCACCGGCCGCAAGGTCGAGGTCGAATAGCCAGCCGCGCGCTAAGACGGCCGACGATCAGCCCGGCCTACTTGCCCGGGGTCAGCCGCAGCACCGCACCGGCGGTCTCGTCGGTCAGCAGGTAGATCGAACCGTCGGGCGCCACGCGCACGTCGCGCAGCCGCTGGCCGAGATTCTCGAGCAGGCGCTCGCTCGAAACCACGTGCCCGTCCGCCGCCAGCTTCATGTGCAGGAACGACGGGGGCCGCGTCATGTTGGGCAGCAGCAGGTCGCCCTGCCAGGTCGGGAACAGGCTGCCGCGGTAGACCGCGATGTTGCCCGGGTTGCCCGACGGGGGAAACGCCCACACCGGATCGATATACCCGGGCACGCCGCGAACCCCCTTGTGGGTCGCCTCGCCGTTGTAGTGGTTGCCCTGGGTGACGTCGATCCAGCCATAGTTGCCGCTCCTGGTGATCAGGTTGATCTCGTCGCCGCCGCGCGGGCCGAACTCGGTCTCCCACAAGCGGCCGGTGGGCGCGTCGTAGTACAGTCCGAGCTGGTTGCGGTGGCCGGTCGACCACACTTCGGGCTTCATGCCCTTCCTGCCGACCCACGGGTTGTCCCTCGGCACAGAGCCGTCGAGGTTGAGGCGCAGGATCTTGCCGAAGTGGTTCGCCGGATCCTGCACCTTCTCGCCATAGTTGCGGTCGCCGCTGGTAATGAAGATGTGCCCCTTGCCGTCGAGCGCGAGCCGCCCGCCGAAGCTGCCCGAAGCGGGGCCCTGGCCGCAGCAGCGGACAGCCAGCGGGGGCTTGCCGTACCACGCGTCGGCCACGAACAGGTCGCGCACATCCGTCAGCCGATAGCCGCCGTCATAACGCGCCCGCATCACCGCGCCGGTCGCCTGGACCGCGTTGGGATTGGTCCCCGGCGGCGTGTCGGGCGCGGCCTTGCTATAGGCGAGATAGAGCAAGTGATTGGCGGCGAAGTTGGGATCGAGCACCACGTCGGTCAGGCCCGAGATGCCGGTGGCGTAGACCGGCAGCATCCCTTCGATCGGCCTGGGATCGAGCACTCCACCCCGGATCAGCCGCAGGCGCCCCTCTCGCTCGGTCACCAGCATGCCGCCACCCGGCAAGAAAGCCAGGCCCCACGGATGGTCGAGGCCCGTGGTGACGACTTCGACATGGACTTTGCCATCGCCGGTGGTCACGTCCCACGGGCCCTGGCCGAGCGCCGGCGTCGGCGGCGGACCCTGGCGCTGGGCCGGGGCAGCGGGTGCCGCCATTGCCGGCGGCGGCGAGGGCTGGGCGTTTTGCGCCGCCGCTGCGCCGCCGATGGCAAACAGGCACAGGCCGATCGTGGTCGCGATGCGCTTCATGGCCGCAGGTTCCTCCCGTCGCTTCCGCGCATTGGCGCAGCGGATTGGCCCGCGTTCCTAAGAGGATGTGGAGCGCCGCACAATCGCCTCGGCGGCGGCGCCAGTGCTTTCGCTTTGCCCCCGCTCGCGCTGCAGCTACGATGCCAGACCTGACCTGAGGAGGGGAACGATGGGCATGGAAATCCTGCTGGCGGCGGTTGTGTTCACGCTGCTGGTTTTCATGATGATGGCCGTGCGGGTGGTCAAGCAGGGCTACGTCTACACCATCGAGAGGTTCGGCAAGTTCACCCTGACGGCGGAGCCGGGCCTGCATCTGCTGATCCCGGTGTTCGACCGGGTCGGGCACAAGGTCAACATGATGGAGCAAGTGCTCGATATCCCCGGGCAGGAGATCATCACCCGCGACAATGCGATGGTCGGGGTCGACGCGGTGGTGTTCTTCCAGGTGCTCGATGCGGGCAAGGCGGCTTACGAAGTCAGCAACCTCTATGGCGCGATCATGGCCATCACCACCACCAACTTGCGCACCGTGATGGGCTCGATGGACCTCGATGAGACGCTGTCCAAGCGCGACGAGATCAACGCCAAGCTGCTGCTGGTGGTGGACCATGCGACCGAGCCGTGGGGGATCAAGATCACCCGGGTCGAGATCAAGGACATCCGCCCGCCGCTCGACATTTCCGAGGCGATGGCGCGGCAGATGAAGGCCGAGCGCCTCAAGCGCGCCGAAATCCTCGAGGCCGAGGGCGAGCGCGCCAGCCGCATCCTGCGCGCCGAGGGCGAGAAGCAGTCGCAGATCCTGTCGAGCGAGGGGCGCAAGGAAGCCGCCTTCCGCGACGCGGAGGCGCGCGAGCGTTCGGCCGAGGCCGAGGCCAAGGCGACCGAAGTAGTCTCCGCGGCGATCGCGCAGTCCGGCAACCAGGCGATCAATTACTTCATCGCCCAGGAATATACCAAGGCGATCGGCAAGTTCGCCGATTCGCCCAATGCCAAGACGATCCTGTTCCCGGTCGAGGCGACCCAGCTGATCGGCACACTTGGCGGGATCGGCGAGCTGGCGCGTGAAGTGCTCGGCTCGCACAGCTCCGCTCCGGCGGCCAAGCCGCAACTGCCCACCCCGCCGCGCAAGCCGGCCGCTACCGTGCCGGTGACGGGCCGGACCTGATGGCAATCGAGCCGCACTGGGTGTGGCTGACGCTCGGCGTGATCCTGGCCGCGGCCGAGATGCTCGCGCCCGGGGTTTACCTCCTGTGGCTCGGATTGGCCGCGATCGTCACCGGGCTGATGACCTGGGCGCTCGGTCTGTCGGTGCCGGTGCAAGTGCTCGATTTCGTCGCCCTGTCGCTGATCGCGGCGTTTTCCGCCCGCCGCTGGCTCGCCGAAACACCGATCGCCAGCACCGACCCGCTGATGAACCGGCGCGGCGCGCGGATGGTCGGGCACACCGCGCTGGTGGTCCAGCCGATCGCCGACGGCAGCGGCCGGGTCAAATACGGCGACAGCGAATGGATCGCGCGCGGTCCGCCGATCCCCGCCGGGCAGCGCGTTCGCATCGTCGGCACCGATGGATCGGCTTTGCTGGTGGAGCCGCTGCCCGAACCTCTCGAAAGCCCCGGCTAGCCCGCGGGGTGAGCGTCAGGCCGGGGCGCGCGTGTCGCCGAAGCGGCCGTGCTTGCGGTAGCGCAGCATCCACCGCTCGAGAAACAGGTCGATCGGGCGTGGGGTAATACCCAACGCCGCGATCCCCGGCGCCCCCGCCGTGGCCACGCTGCCGCGCTTGAGCAGCTTCCACTGGTCGCGGCTCATCGGCGTGCCCGGAATGGCCGCGAACAGCGCGCTCACGCTATCGGGCACCGCGATCAGCGCACGCTCGCGCCCTTGGGCGCGGGCGATGCGGCGATGCAGCGCGTCCATCGTCAGCACTTCCGGCCCGGCAATCTCGTATGTCTTGCCGCCGTGCCTGGCGGGATCGGCTAGCGCCGCCGCGATGGCATCGGCGGCATCGCCTACGAACAGCGGCTGGAGCTTCGCCTGCGGGCCGAACACCGGCAGCGCGGGGAACGCGGCGATGAGCCCGGCGAACATATTGATGAACGCATCGTCCTCGCCGAACAGCACCGCCGGGCGCAGTACCGTGGCGCCGGGGAACGCGGCGCGGACTTGCGCCTCGCCTTCGCCCTTGGATGCGGCATAGCCGCTGTCGGATTGGGCATCGGCACCGATGGCCGAGACATAAACGAACGCCGCCGACCCTTGCGCCGCCGCCGCGCGGGCGGCGATCCCCGCGCCGTCCGCCTGGAGCGCGCGCTGGTCCGCCCCGAACGTGCCGACCAGGTAGACGGCAGCATCGGCGCCCGCGACGGCCTGCTCGACGCTGCGCGCATCGGTCACGTTGCAGCGCGCGAACTGGATCTGGCCGAGGTCGGCCAGCGGACGCAGCGAATAAGCCTTTTCGGGATGCCGGTCGGCGATCCGCAGCCGGCACCGGCGCGCCAGCAGCGCCTGCGCGGTGTTGCGGCCGAGAAACCCGCCGCCGCCGATCAGCGTCACCAGCTTGTTCTCGAGCGGATTGCGCCGTGCCATCGTGCCTCCAACCGGGCCGAGCCCCGGCCCGCTATCGCGCCGGAGCCATGCCGCATGGCATGGCGCCCTGCAAGAGCGGCGCCGCGGCGGAATGCGTTGACAACCGCGCGCGCGCGCCGCTATCGGCCCGCCCCTACCCGCCGGCCAAGCAAGTGCCGCCGGCCCGTGCCCAGATGGCGGAATTGGTAGACGCACCAGCTTCAGGTGCTGGCGCTCGCAAGGGCGTGGAGGTTCGAGTCCTCTTCTGGGCACCATTTCTCCGATCGCGGATGTTCGCGATTGGTTGCAAAAACCGCAGAAATCCGCTAGATAATGGCCGTTCGGCGACTGCGCCTGACCGCCATTGTGCGTGTGCAATCGCGCTTTTTTGGGGGCCACTGTGGGGGCCACCGGTGCAAACGTTCGACGAGTGGCCCCCATATGTCTCTATCCGACACGGCAATCCGCAACGCCAAACATGGCTCCAAGCCGATCAAGCTTGGCGATGAACGAGGGCTCTTCCTTCTCCTGCAGCCATCAGGGGGCGGTTCGTTGGGCGGACAAAGCCTTATGAACTTACCGCCAAGGGACACGACTTGTACGACCGCCTGGTGACCACTGCGCTGGAAAGGGAGGGTCTGCTTCTTGCCGGCCTGACCGACGCGGAAAGGCAGCAACTCCTCGCCCTGATGCGCAAGGTGATTGTCCAGATTGACAAGCTGTAGTCCAGATCGGGAGGCCAAGAGTGGCGGTCAACACGCACCGCTCGGGCATCCCGGACTCGTGCAAGTCTCCGGGAGAACGCGCAGGCTGGCGCTGAGGTGAGGTTGGCCGTCATCGACGAGAGTGCAAAACACGCTGCCGCGGACGTCTGCGTTCTACCATGCCCAATGTCCGCTTGGGATCGAGAGCGAACATTCCGCTTCCTGGGCAGTTCATGTCATAAGCAGCCGATCGGCTACCGGCCCAAATTCTGCCGCCAGCATCGCACGCGCCAACGACTGCTTTTGGGCCGGAAGCGGACTTGCTGCTCATGGGAGTCCCGACTAAAGGGGGCACCACCGCAAGTCCGGGCTGCCTTGGATGAGGCGCCCTGGGCTGATAGTGGCTCGAGAGAAATGCGCTTGAAGCAGGTTCGAAGCGCCTGATCCCTCGAATTTTTCCGCTCTCGCTGTAACAGGCGAGCTCGCCTCCCCGCTCGGCCACGTTAGCCGGTCAAATGCTCGTAGCTCAGATCCTTGCGATCTCGCCGCCCTGCCCGCTCCCACCACTCGCCACCTAGCCAGTCGAAGGATTCGGCACGCATTGCACATTCCATCACGAAGCGGCGGTGCGCAATACGCCACTTCCCAACTCGTCGTTCGAGCCGGTCGATATAGCGACCGGCTCCAATCCGGACTGTCGAGCGGTCGGGAGAGAGCGACAGGAACTGAACATACGTTTCCGCATGGGCCGTGTCGCCATCAATCGCGCAGTTGTGCGTCGTGTGCCCGTGATGGGTCAAGGCTCCGGATTCACCGGACTGGCGGGCAAATACCAGAAATTCGTCCAGTCCTCCGGTAAAAGGTCCGTGCTGATCTATCATGTCCTCGGTGAAACACTCGGCCATGAGTTCCATGTCCAGCCGGTCCAGCGCCCGAGCATAGGCCTGGATGCAATCGGCGATGGCCTGCCGATCTAGCAGATAACGGACATTTTGGGCGAGCTCTTCCATTTGGTCGGTCATCAATGCCTCCGGGGGCTACAACATTGGCAGATCCACCGATTATTTCACGAATCCTTCGAGCTTTCGTTCGGCAATGCGAAGCAATGAATTGCCTCAATGCGAAATTGACGGGAACTTGTGGAGGTGGGTGAAAAGCAATACAGTGTGGCGACGGGGGACCTGTTCCGAAAGCGAGCGGGGGGGGATAAAAAGTGTCGGCGATTCAACATCTTGAAGTGAGTTCGAACGATCCGAGGGATCAAAGCGACCTTGTCGGCTCGCTACTGTCCGATTGCTTTGCGGGTAACTGGAACGCCCGTCCGTGCCAACTCACGGGTACCTTTATGAAGATGGCCGTGGGGCGGGCGGACGGCCTGACCATAACCTCGTCGACGATGACTCCCATGCAACTGGCGAATCGGCCGCAAGGCGGGCCTCCGCTGTTCTACGTCTACATGGCGGAGCAGCGCACGGCCGTCAGGGCGAATGGGGGCCCACGCCTGGTCATCAATCCCGACGAGCTTCTCATCACTCGTTCGGATCAGTCCACCGACTGGGAGATCCCAAGCGTCACCAACAACACCGCGCTGGCGTTCGAAGATCACTTGTTTCGGGAGTATTTTCCTGATGCCGACGAGCTTGTCGGTCGCAACTTCCGTTTGCCCGGCTCGATGCCCAGTCTCTTGCGCGACATCGTCAATTCTGCCTGGTCGCTCAATTGCGGCGACGCCTTTCCCGATCAGGGAAAGCGAATGGGACGGGCATTTCTAGACATGCTTTCCATCGGTCTTGAGAATGCCGCTAGAACTTGCAGTAAGCGCGCGGAGTCGACGGTCAGGCAATATCGCCTTGATCAGATAAAATCGCACATCGCTAGCAACTTCGGCGATCCGGATCTTAACGTCGGAAACCTTTCGCAACGCTTGGGCCTAAGCACCCGCTACCTCCAGATGGCGTTCGCAGAAGAAAGCGCAACTCCCTCTAGCTACATTTGGAACACGCGCCTCAAGGCTGCGGCGAAACTGTTGCGAATGAAGGGCGAGGACATCTCTATAACCGAAATCGCATTCCGGTGCGGATTCAACAGCTCGTCGCATTTCTCGACGTTATTCAAGGATGTCTACGGGACAACCCCGCGGGAGTACCGCACCTCCGACCCATAGGTCTTGCATGCGTCCGGCGTCCGGCTTCGCACTCAATGAAGTCGAGCATTCGCCTCGGCGGAAGAACTTGGCTCATCCGTTCATTATCGCTCACCGAAAGCTCACGAAGCGCATTTGGGGGAGTAGTGACATGAGAACGGCAGCAACGGGATCGGCCAAGAGCAAGACGCAACTTCTCGCCACGTGCTGCGCGACGGCTCTTCTGCTGGGGCCTGGTGTCGCCCGGGCGCAGGAGGCCAACAAAGGCAGCGAAGATCTGGCGCAGGGCGGTGCGGAGACCAACGCCGGCGCTCCCGCTACGGCAAGAGATGCTATATCCGAAATCGTTGTTACGGCGAACAAGCGGCGCGAAAACATGCAAAAGGCGGCTATCTCGATCAGCGTGCTGGGCGGCGACCAACTGGCTCAACTCAACGTGATCGATCCGGGGCAACTGGCCGGTATCAAGCCCGGCATCCAGTTCCAGCAAAGCTTTACGCTCCTGACGTATATTCGCGGCATCGGCAATTATACGGTTCAACCCGCCACGGATCAGTCAATCGCCTACAACGTGGATGGGAACTATATCAGCCGCCAGTACGGGATGCCCGACGTTCTGTTCGACCTCGAACGGATCGAACTGGTGCGCGGTCCGCAGGGAACGCTGCAGGGACGCAATGCGATCGGTGGTTCGGTTAATCTCGTGACCAACAAGCCGACGGACAGGTTCGAAGGAAAGTTTTCTGCTACGTTGGGCAATTACGGGCAAATCACGACCGAAGGCATGATCAACATGCCACTGGGCGACAACGCGGCCTTGCGCGTGTCAGCCGCATCGAACAATCGCGACGGCTACGTCGGCGACGGCTTCATGGACAGCAACATCCAGGGGGTGCGGGCCAGGTTGAAGTTGGATCCGGCTCCCAATCTCGATATCCTGCTTACAGCCGAATATACTCGCCGTAACGAAAAGGGACCGGGCTATTCGATTTGCCCGCCGGGAAGCCTCGACGCGGCCTGCAAGGGGGTACAATGGAAACCATGGGGTGGCTTCCCGGGGCAGGACACCAACAATGCCATCGGCATCGACGAACCGAATTACGTGCGGTCGGACAATCGCACGGTCTATGCGGAAGCCAACCTGGACCTAGGCTTCGCGACCCTTACGTGGACCCCGAGCTACCGCTTCGACTACTATCGCAACCACACCACATTTTCGCACTACTTCGGGTTTGCTCCGGCCGCTCGCGACCAGTTGTTCCAGCAGGAGCTCCGGCTGGTCTCCGCCCCCACTTCGAAGATAAGCTGGGTCGCCGGCGTTTATTACGGTCGGCAACAATCGCGCGAGCAGAACTACTTCACGATTGCCATTCCGCCCTACATCACCACGAACACACCCGGTTTTCCGGAACTGGGCCACGTCAATTTCAAGAACGATATCGACAAGTACGTCTATCGCTCGATGGCGGCCTTTGCGCAGGTGCTTGTTCCGCTGACGCCCCAATTTCGCGTCATGCTGGGCGGACGATTTACCCAGGACAAGAAGACTGAAAATGCACACACCGGCCTGGTTTACCCCGGCCCGACGCTCGCCAGGCTTGCCACACATGCCGAATTGCAGAACGACAAATTCACTTACAAGTTGGGGGTCGAGTTCGATGCGGCACCCGACGTCATGCTCTATGCGAACTACAGCACGGGGTTCAAGGCGGGGGGCGTGAACGGTGTGCCCAACGCAAAAGTATTGCCGATTACTTTCGAACCGGAGACGATCAAGGCATTCCAAGGCGGCATCAAGTCGCGCTTTCTCGGCGGCCGGTTGCAGATCAATGGCGAGGCTTTCCACTACGACCTTCGTGGCTTCCAAACCGTCGGGCTGGCATTCGATCCGTCAACGGGCATCCTGTTCGGCGGGACGATCAACTCCCAGAGTGCGGAGCTCTATGGCGGCGAATTGGAGTTGACGGCACGCCTGAGCAGCGACGATCAGGTCGACGCGGCGGTCACCTACCTGCACGCCCGCCATACGCGGTTCGAACTTCCGACCGCCGGCCTGAGCCTTAGCGGCAAGCCGATGTCGAATGCGCCGCCTTTCACCTTCACCGGAAACTATACGCACACCTTCCACTTGGAGAACGGTTTGATCAACTTGCACCTGATGACGCGGTTCGAGGACGCTGAATGGGTTGATTTTCGATTGCAACCGGGAGCCTTCCAGAAGGCGTTCTGGCGCCATTCGGCGGACATAACCTACACCTCTCAAGCAGGTTGGAGCCTTGGCGCTTTCGTTCAGAATATCACCAACAACGGGGCGCTGCTTCACTCGGTCCCGGGGGCTATTCTTGGCCAATATACGCTCGGCCTCGCTTATCCACCCAGGACCTTCGGTGTGCGGGCTACAGCAAAATTGTGATCCGTATCAGGAAAACCGGCCGCCAGCCGGGAAACAACACCGCTAGAGCGAAGAGGTGGGCCGCGTGAAGAGATATCGAATGGTCAGTCTGACCAATGTGGTAGGGGGCCGTGAGAAGGAGTTCAACGAGTGGTACGAACGGATCCACCTCGGGGATCTACTCGCACTGGACGGCATGATGAGCGGGCAGCGCTATCGCCTGATCGACGATCCGAATTGGGCTTATCTGGCGGACTACGAAGTCGAAACCGACGATATTCACGGGCTGCTCGAACTAATGAACCGGCGTGCTCGAAGTGGTGAGATCTCCTTCAGTCCGGCTTTTGACACGAATTACAAGCTCTTTACTGCTGAAGAGATCGGGCCGCGGCACTTCTCGAAACAGTCCGGTTGAAGTTGCGTGGCCCTCGAGCACCCTGTTCCGCGCGGACGAGAGCCCGCGCAACCAGATCCAAGGCCAGATCGTGCCGGAGATTACTCAGGGCTCCGCCTCGATGCGAGACGAAGAGCCGCGCAACGAGGTGCGCACACAATCGGGACAGGCGGACGCTTCGATCCCCTCCTTCTGGCACCGTTAATCCCGAGCAAAGCGCCCGCCTGAGGCATACGACGATGACCGGGAACGGCGCGGGCCGCGCCACACCACCCCAATGTAAGGCGAGCACCCCAGATGGATATCGACACATCCGCCCTCTTCACACCGTTTCGCGTGGCTGGGCTCGAGCTCAAAAACCGCTTTGTAATGGCTCCCATGACTAGGACGCGCAGCCCAGGCGGCGTACCGACGCCGGAAGTTGCGGCCTATTACCGTCGCCGGGCGGAGGGCGGCACGGGTTTGCTCATCACCGAGGGCACGGCTATCGATCGGCCGCACTCGAGCAACAATCCTCACATTCCCAGCATTCACGGTGAGGGTCTGCAAGGCTGGCGCCAAGTGGTTGACGCTGTCCACGGTGCCGGCGGCCGCATCTGGAGCCAGCTGTGGCACGTAGGGGCCCTGGGCGATCCCACCGCTCCAGAAACCTTCACGCCGAGATTCGAAAGCCCATCGGGGCTGTCAGCACCGGGCGAGGCGGCAGGCGGGGTAATGTCCGAGGCCGACGTGGCTGACACAATCGCCTCGTTTGCGCGGGCCGCGGCCGACGCGTGGCACACCGGATTCGACGGCATCGAGATCCACGGCGCCCACGGCTATCTGCTGGACCAGTTCTTCTGGGCCGGGACAAATCGCCGTACCGACCGTTGGGGGGGTACGTCGTTGATAGAGCGATCACGCTTCGCGGTCGAGGTAGTGCGCGCAATCCGCGCTTCGATCCCGGTCGACATGCCGTTGTGCATTAGGGTTTCACAGTACAAAATCCAGGATTACGAGTGCCATCTGGCTGCCAGCGCCTCTGAGCTTGCGAACTGGCTGATCCCCTTGGCCGAGGCAGGCATCGACATATTCCATTGCTCGCAGCGGCGGTTCACGGGACCGGCGTTCCCGGGAGCGCAGACGAGCCTAGCGGGATGGGTAAAGCTGCTGACTCGGAAGCCGACCATCACGGTGGGTTCGGTTGGGCTTGATAAGACATTTTACAGTCCCAACGCGAAGCCGGGCTCCCCGTCATTGAAGGAATTGACGGGGCGGCTCGAGCAGGGAGAATTTGATCTCATTTCCGTAGGACGCGCGATCCTCAGTGAGCCGAACTTCGTAAACAAGCTGCGCGAAGGACGCTATGACGAGATCAGGCCGTTCGCCCCGGAATTGATCTCGGCCGAATTGCTCTAACCGGACCAGGCGGCATCGTCAGACCAAATGCATCGCGCATTGGGAGCTGAGGGCTAGGGCGGGAGCATGCCCCGCAAGCGTAAGCCAGCCAGCCCGTTCCGCTACTTCAACTCCTCGCCCGAGGTGATCCGCCTCAGGGTGATGATATCCGTGCCGACTTGTCCGCCAATAAGTTTGCCTGCCTTAAAGAGTAAGAGGGCGAGATGAAGCCGCGCGAGCATTACCGGATAGCGATTGTCACCGACGCCCTTGTCAATCCTGTGGTTTATGAATTTGCTCTGGTAAATAGACAAAAGTCTCAATGGTGCACGCTCGATGGCGGTTGGCATTTGGAATTCGAAGATCGAACGGCGGCAAGGCTAACGGCTGTCTCATTGACCTAGGCTTCCACGATGGGAGCCGCCCACAGCGGTCGATGTCCGCTTCGGCACATTGCGATCTCGAAAGCTGCCAGTCCGCTATCGGCCCAATTTAAGACCTTTCCGACCTACTGCCGCAGGAGCAGGCGATCGCTTCATCAGATGCTCGTATACACCGCGTATACACGGCACTGACTGCGCTATTCGCGCCTCGATGGGCAAAATGGCGGTTTTCCGCGGTTAAAGTTGGTCGGGGAGACAGGATTCGAACCTGCGACCCTCTGCTCCCAAAGCAGATCTGCCCCAGCTGATGGCCGTGTTGACTCTCTAGCGTGCTTGCATCGTCCGGCGCTCTTCAATCGCCGTTGAGCCGATTCCTGGGGCCATTTTGGGGGCCACGTTCAGCCCTGGCATTAGAAATACAAGTACTGCCAAGTAGTTGAGTGACTGGTAAGAGTCCTCTTCTGGCACCATTTCCCTATTCGCGGGGGTCCGCGGGAGGGTGCTAAACGTCTGGTAAACCAGCGAATTAGATCAGCACACGGTCAACGCGCGCCGGCACCGCAGCAGCCAATTTCCTCCTGCAACGCTTGTGGAATTGATGCTGGCAGACGAGCTTGAGGCACTGGGATGGCCACCGCATTTGGGCTTGCATTTGAAGTGCCTACTTCGCGGCCTAGGCCCTGCAATTATAGAGGGTAATTGCATTCGCCCTCGATAGAAACACACGCCTCTGCGCACTGGAGTAAGTTCCCGTTGGGAACTGAAGAGGCGCCAGGCCCTTATGCCGTGTGCACCAGACCGTACTTGTGGCAGTCTCTGCCGGCAAGTAAGGCGAACCTGTGAGTCTTTCGCGTGTCCTGTCGGCTGTCTTGATCGGCCTTGCTCTGCTCGTGCAGAGCTCTGCCTATGCACAGGCGCAACCGGCACCGGCAACGTCCGAAATGTCTCAATGCGATGAAATGCAGGCTGGCAAGTCCGCGCCGACGCCCGGCAAACCCGACAAGGGCTGCTGCCAGGATGGCCTGCTCCAGTGCCTCGTGAGCATGAATTGCCTATCGCCGCTACTAGCGGATTCGCACGGACCGGAGTTTAACACGCGCCTTGATAGTGCGCTCGCTTTCGGCTCCCGTCTCGCCGGCGAGCATTCAACGTCCCCGAGCGGGCCCGAACCCCCACCTCCACAAATCGCCTGATCGAGAGGGCGCGGCTTGGCCGCGCCTGTTCCAACGCCGCTTTTGCGCCTGACAAGGCGACAGAGCGGAGTAGCCGACGTCGTCCGTGTCCATTCCGACCGGACTTTCGGGGCAAGTGCGATGAAAAATTCCATGGGCTGGCTGATCCCGGCACTTCTGTTGGGTGCGCCCGCCGCGGCCCAGCAGCCTGTCGAGTATAACGAAGCGCTGCGGGCAGCGGCTGCGGACCAACCGCTGATCGAGGCGGACAGATTGCAAATCGAGGCGCGGCGGCTGGGTGCCGAAGCGGCCGGGCAACTGCCCGATCCCAAGCTGGAAGCGGGAATCGAGAACCTGCCGGTGACCGGCCCGGACCCGCTCGGCCCCGACATGATGACCATGCTCAAAGTCGGCGTCGAACAGGAGATTCCCAATCGCGCCAAGCGCCGTGCCCAGACCGGCCTCGCGGGATCGCAGATAACGCTGGCCGAAGCTCGCCTGGGCCTGACCGTTCGTCAGGTCCGCGTCGAGGCAGGCGCGGCATGGATCGACCTCGCCTATGCGCAGCGCGGACTGCAATTGGCTGCCCAGGCCAGCGCCGAACTGAACACGCTGGTGCCCGTCGCCAACAGCGCCGTGGCATCGGGTTCGGCCCGCCCCGCCGAGGCACTGGCCATCCGGCGGTCCCTCGTGGAGTTCGACGACACGACAAGCAGGCTCGAGGCAGAGCGAGATGCCGCGGGGGCCAGGCTTGCTCGCTTCATTCCGGCCAACCAGCTCGTCGCCACGGGGCCGACTCCGCCGCCATTGGTCGATGCCGGCGAGTTGAGGCCAACGCTGGGCGGTAATCCCGCCCTCGCTGTTACCGATGCGCGGCTCCGCCTGGCGGATGCGGAACTCCGCGTCGCCGAAGCCGAACGGCGACCCGACTTCGGGGTCAGCGTCAGCTACGGCGTGCGCGAGCGGAACTATGGCGACATGCTCTCGGTCATGGGATCGATGACGCTTCCGATCTTCGCCGGGCGCAGGCAGGAGCCGCGCATCGCCGCCGCCGAAGCCGAAGCCGGCGCGGCCCGCGCCCGGCTGGTCGACCAGCAACGGCAATTGTCCGCCCAATTCGAAGCCGATGTCGCCGCGTGGCGCAGCGCCTACCGCCAATGGCAGAACGCCGACCAGCAACTGCACATGCTCGAGCGCGAACGGGTGCAGCTGGAAACCGCCAGCTTCGCGGCCGGCCGCGCATCGCTCACCGACGTGGTCGCGGCCAGGACCAGCCTTGCAATGCACGAGCTGGAAATTCTCGAACGCGAAGCCAAGGCGGTGAAGGCGGCCTCCCTCTTGCGATTGACCTACGGGGAGGCGCGCCCATGACGACCATTGTGGAAAGGCTGACCCCGCGCCAGCGATCCTACGCCGCCGCTGCCGCGATTGCCGTAGTCAGCGTCGCAGCCGGCTATGGTCTGGCGACGATGGGCCGCGATAGCGCTCGATCGGAGCCGGCGAGCGGCTGCTCAAAAGTGCTCTACTGGTATGACCCGATGGTCCCGGCGCAGCACTTCGATAAGCCCGGCAAGTCGCCGATGGGAATGGAGATGATAGCGAGGTGCGCCGGCGGCTCGGCAGAGGCGGACGGGGTTCGGATCGATCCGGCGCTGGTCCAGAACTTCGGCGTTCGCACCGTCAAAGCCGAATACGGCGTTCTCGAACCGGAGACGACGGTAACCGGCTCGATTGCCTACAACGCGCGCCAGGTGGCGATCGTCCAGCCCCGCGCGGGCGGCTTTGTCCAGCGGACTTATGGCCGCGCGCCTCAGGACCTGGTGACCCAAGGTGCTCCGATCGCTGACCTGCTAGTGCCCGAATGGGGCGGAGCGCAGCGCGAATACCTGGCGGTCGCCCGCACTGGCGACCAGGCGCTGACAAGCGCAGCGCGCGAGCGGATGCGTTTGCTCGGCATGTCCGACGGACTGATCTCCTCAGTGTCGCGCAACGGGCGCCTGCAAGCGACAATTACCGTCACTGCGCCGGTGTCAGGGGCGATAACGTCGTTGGCGGTGCGGCCCGGCATGACCGTCTCGGCGGGTCAGACGCTGGCAGAAATAAGCGGCCTCAATCCGATCTGGCTCGAAGCGGCGGTGCCGGAAATCAATGCCGGCGATGTGCGCGTGGGGCAGCCGGTCGGCGCTACGCTCACCGCCTATCCCAGCGAGCGGTTCGCCGGCAGGATCATCGCAATCCTGCCGTCGGCGCAGGCCGACAGCCGCACGATC
This sequence comes from Croceibacterium sp., assembly GCA_039920725.1. Classification (GTDB taxonomy): domain Bacteria; phylum Pseudomonadota; class Alphaproteobacteria; order Sphingomonadales; family Sphingomonadaceae; genus Croceibacterium_A. The sequence goes on along the minus strand of JBDSDC010000138.1, from coordinate 26,243 downwards.
ACCGCGCGTATCGAGCTGCCGAACCCCGGCCTGCGGCTGCGTCCGGGCATGTTCGCCCAAGTCTCGCTCCAGCCGGCGCGCCGCGAGGCGCTCCTGATCCCCTCGGAAGCGGTGATCCGCACGGGCCGGCGGACCCTGGTCATGGTCATGCAGGGCAAGCGCGGCTACCGGCCGGCCGAGGTTCGGACCGGCCGCGAGGCCAACGGCAAGAGCGAAATCCTTGCCGGGCTTGCCGCGGGTGAGGCGGTCGTGACCTCGGGCCAGTTCCTGATCGATTCCGAAGCGAGCCTTGCCGGGCTCGATGTGCGGCCGATTGACGAAGTCCCTGCAAGCGGGGTGGAGAGGGCCGCGAAGCAGCAGTCCGACAAATCACCAAACTTCAACTCAACAGGCACGATCCTGGCGATCAGGCCGGGCAGCGTAACGCTCGACATGGCGGCCCTTCCGGCGCTGAAGTGGCCGAAAATGCAGATGGCGTTTGCGGCGAAGAACCAGGCCCAGCTGAGCGGATTCAAGTCAGGCGATCGCGTGACCTTCAACTTCACGGACGACGCGCATGGCCCGCACCTCGTCTCGATCGCGAAAGCGCTGCGATGATTGCGCGGATCATCGACGGCTCGATCGCCAACCGGCTGTTTGTCGTGCTCGCTGCGGTGGCGCTTGCGCTCGCCGGACTCTGGGCGCTGCGGACAACGCCGGTCGACGCGCTGCCCGACCTCTCGGATGTGCAGGTGGTGATACGAACGTCGTATCCCGGCCAGGCGCCCCGGATCGTCGAGGACCAGGTCACTTATCCGCTGACCACCACGATGCTTTCGGTTCCGGGAGCTAAGACCGTGCGCGGGTTCTCGTTCTTCGGCGACAGCTATGTCTATGTGATCTTCGAGGACGGAACGGACCTCTACTGGGCCCGCTCGCGGGTGCTCGAATACCTCAACCAGGTGCAGGGCAGGCTCCCGGAAGGCGTGGCCACCGCGCTCGGTCCCGATGCCACCGGGGTGGGCTGGATCTACGAATACGCGCTGGTCGATCGCACCGGCGGGCACGATCTCGCCGGCCTGCGAAGCTTGCAGGACTGGTTCCTGCGCTATGAGCTCAAGACGATCCCCGGGGTGGCCGAGGTCGCCAGCATCGGCGGCATGGTCAAGCAATACCAGGTCGTGCTCGATCCCTATCGCATGGCCTCATTTGGCGTGACGCACGGCGAGGTCGTCGCGGCGATCAAGGCGTCGAACCAGGAAACCGGCGGCTCGGTGGTCGAGATGGGCGAGGCCGAATACATGGTTCGCTCATCGGGCTACCTCGGCAGCCTCGCGGATTTCCGCTCGATCCCGCTACGCACCGCCGCCGGCGGGGTGCCGGTCACCCTGGGCGATGTGGCAACCATCCAACTCGGTCCCGAACTGCGCCGAGGAATCGCCGAGCTCAACGGCCAGGGGGAAGTCGCGGGCGGCGTCGTGATCCTGCGCCAAGGCGCGGACGCGCGCACCGCGATCGAAGCGGTCACGGCCAAGCTCGCGCAGCTCAAGCGCAGCCTGCCGCCAGGAGTGGAGGTCGTCACGGCTTACGACCGCTCCGGCCTCATTGATCGCTCGATCGAGAACCTCACCGGCAAGCTGGTCGAGGAGTTCATCGTCGTCGGGCTGATCTGCGCGCTGTTCCTGTGGCACGTCCGCTCGGCGCTCGTCGCCATCGTCACGCTGCCGCTGGGCGTGCTGACCGCGTTTCTCATCATGCGGTTCCAGGGGGTGAACGCCAACATCATGTCGCTCGGCGGGATCGCCATTGCGATTGGCGCCATGGTCGACGCGGCGATCGTCATGATCGAAAACGCGCACAAGCATCTCGAGCGCTGGAGCGACCGAAACCCCGATGCGGTGCTGTCTGCCGAGGAGCGCTGGCGCATCATGGCCGATGCCTCGAAGGAGGTTGGCCCGGCGCTTTTCTTTAGCCTGCTGATCATCACTCTCTCGTTCCTGCCGGTGTTCACGCTGGAGGCGCAGGAGGGGCGGCTGTTCGCGCCGCTGGCGTTCACCAAGACTTATGCGATGGCCGGCGCGGCGATCCTTTCGGTGACCTTGGTGCCGGTGCTGATGGGCTGGCTGGTCCGCGGGCACATCCGCCCCGAGAACGACAACCCGATCAATCGCACGCTGACCCGCGCTTATCGGCCCGGCCTCGACTGGGTCCTTCGGCGACCGAAGGCCACCCTGGTGATCGCACTCGTGATTTTTCTGACCACGCTGATCCCATTTTCGCGGCTTGGCGGGGAGTTTCTGCCGCCGCTCGACGAAGGCGATCTGCTCTATATGCCGAGCGCATTGCCCGGCCTTTCTCCCGCCCAGGCATCCGCGTTGCTCCAGCGCACCGACCGCCTGATCAAGTCGGTGCCCGAAGTCGAAACTGTGTTCGGCAAGGCCGGCCGCGCGGAAACCGCGACCGATCCGGCGCCGCTGGAGATGTTCGAGACCACCATCCGCTTCAAGCCGCGCGGTCATTGGCGCTCAGGCATGACACCCGAGAAGCTGGTAGAGGAGCTTGACCGGCGGGTCCGGGTGCCGGGTCTTGCCAATGTCTGGGTGCCGCCGATCCGCAACCGGATCGACATGCTGGCGACCGGCATCAAGAGCCCGATCGGGATCAAGGTGTCGGGCGATAACCTGGCGGAAATCGACCGCATCGCGCGGGATGTGGAACGGGCCGCCAAGCGAGTGCCGGGAGTCAGTTCCGCGCTTGCCGAGCGCCTGACCGGCGGCCGCTATGTCGATGTGCAGATCGATCGCGCCGCAGCCTCGCGTTACGGCCTCAACATCGCCGATGTGCAGCAAATCGTGTCGGGGGCGATCGGCGGGGAGAACGTCGCGCGGACTGTCGAAGGGCTGGCGCGGTATCCGGTCAATGTCCGCTATCCGCGAGAGCTGCGGGGCAGCGTGGACGGGTTGCGCGCGCTCCCGATCCTCACCGCGATGGGTCAGCAGATCACGCTCGGCACCGTCGCCCGCGTGGAGGTCAGCGAGGGCCCGCCGATGCTCAAGAGCGAGAACGGCCGGCCCACGAGCTACGTCTACATCGACGTCCGCGGACGCGATCTGACTTCGGTCGTCGGCGACCTGCAACGGGCGGTGGCCAGCCAGGTGCGGCTCGCGCCGGGTGTGAGCCTGTCCTACGCGGGGCAGTTTGAATACTTGAGCCGGGCTTATGAGCGGCTCAAGTTCGTCGTCCCGGCGACGCTCGCGATCATCTTCCTGCTGCTTTATCTGATCTTCCGCCGGCTCGATGAAGCGCTGCTGATCATGGGCACGCTGCCGTTCGCCCTGACCGGGGGTTTCTGGCTGCTTTACCTGCTCGGCTACAACCAGTCGGTGGCGACCGCCGTCGGCTTCATCGCGCTCGCGGGAGTGTCCGCCGAGTTCGGCGTGGTGATGCTGATCTATTTGAAAGCCGCGCTCGACCGGCACGAGTCGGACGGCAAAGGCGATGTCGCACAGGCAATCCGCGAAGGAGCCCTGCTCCGCGTGCGGCCGAAGGCGATGACCGTGGGCGTGATCCTCGCGGGTCTGTTCCCGGTGCTCGTCGGCACCGGCGCGGGATCGGAGGTTATGAGCCGCATCGCAGCCCCAATGATTGGCGGCATGATCACGGCGCCGCTGCTCTCGATGTTCCTGCTTCCCGCAGCATACCTGATGCTGCGGCGAGCCCATTCACCAAAGCCTCTTCACGATGAAGGAGACGACGAATGCGTATTGTATCCCGCTTGAGCTTGCTGGCGGCGCCCCTGGCATTGGCCGCGTGCAACAGCTCCGAGCAACCGGCGGATACCGCTGAGCCCGCGCCAACGAACAGTGGGTCGATGGCCCCGGGCATGACTATGGCGCCAGCGGCGGCTGCCGCAGTCAAGATGGCTAGCGGTGAGGGAACCGTGACCGCAGTCGACAACAACAGTGGCACCATCAGTATCGACCATGGTGCAATAGAAGCTGTGGGCTGGCCCGCGATGACGATGGGTTTCAAAGCTGATGAGACAATGCGCCAAAAGGTGGCGGTAGGCGACCAGGTCGCTTTTTCCTTCAAGCTTTCCGGCAGCGACGGCGAGTTGACGGCGATCAGCAAGAAATAGGCTTTGATGGCAATTTGGCTCAGAACGAAGCTCTCGGATCCGGTTACGAAGCAAGGCCTCTGGCGGGTAATTTAGCTCCCGCGCCCTCGTGCGGCCGGACATAAACCCGGTAGATTTCCGGAAAATCGATCCGCAGCGCTCGTTCGATCTCGTCCACGATCCGCTCGACGTCGCCCGCGCTGAGCCGATTGTCGAAATCGACGTTGACCGCAGCGACAATCTGTTCGGGCGCGTTGTGAATTGTCATGATCTCGCCGACACCGGTCACCCCGTGCCGTGAAACGGCGCGGCGAATGCCCGCGATCAATTGCGGATCCGCCGCCTCTCCGACCAGCAATCCCTTGGCTTCCTTCGCCAGGAACATCGCGACCACCCCGAGCAGCAGCCCGATCAGGATTGAGGCGCTGCCGTCGAAGCGGGGATCCCCGGTGAGTTGGGAAAGTGCCAGGCCAAGCGCGGCGATCACGAGCCCCGCCATCGCCGCGCCGTTTTCGAGCAGAACGATCACCGTCGTTGCATCCTTGGTCGAGACGAGCGCTTCCCACCAGCCTTTGCCACGCCTCCCACGGTCGAACTCCCGGTAGGCGGCGACGGTCGAGCCGCCTTCCAGCACGAACGCCACGCCGAGCACGCCATAGGCGATCAGCGGCGATACGGCAGGTTCGGGGGCGACGAAATGGCGGACGCCCTCATAGACGGAGACGCCGGCGCCAAGCGCGAACACCAGCAGCGCCACGACGAAGCTCCAGAAATACAATTCCCGGCCATAGCCGCCGGGATGCGCCGCGTCGGCGGGCTTGGCGGCGCGCTTCTGGCCGTACATCAGCAGCAGCTGGTTCCCCGAATCGACCAGGCTGTGCACGCCTTCGGTCAGCATCGCCGACGACCCGGTGATCGCGGCCGCCACAAACTTGGCCACGGCGATGCCCAGATTAGCACCCAGCGCGACGACCAACACCTTGCTGCTCTTTGCTTTCATGCGGGCCCCATAGCATGCGCTCCGGTGAGTAGCGGTCCCAAAGCTGGCCGCCGAGTCAACCGATCCGCTCAAATCGCAATTCGCGGCGCACCGGATCGGCAGAGATCAAACGCACCTTGAGCGCATCGCCGGCGCGGATCCGATGCGCGTCGACCCGTGTCAAAATGGGCAGGTCGCGGAGCTGAATCCGGGCCCCGCGTTCGTCGAGCTCGGTTACCATGGCCACAAAAATCTCGCCCTCGCGCCCGCTCAGCAGCGCAGCCTCGGCCAGATCGACGACCGCGCGCTCGACAGCACCTTCGCGCGCGCCGGCTGCGTCCATGACTGCGGGCAGTTTGGCAAAGGCGGCGGTGCAAGCGTCGCTCACGGCGCGTCCATTGGCGACCGCGAGCGCGGCTTCCAAGACGTAGCGATCAGCCAGGCGGCGCATCGGCGCGGTCGCATGAGTGTACGTCGCGCCCAACGCCGCGTGCCACGGGATGTGGCCCGGGGTATAGGGCAAGTAATGCGCGCCGCCTTCGGAGCGGCGCACGGCCAGTTGGAACATCGCTCCTGCATTTGCCGCCGGGTCGATTGTGCGCTCAAACTGGGCAAAGGTGGCGTTGGCGGGCCAGGTGAGGCCGAGTGCGCGGGCGGTGTTGCGAAGCCTTGCCAAAGCACGCTCGGTAGGAGGCGGCATTTCCCTGAACAGGCCGGTCTTTGCGGCAAGCAAGGCGTGGGCAATGGCGATGTTGGCCGCCAGCGACAGCGCGGCATTGGCGGTCTCGGACGGACGCCAGGCTCGGAACTCCAGGCGGAACTTGCCGTCCCTGCCGCGCTCCACCTCCTGGTCCGGCGGATCGACCCTGGCGGCGCCGCGCGCATCCTCGCCCCGGCGCATCCGCTCGGCGAAGTCGGCGAGATGCGGAACGGCGGCAATGTCGACTGTCTCGTAGGCCAGCTTGGCGCGGGTCCTGACAATCGCGCGGGTCATGGCATCGAGCGCGACCGTGCCATCGATCCGGCACCGTACGCTGGCTACTATGGCCGGCCGCGGTCCGTCAGGCAGCAGGCTCGCGGCGCCTTCGCTCAGCACGCCCGGGTAGAGCCGCGCCTTGTCGTCGGGCAGGTAGAGCGTGACTCCGCGCTGCCACGCCTCGCCTTCCAGCGCGCCGCCCTCGGGAACGAACCAGCCGATATCGGCCAATGCATAATGCAGGATCAGGTCGGCGCCCGCCCGCTCGATCACGAACGCTTGATCGAGATCGGTCGAACTGGCCGGATCGAGGGTCACGAACGGACGCTGGGTCCAGTCGGCATGGTCGATCGGCGGACGGTCCCTCGTTCGTTCGGCTTCGGCGAGAACCGCGGCGGGAAAGTCCGCGGCGATATCGAACTGCTGTCGGATCGCCGCGAGGCCTTCGTCGAGCAACCGGTCGGGATCGGCGAGTACCTTCATCGCGACAGCGATAGGCGAGACGAGACGATGGGTGAAGCGTTGCCCGCTCGCCGGCATGGCGAAAGCCGCCCGGGTGATGCTGCTGCTCGGCTCGCTAAAACGCTGTCGCTAGGCGGGAGATACTCATATCTATAGCGAGCGGAAGGCGCTGTTATGGAATTACTGGCTCTTCAGAGCGACGAGATCGGCCCGGAAATCGCCGGTGCTCGCCGCGTAGCCGAGAGACATCGGGCGCCTTGCCCGGATGTCCGATCCGGCTAGCGCGCGATGCGCATTCTGGTCATCGAGGATACGGCCGACGTCGCGGAGGGCATCGTCGCGGCGATCGGCCGGATGGGACACGTGGTCGACTGGGCGCCCGATGGGGAGGGCGGCGACGAACTGCTCGCGGCGTTCGCCTATGACCTCGTACTCCTCGACCTGATGCTGCCCGGAGAAATGACCGGGGTGCAAGTTCTCAGAGCCTTGCGCGATCGCGGGAGCAAGATTCCGGTCCTGATCCTTACCGCGCGCTCGGCGGTCAACGAACGCGTCCAATTGCTCGATCTCGGCGCGGACGATTACCTATGCAAGCCGTTTGATTTCGACGAGCTGGCGGCACGGGTGCGATCGCTGCTTCGCCGGCAGGGCAGCGAAAAAACCAACCAGCTTACCTTCGGCAAGCTGGTCTTCGATCGCGTCTATCGCACCGTGGCGATCGGTGACGAGCTGCTGGCGCTTTCGCCGCGCGAGCTTTCGCTGCTCGAGCTGCTGCTCGTCCACCGGGGACGTGTGCTGAGCAAGGGCCAGATTCTCGACAGCCAGTTCGATTTGCGCGCGGAGCCGACCGAAAATGCGGTCGAGGTGCTGGTTGGCCGGCTACGGCGCAAGCTGGCCCCAGCGGGCATCGGGCTGATCAATCATCGCGGGCTGGGCTATCAGTTGCGAACGCCGTGAGGATGATAGATTGGCGCCATGTTCCGCGCTCGGTCACGGTTCGCGTTCGGCTCGTTCTGTTCGCGGTATTCGGGGTCGGCGCCTTGCTTGCGCTGCTGGCCGGGTGGAGTTTCGCCCGGTCGGCTTCCGACGAGGCCTATGACCGCTTGCTGCAAAGTGCCGCGGTGCAGTTCTTCGACGGGACATCGGCGGCCGACGGGCGGGTGACGATCCTTCCCCCCGAATCCGCTTTCGACACGCTCGCACTGGCCGAGAACGACCGCTTCTTTTACTCGGTGCGCGAACCTTCGGGCAAGCTGCTGACAGGCTATCCCGACTTGCCCGAGGCGGGCGCTTCGCGGCAACGGACACTGGCGATCGGAGACATGACTTATCTCGGCGAAGCGGTGCGAGTGATCACCTTGCGGCGTCCTATCAGGACCGCGGACAGCGAAGGCCTGCTGAGGATCTCGGTCGCCCAGACCCGCGCCGCCCGCAGCGCGATGCAGCTCAAATTGTTCGAACGATCGGCGCCTGTCACCCTGGCGATCGCCGCGCTCGGCCTGCTGGCCTCGTTGTTCGCCGCCGCGTTCGCGGTCCGCCCGCTGGCGCGGCTCGAGTCGGCACTCGAGGCGCGCAAGCCGCAGGACCTGACGCCGCTGCGAATCGATGGCCCGCGTGAAACCGAAGCCTTGGTCGCGGCGATCAACGCGCTGGTCTATCGCATCGGCGTTCGGGTCGAGAATCTCCAGCTTTTCGCCGGGCTGGCGGCGCATCAGCTGAGGACGCCGCTGGCCGCCCTCGGCTCGCAAGTCGATCTGCTCGCCAATGACGACGACGAAAAGATTCGCCAAGTTCGGGTCGAGCGGCTGTCGATGCGGCTGAAGGAATTGAACCGGCTCATCCACCAGCTGCTGGGCCACGCCATGATCGCCTATCGCGGCGACACGATCCCGACCGACGTCGTCGATTTGTCGGCGCTGGCGAGATCGGTCGCGCGCGACGTCCTGTCAGGTTCGATGAAAGACTCGCGCGAACTTGTCGTGCAAGTCGACGAACAGCCGCTCACGATCGTCGGCGACGAAATGATGTTGCGAGAGGCGATCGCCAACCTCCTCAACAATGCCGCGATTCATGGGGCGCGCCACTTGATCAGGATCGGTCTTGCCGCCGACGAGCATTTCGCGACGCTGACCGTGGCCGATGACGGCCCCGGAATTCCGGAAGATCGCTGGACCAGCGCGTCCGAGCCGTTTTCGATGAAGCGACAGAACGAGACCGGCGCGGGACTCGGCCTGTCGATCGCCCGGCAGACCGCGATCAACCATGGCGGCGACTTGTCTTTCGGCCGCGATGAGCATGGCCTGTTCCAGGTCTCGATGCGCCTGGCGACCACGAGGGATGCCTGAGATGCTGCGCCGATCGGTCCTTTTGGCGCTCGCGGCAATCGCGGTGTTGCTGCTGATCCTCGTCCTATGGGGGCAACCGGCTCCGCCTTCCGGCGAGCGACCTTACGCCGTTCCGTCGAGCGCGCTTGTGACCCGCTTCCCGGCACCGTTGGGCGAGCGGCGACGGCTGGTGATCGAGGCCGCCACCGACGTGACCTTCATGCGGCCGTTCATCGTCCGGTACCAGCAGCTCAATCCGGATGTCGCGGTGGTCTATGAAGATAGCTTGAGCACCGACCTGCTCGCCCGCGCGCTGGCCGCCTGCCGGTCGCGGAGCAACATCCCGGACCTTTATCTGTCCGTCGCCACCGATCATCTGGTGCGCCTGGCGAACGATGGCTGCGGTCAGACCGCGGGCCCGCAAAGCGGCGTCTCTCCCTGGCGCGAATGGCGCCATGAAGTGTTCGCCTTCGCGCTCGAGCCCGCGGTGTTCGTCTACAATCGAGCGTTGCTCAGCGATGCCGACGCACCTGCCAGTCATCTCGCACTGATCGATGCGCTTCGCTCCAGGCCCACCTTGTGGAATGCCCGGATCGGGACTTACGATATTCGCAAGTCCGGGATCGGCTTCAATTATGCCGAATTCGATTCGCGAGAATCGTCGATTTACGGCCGTCTCATCGAGAGTCTCGGGCGAAGCGACGTGCAGCTCTATTGCTGTTCGAACGACATGGTACGCGCGGTCGAAGCGGGGCGCATCGTCCTCGCCTACAATGTCCAGCTGTCATACGCCTATGCGGCCCAGCGCGCGGATCCCAACGTCGGCATTGTCATCCCGGCGGATTTCCAGGCGGTGCAGACGCGCTCGGTCATGATCCCGATCGGCGCCGCCCATCTCGAGCTGGCGAAGAGCTTCGTCAGCTTCCTCCAGTCGCCCGGCGCGACGGCGATCAGCTCGGCCTTGCTGACCTCGCCGCCGCGCAGCGGTTCGGTCCGCTTCGTTCCGTCCGATCGCCTGCTCAACCAGGCCAATGTGTCCTCGGCTTTGTTGCGCCTGCAGGATCCGGCCCGCCGGGCGGCGTTCACGCATGAATGGCTGCAGGCGATTCATGCGGGTGGTCCGCCCGCGCAGACGCCCTGAACGCACCACGCCCGGCTGCCTTGCTCGCTTCTGCGCTGTCAGGCTCATGACAGGAACAGGCGCCATGAGGGGCCCAACGCTCACCCGGCACCGCCATTCATTGCCGGGGCAAGAGCGAATCGGATCGAGCCGCAATGCTTGATCGCAGGAGGGGATTACCGATGCGCGCTGCTCTTTTTTCGACGACTTGTCTGGCCGGCCTGTTTGCAATCGCGGCGCCGGCATCCGCACAAACCGGGTCGGCGAGCCAGCCGCTTCCTGCTTCCTCGACGGCGGCGACAGGTCCGGCAGCTGCAGACCAGCCGCCGCCGCCCGCGCCTTCGTCTGCGAGCGCGGATTCGAGCCCGCGCGATGACGAGATCATCGTGACCGGCTCGTTGATCTCGCGCGGGGATTACAAGGCCAATAGCCCGATTTCGACGATCAGCGCCGATTCACTTGCCACCACCGGGCAGCCCTCGCTCGATCGCGCGATTGGCGAATTGCCGCAGTTCGCCGGTGCCCAGGGCGCCGCAGAAGTTGGCGATGCCCAGGGCAAACTCGGATTTTCGGGCGGCCAGGCCTATGGGGACTTGCGCGGGATCGGCCCGAACCGGTCGCTCGTGCTGCTCGACGGACGCCGCCTGATGCCATCGACGCCCGATGGGTCGATCGATCTGAACACAATTCCGACCGCGCTTGTCGAAAATGTCGAAGTCATCACCGGGGGTGCATCGGCCACTTATGGCTCGGATGCGATTGCGGGTGTCGTCAACTTCAAGCTCAAGCGAAATTTCAGTGGCCTCGAACTGTCGGCGCAACATGGCGGAACCACGCACGGCGACGGTGCGACCAACCAGATCAGCGGAGCCGTCGGCGGCAATTTCGCCGATGGTCGCGGCAACGCGGTGCTGGCGTTCGAATATTCCGACCGGGCCGAAGTCAAGGGATCGAGCCGGCCGTTTTTCCAGAACATCCGCCCGCTCACGCGTCCCCCCGAAGGAGAGGTCTTGTTCGGCAATTTTGGCAGCACCGGGTCGCCGACGATCGCCGCCGTCAATGCAGTCCTGGCAGGCTACGCCGGGACGACACCGATCGCTGGCACCGGAATTTATAAAGGCGCCATCGGGGTCAACACCGACGGGACCGTCTTCACCACCCTGGCGGCCCCGAATTGCGCGCAGAACTACAAGGGTCTTGGCACGATCCTGGGGGTCAGCCTCTCGTCCAACTGCTCCGCCGTCCAGGTAGCGCTCGGAAATTACTTCGATGTCCAGGTCCCGTTGAAGAAATACAACGCGTTCGGGCGCATTACTTACGATCTTGACGATGACCTCTCGGCCTACGCCCAATTTGGTTTCACCGAATCTACCGCTGAGGACACGACGGCCTCGGGTTCGACGAAAACCAGTGGCCGGCTCATTTTAAACGTGCCGCAGAACAGCCCGTTCGTGACCGGAAACGCGGGCCTGCGAACGATCCTTGCGTCGATCACGCCGGCGCCAACCGGCCCGCTCAAAGTCACCAAGCTGCTGACGGCGTTCGGCAATCGCGTCGCCATATACCGTTATGATGTGTGGCAGGCGCTCGCCGGACTCAAAGGCACGATCCCCGGAACATCGCTCGATTTCAATCTCTATGGATCGTTCGGGCGGAGCCTGGCGACCACCACCGGCTTTGGAGACGTTAGTCTTTCGGCGGTAAATTCGATCCTCAACGGCACGGCAACGGCTGCGGGTTGCACCGGCTATGCGTGGAATGCGCTGGGCAATAATGCCCTGAGCCCGGGCTGCCTGGCCTATGCCGGTCGGACGCTTCATCTTACCAGCCTGCAGACCCAGAAAATTGTCGAAGGCACCGTTCAGGGCAAGCTGTTCAGCCTGCCAGCCGGACCGGTGAAATTCGCCCTCGGCGCGGATCATCGAGTCGTCGATTTCGACTATCAGCCCGATTCCGCCCTGATCGCCAGTGATACGATTCCCTATGATGCGGTCACCGCAGCGTCGGGTAAGCAGTCGGTGAGTGAGGCATTTGGCGAACTGCTGGTTCCGCTGCTTGCCGATCAGCCCTTTGCCAAGGAACTGTCGCTCGACCTTGGCTATCGTTACTCCAAATACGACAAATTCGCCGGCGCCCATACCTGGAAAGCCGATGTCAGCTGGGCCCCAATCGACGCACTTCGCTTCCGCGGCGGTTATTCGGTGGCAATCCGCGCGCCCAGCCTGCTCGACCTCTTTGGTCCGAAAACAGTGGGCCAGTTCCAAATCGGACTCACCCCCGGTAGCGGTGACCCGTGCGACGTCCGGACCGTCTTTCGCACCGGAGCCAACGGCGCCAAAGTCCAGGCCCTGTGCATCGCCCAGGGCTTGCCCGCGGCAATCGCTTCTAGCTACACTTACGGTTCGTCAACGGCCGGAGGCACTAGTGGACCCAATGGTCTGCTAACGCCGGAAAAAGCCGACACTTGGTCGATTGGCGCGGTTATCACCCCAAAAATCGCCGGCCCGTTGCTGCGCGATCTGCAACTGTCGATCGACTATTACAACATCAAGATCGGCAATGCGATCGGTTCGCTTGCCCTGATCGACATTCTGCCGAGGTGCTTCAACTCGGATGGTGTCAGCAATCCCGGCTATTCGCTCGTTAATCCCTATTGCGACCGGATCACACGCGATCCGGCCACCGGCAGTATTGCCAACGGGATCGAAGGCCTGTTCAACTTCGCGACTTATTCGCTCGACGGTATCGACACCCAGATCAACTGGCGGATCGGTCTGGACGCCTTCGGGGCTTCAAGCACCGCTGGGCGGATCGAGATAGGTTCCGTGGTTTCGTACCTCAGGAACTACAAGGTGGCCGGGCTGTTGGGATCGCCGACCCTCAACTATGCCGGCTCGACCGGGTTTGCTTCGGTCGGACCCGATATTTCGCATCCGAGCTGGAAAGCCAATACCTCACTGACTTACGCCAACGGCGGTTTCGGCGTGACCGGCCGCTGGCGCTACATCGGCGCGATGGTGAATTCCGACAAAGTCGCCAATCCCGCTTCCATCAAGGCCGGCGTTCCCGCGTACAATTATTTCGATCTCAATGCCCATTACACGTTCGATGAACGCTATACGCTGGGCGCCGGCGTGACCAATATTGGCGACAAGGATCCGCCGTTCATCGACGGTGCGTTTCTGACAACCGACGCGGCTGCATACGACGTCATCGGTCGGCGCTGGTTTGTCTCGCTCAAGGCGAAATTCTAGGGGCCGGGAGCGTAGCGTGCCCGGCAGCGAAGAGTTTCGGCATGGTTGATCACCTTGCTTCGTCGACCGGGCGCTCGATTTTCGGCGCGGACGTCCCCGGCTACCATGACGCCCGGATTGGCTATCCCGACGAACTCTACCAAGCGATCGCCGGCCGCTTTGCGGGCGGCCGGATCGACGTGATTGGCGAAATCGGTCCGGGAACGGGGCACGCGAGTGCCCGGCTAGCCCAGTTCCGGTCGCGGCGATTCGTCGGCTTCGAGCCCGATCGTTCGCTGGTCGGCCATTTGCGCGAAACCGTCACCGCGATGGAGGTCATCGGCGCGGATTTCCTCACCGCCGAGGTCGCTGGCGAATTCGACCTGATCGCCGCCGCGGCCTGCTTCCACTGGCTCGAGCCGGCGCCGGCATTGGCCAAGATCGACCGCTTGCTGCGACCGGGCGGGTGCGTCGCCTTGTGGTGGAACGTCTATCGCGAGGCCGGGATCGGGGACCCTTTCGCCGAGGCTGTGCTGCCCTTGCTCGCCGATGTCGCGCTGCCCCCGTCAGAAGGCGCAGGCGGCCATTATTCGCTCGATTGGAAGCTTCATTTCCGCCAGCTCGTCGCGGCCGGCTTCGTCGATCTGCGAAGCTTCATCTTTCGCCGCGAGCGCGTGCTGACCCCGCGAATGGCGCGCGACCTATACGCCAGCTTTTCGTTCGTCCGAGCGCTCGAACCGCCGCGCCGCGAGGCGTTGCTCGATGCCATCGCGGGCATCGTCAGCGACCGCTTCGGGGGAGCCGCGCGGACCATCATTCTCACCCCGATGTACCTTGCCGCCAAGCCAAGTGACGAGCGGGAGCCTACAGGATCGTGACCGTTTCGCACCGTAAACCGGGTCAGCCAGCACGGCGCGAGACAACTCGAAGCCCATCGGCCAAGCGAGATGTCTTGCCGCGCTTGCTCGGTGCCGCCGTTCTGGGAGCTGCCATCCTGGCGGGCGCCGCCGCCGCATCGCCGCAGCGCCGGCAGGTGCCCGTTTCCGGCTTCACGATCCGCACGGTCGCGCTGCCCGGCGAAGGCCGCGGCGATTATCTCGCCGCCGATCCGGTCGCCCGGCGCCTTTACGTCACGCACACCAGCCAGCTTCATATACTCGATCTCGATTCGCTTCGTCCGCTCGCGGTGATCGGCAACCTCAAGGCCGCGCACGGCGTCGCGATCGATGCGCCGAGCGGCCACGGCTTCATCACCGACGGCAACCAGGACGCGGTCGTGATGTTCGACCTGTCGAACGCCAGGTCGCTCAAGGTCATCCCGGTCGGCAAGAAGCCCGACAGCATCCTGCGCGACGCCGTATCGGGCAAGATCATGGTCTTCGATCGCGATTCCAATCAGGTGAGCGTGATCGCTCCGGGGGCCGGGGCCGTGATCGGGACGATCAAGTTGCCCAACGGCCCCGAATCCGCGCAAGGCGACGATCTCGGCAAGGTCTGGGTCAACCTCGACGAGGGGAACGCGATCGCGGAAATCGACACGCGGACCATGACGCTGGTCCGCACGATCGCGTTGACCGGGTGCGAGGGGCCCGCGCCGATCGCGTTTGATTCCGCGCGGCGCATCCTGTTCAGCGGGTGCGGCAATCATGTGATGACCGCGACCGACGCCGACAGCGGCACGGTGCTGGCCAGGATACCGGTGGGCGACGATCCCGACGGCATCGTGTTCGACGCCGCCCGCAGGCGGATCCTGGTCGGCAATCGGGGCGGAACATGGACCGTGGTCGCGCAGCGCAGCCGGTCGAACTATGTCGTGGAGCGCCCGCTCACGGTCGAACCCTATGCCAAGACGATGGTGCTCGATCCCCGCACACACCGGGTCTTCAGCTCCACCGCCACGCTGGTCTGGCCGGCGCCGGTCCCCGGCAAGAAGCATCTTCCGAACGCCGTCCCCGGCTCGTTCCACTTGCTCGTCGTGTCGGAGAAATAGGATGGACATCGCCGATCAGCAGGGACGGCCGGTGATCGAGCCGGGCGCTGTCGAAGCGATCCCGGCCGCGAAGGGCCTTCCGCCTCAACCGGGCCCGGTGGGGTGGTGGCGGATCATGGACCTGTCGATCGGAATTGTCCCGCTGCCGGTATTTATCGTCATCCTGGCGCTGGTCGCGGGCTATGTCTGGCTGGGCAAGGTTCCCGCCGACCTCACCACCAACATCGCGGTGCTGACCGTGGGCGGCTTTGCCTGCGCCGAACTCGGCAAGCATTTGCCTGGCCTGCGGCGGATCGGCGCGGCGGCCATCCTGGCGACCTTCGTGCCGTCCTACCTCGTCTACGCGCACATAATTCCCGAAGCGCTCAAGACATCGATCTCGGACTTCACCGAGCAAAGCAATTTCCTCTATCTGTTCATAGGCTCGATCATCGTCGGCAGCATCCTGGGCATGGATCGGCGAATGCTGATCGGCGGGTTCCTGAAGATTCTCGCGCCGATCCTGGCCGGATCGATTGCCGCACTCGCGGTTGGCACTGCGGTGGGCGTGGCCCTGGGCATGTCCCTTAAGACGACGATCTTCATGATCGTCATCCCGGTGATGGCGGGGGGCGTCGGCGAAGGCGCGATCCCCCTGTCGATCGGTTACTCGGCCCTGTCAGGCGTGCGTGAAGGCGACATGCTGGCCGAAATCCTGCCCGCCGTGATGTTGGGCAGCCTTGTCGCGATCGTCCTCGCCGGGCTGCTGAACATGCTCGGCAAGCGCCGGCCGGACCTCACCGGCCACGGCGAACTGCAACGCGGCGAGGTCGATGTCCCGTTGAATGATGAAGCGGCCGGGCGCTACATTCCCGATCTCGAGACCATCGGCGGGGCACTGGTCCTCGCCATGACGCTCTACATCGTCGGTGCCTTCGTCCAGAAACTGACCGGATTTCCGGGGCCGGTGACCATGCTGGTCCTGGCCGTCGTCCTCAAGCTCGGCCGGCTGGTCTCGCCGCGCCTCGAGCAGGGCGCGTTCCAGAATTACCAGTTCTTCCGGGTTGCCGTGACCTATCCGTTGCTGTTCGCGATCGGGGTGTCGAAGACTCCCTGGGAAAAGCTGATGAGCGCGTTCAACCTGCCCGAGATCCTAACGATCATGGCCACTGTCGGCAGCCTGGTCGCGACGGGCTTCTTCGTCGGGCGGCTGGTCAACATCCATCCGATCGAGGCCGGAATCGTCGCTGCCTGCCGCGCCAGCCAAGGCGGGACCGGCGATGTCGCGATCCTGTCGGCGTCGGATCGGATGAACATGATGCCCTATGCCCAGGTCGCCACCCGGATCGGGGGCGCGATCACCGTCACGCTGGCGCTGGCCATGTTTGCGAAATTTGGCGCTTGAGCGCCCGCCGGGAGGAAAGACCTTGAGAGACGATCTGGTCAGCAGCCTGAGCAAGGTCCCCGCCGTCACGCTGGGGTTCTGGCTCATCAAAATCCTCGCCACGACGCTGGGCGAAACCGCCGGCGATACGCTCAGCATGACGTGGCTCGGGGAGACGACCCCCTACGCCGCCCAGTCGTGGCTCGGCGGGTATCTCATTGGCACGATGGTCTTCGGCGTGCTGCTGGCGGTGCTCGTGTGGATCCAGATCAAGGCCCGCGCCTTCAACCCGTGGCTGTACTGGGCGACGATCATCGCCTCGACGACGGCCGGCACGACGCTTGCCGACTTTGCCGATCGCTCGCTCGGCATCGGCTACCCCGGCGGGTCGCTGCTGCTCCTGGCCTGCGTCCTCGCCGCGCTGTTCACCTGGCACCGCACGCTCGGGACGGTCGATGTGAACACCGTAAACGGGCGCAAGGCCGAAACCTTCTACTGGATCACGATCACCTTTTCGCAGACGCTGGGCACCGCGCTGGGCGACTGGCTCGCGGACTCGGGCGCGGGCTACGCCGGCGGGGCGCTGATCTTCGGCGCGGCGCTGCTCGTCCTCGTCGTGCTCTTTTACGCGACCAGCCTCAGCCGCGTCGCGCTGTTCTGGGGCGCGTTCATCCTGACCCGCCCGCTCGGCGCGACCGTCGGCGATTTCCTCGACAAGCCGATGGCCAAGGGCGGGCTGGATTTCAGTCGGCCGCTCGCCTCCGTGGTGCTGGCCGTGGCCATCGTCGTGCTGGTGCTGCTGATCCCGCAGCGCGCCGGCCATCATCCCGGCAAGGCACAAACGGCCTGATCCTTCGGCGGCGCGGGCGGCCTTGAGGGGGCAATCGCCGGCGCGCATCGACCGTTCACGTTGTCACTCGATGCCGGATGCCGACCGGCAACACGCCCATTTGAAATCCATGCATTTCGACGCACCGGCCTTCCTGCCGATTTGCGGGTTGGAATCGGGCGTCGAAAGCGCCAGTTAGGCGCGGGCGTGCCGCGGGGGCATTGTGGAAGGACGGGTCTTGAAGCAACTCGCATGGCTGGCGGCGGCGCCGCTGCTTGTCGGCGCGGCCGCCGGGAGTCCGCGGGACCTGGGCAAGAAGGAAGGCGCGTGCCGCCCGGGCGAGCCCGGCCCGGCGCTGATCGTCACGGCGATCGGGCTCAAAGACCGGACCGGCAGCCTGAAGCTCGAAGTCTATCCCTCGACCGATCCCGAATTCCTCGAGGACGATGCCGAGCTTGTCAACGCGGGCAAGACCTTCCGCCGGGTGGAAGTAGCCGTCCCCGCCGGCTCCTCGCCGCAGTTGTGCATCCGCGTTCCCGCGCCCGGGACCTACAGTGTCGCACTGCTTCACGACCGCAATTTGGACCACCGCTTCCAATGGACGGGCGATGGCATCGGGTTTGGCTCGAACCCCAAGATCGGCCTCGGCCAGCCGCGGGCGGCGGCGGCGCGGGTGGTCGCGGGGCCGGGCCTGACGCACGTCTCGATCGTGCTCAATTACTTGCGCGGCTTGCGGATGCGGCCGCTGGCCGACTGAGCGGGCGCTTGTGCGCCGTGTCCGCCGCGCCCTATGAGGAGCCGATGAGCGATTTCGAAACAATCCGGGTCGAACGGCGCGGCGCGGTGACGCTGGTCACGCTCGACCGGCCCAATGCGCTCAATGCGCTCAGCTCGCTTGTCCTGGAAGAACTGATCGCGGCATTCGCAGCGTTCGCGGCCGATGAGAGCCAGCGCTGCGCGGTCGTCACCGGGGCGGGCGAAAAAGCCTTCGCCGCGGGCGCCGACATCAAGGAAATGGCCGACCGCCCGCTCGCCGAGTTCTACCGCGCGGATACGTTCGCGCGGTGGCAGAGCCACCTGGTCGAGGCGGTGCGCAAGCCGTGGATAGCGGCGGTCGGCGGGTTCGCGCTCGG
Organism: Croceibacterium sp.; assembly: GCA_039920725.1. Classification (GTDB taxonomy): domain Bacteria; phylum Pseudomonadota; class Alphaproteobacteria; order Sphingomonadales; family Sphingomonadaceae; genus Croceibacterium_A. The sequence goes on along the minus strand of JBDSDC010000138.1, from coordinate 7,738 downwards.
CGGCGGGTGCGAGCTGGCGATGATGGCCGACTTCATCATTGCCGCCGACAGCGCCCGGTTCGGCCAGCCCGAGATAAAGCTCGGCGTGGTCCCGGGCATGGGCGGTTCGCAGCGGCTGACCCGCGCCATCGGCAAGGCCAAGGCGATGGACCTGATCCTGACCGGGCGCATGATCGACGCCGCCGAGGCCGAGCGCGCCGGGCTGGTGGCGCGGGTGGTGCCCGCGGCCGACTTGCTCGACACTGCGCTGGCGGTGGCGGCGGAGATCGCCGCGATGCCCCCGCTGGCGGTGCTGGCGGCAAAGGAACTGGTCAACGCGGCCGAGCAGTTGCCGCTGGGCGAAGGCATCCGGCTCGAACGGCGCTTGTTCCACATGCTCGCCGGAACCGAGGACAAGGCCGAGGGCATGGCCGCGTTCATCGCCAAGCGGGCCCCGGAGTGGAAAGGCCGCTAGCTAGCGCGCGCCCGCGATCGGCTGGGTGATCAGCGCGCTACCGCTGGGCGCGAATGTCACCGCGCCGAGCGAGGACGCCAGCGCGCATTCGCCGGGCGCGACCGCTTCGCCTTCGACGTGCGCGGTGCCCTCGCGCGGGATCACCAGCAGGGCGCCCCGGTAAAGCGCGGCCAGCCGCTCGTCCGGCTGGCCGGCGACGCTGTCGAGCCGGAAGTAAGGCCCCGTGACCAGCGACGCCGACTGCCCGGGAGCGAGGTGCTTATGGCCCGCCTCGTCATAACGCTCGCCTCTGGCGACTCGGACGCTGTCTTCGAGATGGAGCTCGCGCGGGCGGCCGTAGTCGTAGAGGCGGTAGGTGATGTCCGAGTTTTGCTGGATCTCGATGATCGAGCAGCCCCCGCCGATCGCATGGACCGTGTTGGCGGGGATGTAGAAGAAATCGCCCGCGCTGACCGGATGCCACACCAGCAGCTGTTCGATGCTCCCGTCGAGCGCAGCGGCGCGCATGGCGTCAGGCCCGAGCGAGCTTGCAAAGCCGATCCCAAGAACGGCGTCGTGCTCGGCCGCGATCACCAGCCAGCATTCTTCCTTGCCTTGCTTGCCCAGCCCTGCGGCCAAAGTCTGCGCGTCCGACGGGTGGACCTGGACCGACAGCTTGTCGCTGGTGAAGATGTATTTGACCAGCAGCTGGGGCAGCGCGGCAGGCGGCTCGAACCAGATTTCGCCGATGCGCTTGCCCGCCGGCGCGACAAAGGGCAGGGGCAGGGCGTCCTTGCCCCAGGGTTTTTCGACGGTCTTGGTTTCGAGCAGCACGGTCTGGTAACGCAGCCCTAGACCATCAGGTCCAGCAGATCGGAAATCTCGACCGTGGCAAATCCCACGGCGCTGTCGGAAATGCCGTAAGGCACCAGCAGGCGCTCGCCGACTTTGAGCGCGCCGCACGTGTAGATGACGTTGGGGACATAGCCCGACCGGTCGGCGTCGACCGCCGTCAGGACCGGTTCCTTGGTCCGCCCGATGACCTTCGACGGATCGTCGCGGTCGAGCAGCGCGCAGCCGAGCGAATATTTGCGCATCGCGCCTACTCCATGGGTGAACAGCAGCCATCCGGCATCGGTCAGAATCGGGCTGCCGCAATTGCCGATCTGGATGAATTCCCACGGATAGCGCGGCTCCATGAGCAGCACGCCTTCGCTGTTCCACCGGTCGATCCGGTCCGAGCGGAGCAGGAACAGGTTCTTGCCGTCTTGCCGCCCGACCATCAGGTACTTCCCGCCGACTTTTTGCGGGAACAGCGCCATGCCCTTGTTGCGGCCCGCGCGCCCCTGGATCGGCTCAAGCAGGAAGCGGCGGAAGTCGACCGTGCGCAACAGTTCGGAGCGGATGGAGTGGCCCGAATAGGCGGTGTACGTGCCGATCCACTCGAAATCCCCGCCGCCGTGGTCAAAGCGGACGAGGCGCAAGTCCTCCAGCCCGCCGCGCTGCTGTTCGGTGATCGGGAAGATCACCGTGTTCGACAGGCTGCTATCGAAATGGCGGTGGACGATGACCCCGGCGTCGCTGTCGGTCAGCGAGGCATCCTCGAGCTCGACGGAAGTCGCGAACGAGCCCTGCGGCCACAGCGTGAACGTGCCGTTGGCGTAGGCAATCCCTTCGCGGAACGCGATCGAGCTGATGTGTCCTTCGCCGACCGCGCGCAAGCTCATCACGAACCGCACCGCCCCGCGCGACATCCCGCTCTGGTCGGGGTGCGGCACGATCGACGGGTTCATCAGCGCCGCGGCGGCATATGTATATTCGTGGCAGAAGAACGCGCCGATCAGCAGCTTGCGGGTGTCCGAAACCGCCGCGGAGCCGATGTCGAGCGATTCCTCGACTTCGCGGAATCGCTCTTCGAACATCTTCTCGGTCTGCCAGTGACGCGCGGCGAAGTCGCGGCGGACGCGCGAATACTCGGCGCGCACTTCCTTGTCGGTCAGCGCCAGGATGTCCTGGACCAGCCTGAGCGCGCGGTTACCCGCGGCGTTCTTGGCCTGCCAGCCTAAGTGGAACGGGCGCAGGACAACGCGCGAGGGATCGGCGTGAAGCCGGTCCTCAAGGATGTGCAACGGACTGTTCGACCACGCACCCTCCGCGCCCACTCTCGGCTCCCAGCGAATCGCGCCGTTGTGCGCCCGCGAGCGCTAGCACGGAATAATGCGCCAATTGAAAGGCCAGGATCGATTCTGCACCGCTATTACGATTGACCCCCCGCGGAGTGACCCCGTCGCGGCACCGCCCGGTGGCGAGATCGGCCAGCACCACCCCGCGATCGTTGGCCCCGAAGAACCAGCCATAGGCGGCCTGGGCATGGACGAACCACTTGTCATCGCCGGTCGCGCTATAGGCGGACGCCGCGGCATCGATCGCCGCTTGCGCCTCGAGCGGTTGCTGGTCGAACGGCAAATGCGCGTGGCGGCGGCCGAACGTGTCGGAGCCGATGGGACGGAAGTTGCCGCTAGCCGCGATCTGCTGGGTCGCGATCCATTCGAGCGTCTCGAGACCGGCGGCGGCATAATCGGTCCGCTCAAGCGCCATGCCCGCTTCGAGCAGCGCCTGGGGCAGACGGGGATTGTCATAGCCCAGCACCGACTCGAACCAGGCCCAGTCGGGGCGCCGTTCCGCGTCGAGCAGGTGGTGAAGAAACTCGGCTCCCTCGGCCAGAAACTCGCGTGAGGCCTTGTGGCGCGGATCGGTCCGCAGCACTGCCGCCGCGCCAAGCATGGCAAAGGCCCTGGCGCGCGGCGAGTGGGTGAGCGCGCTCAGTGGCAAGGCGGTCAGGAACCAGCGCATGCCCCAGTCGCGCAGCGCCTGATCGGGCGAATGTTCGATCGTGTGGCCCAGCGCCCATACAGCGCGGCCGTTGGAATCCTCGCTGCCGTGGTCCTCGCACCAACTGCGGTCGAAGCGCATGAAGTTGCGGAAGCCCCCTTCGTCGTCGTTCCACGCGTACTGGACGAACGACGCATAAGTCAGTGACCAGCGCATCCGCTCGGCCTCGGAAATTCCCCTGGCGACATTCATCAGCATCAGCGCGCGCGCGTTGTCGTCGAGGCAATAGCCGTGGCGGCGATCGGGTACGATATCGATCGAGTGCTGCAGCATCCCGGTGCCGTCGCTCATCGCGAAGACCGCGGCCAGGCTCGGGTTGGCGGCCAGCGGGGCGAGGCTGGCGGGCGGCGCCACGGCGGCCTCGATCAGCCCGGCGGCGCCATCGGCAAACCGCGGCCAGATCGTCTGCCGGCCGCGGGCATAGGCCCGCCGCTGCACGGCCAGCAGTTCGCCGGGATCGTCGAGCAGGCAGATCACCGCCGCCGCGATCGCCGGTGCGCTGTCCGGCTCGATCAGCACCCCGGCATTGCCCGCGAGCAGTTCTTGGGCGTGGACATAGGGGGTCGCAACGACCGCCTTGCCGAGCGCGACCGCGTAGCTCAGCGTGCCCGAGGTCGATTGCTGGAGGTTGAAATAGGGCGTCAGGTAGATATCGCACGCCTCCAGCTGGTCGAGCAGCTCGTCGGTTTCGAGGAAGCGGTTGTCCCACTGGATATGATCGGCCACCCCGAGCGCTTCGGCCGCCGCCTGGAGCCGCTCGCGGTAGGCTTCGCCTTCGTTCGCCACGAGATTGGGGTGAGTCGCGCCGACGATACGGTAAATCGTGTCGGGGTGGCGGGCGACGATCGCCGGCAGCGCCTCGATCACGCGTTCCAGGCCCTTGCCCGGCCCAAGCAGGCCGAACGTCATCAGCACGTTCTTGTCGGCCAGGCCCAACTGGTCCTTGAACGCCTCGCCGCGCCCGAACGGCCGGTCGGGCGCGCCGTGCGGCACGACTTCGAGGATTTCGGCGGGCGCCGAGTAGCGCTCCTTGAGCAGGCGGCACGAATGGCGGCTCATCACCATGATCCGGCTGGCGCGCGCGATCAGGTGGTGGAGGATGGCACGCTGACGTTCGGAAGGGTCGGTCAGCACGGTGTGCGGGGTCAGGATCAGCGGAGCTGCGAGGCGATCGACGAAATCGCACACCAGCTCGCCGTCGGGACCGCCGAAAATGCCGTATTCGTGCTGGAGCCAGACCGCGTCGACCCCGCTGGCGTTGATCCGCTCCGCGGCGCGGGCGTAAGCTTCAGGATCGCCGGCGGCGATTGTCCCGGCGATGTTGTGATAAACGAGACCGCTCTCGGGATCGTCGAGGACGTAAACGTCGACCCTCACTTCGGGGTAATACTTGGCGAGCTTCTCGAATACGTCGTTGGTAAAAGTCGCGATGCCGCACTTGCGCGGGACGAACGTACCGATCAACGCGACGCGCCGGACCGGCCTGCGCTGCGTGAGGGGGCCGGGAAACAGCGGGAGCACGGCCGCGCCGCTGTCGCGATAAGTTGGCTCGACGGAAGCTAGCTGGTCAACGCTCATGCGTAGTTCCTGTGCTGATGTCGTCCGCGCCCCTCCCAACGGCGGCAGAACATTCGGTGACTTATTGTGCACTGCAACATAATCACTCAACTAGCAAGCGAAATCTCGGTTCCAGCGCCTGTGGTCGTTCCCTCGAACGTGGTTGTCGGGTGAGCTTCCGAGCCCCGCAACTGGCGGAGTTCTTCAGTGCTTCATCGACTTAACTGCGGTTCCAGCCGCGGGTTCCCGATCACCAATGAAGCAGGACGGGCGGCTATACTGCACTGCACAACGATCGATGCACCGCGCTGCCGGGCTAGAAGGTCTTCTTCAGCCCCACGCGCGCCTGGCGCGGCTCGACGATGCGGCTGTTGCGGCCCTCGACGCCGTCGAGCGGCTCTCCCGGCAGGCGGGTGGCGTAGAAGTAATCGACGTCGTCCGTTTTCGAATCCAAGGCGTTGAGCAGCTCGGCAAAGACTTCGAACCCGCCGAGCAGCTTTTTCGGGGTCCAAGCGGCCCGCAGGTTGACCAGCGTGGTCGGGGTGCCGCGCTGCGTATTGTCCTCGATCAGCGCATGCGGGCCGAGGTAGCGCACCCGCACGGCCCCGTTCCAGCCGGGGAACACCGCCGATGCGCCGAATTCGCCCGAGCTTTCCAGCGCGCCGGGGACATAGTTCTGTCCTTCCGGCAAACCGGCAAAGCGCGAATGCGAGCCGGTCCACACGGCATCGAGCGCGAGCCAGCCATTAGGCTTCCAGAATCCGGTCAGCTCGTAGCCGTGCCGCCTGCCTGGATCGCTTGGCTCGACCGCGCCCGAATCGCCGACGAAGATGAGTTCGCTGTCGATCGCGCTCCACCAATAGACCGCGGTCAGGATGAAGCCGCCCCGCTCGAACCGGCCCCCGGCCTCGTGGAACTCCCCCCGCACCAGGCCGGGAGCCGGGCTGACCGGATTGGTCACGCCGCGCGCATCGTTCGAATGGAAGCCCTGGCCGTAGTTCGCGTAAGCCGCGATTCCGGGGGCGATCTCGAAATTCACGCCGATCTTGGGCGTCAGGATGCTGGCATTGACGGTCCCGCCCCAGGCCGCGCCGCCCACCGGCGTGGTCCGGAAGCGATAGATGTCCTGGCGCAGGCCGCCGATCACCATCAGCCGATCGAGCGGTTTCCACGTCGCCTCAGCGTAAAGCCCGAGCGAGCTTTCGAGCGCCCGGAAGGAGGCATAAGTATAGCGGTAGGCGCCGCCCTTGGTGGCATCGAGCCCGACCGGCGAGATGTCGTCGACCCGGCCTTCTGCGCCCGTCCGCAGCGACAGGCCGTCGCGCAGGTTGAACGTGTGTTCCACGCGCCCGCCATAGGTCCAGCGCTTCTCGTATTGGCGCCGCTGGTCGCCGTTGACCGGATCGTCGAGGAAGAACGTGAAATTGTTGAGCAGGCTCCAGTCGTAGTGCTGAGCATAGCCGGTGATCCGCCAGGTGTCGGACTTGTAGCCTGCGGTAAGCACTTCGCGCTCGGTGCGCCCGCGCAGCGTCTTGTCGAGGCTGCAGAACCGGTCCGCGCACAGCGCCGTGCCGACCGCGCGTTCGGGCAGCTGCTCGGTCGGCGCCCAGCTCGAATCGTAAGTGCTGAGGCTGATCTGGACTTTCCCGTCGCCGAGCGGACGCGAGTACTTGAGGAACGCCGAATAGGCGTCGAAGTCTTCGGGCAACTGCCACGGCCCGTCGTTGAACTTGGCCTGGCCCACCACCAGCAGGTCGCCGCCCGCCAGCGGGACCGAGCCCCCGGCGACATAGCGCTGGTAGCCGTAGCTGCCAGTCTCGGCGAGGACGAACGGAGCCATTTTGTCGTTGGTGGTGATGAAGCTGGCGCCGACGAAGGCGAAATCGCCGCTGTCCGCGCGATACGGGCCTTTGCGGTAGTCGACCCGCTTGACGATCTCGGGGATCAGGCCCTGGACGTCGAGATAACCCTGGCCGTGGCCATGCGTCCGAAAATTGACCGGGAAATCGTCGACATAAAGCGCGTAGTCGGTGCCATGATCGAGGTTGAAGCCGCGCAGGAAGAACTGATTGGCCTTGCCGCCCCCCGAATGCTGGGTGGCGATCAGGCCGGGGGTCGATTCGAGCAGTTCGCCGGGGCGCAGGAATGGGCGGACCGAGATGTCGGCTCCGGCCACGCCGCCCTCGCTCGCCGCGGCGGCTTGGCCGATGCGCTTTTCGCCGCGGCCATATACGACAATCGTGGTCTGCGGGGCAGGGGCGGCCCCTTGCGGCGCGTCCGCCGCGTTTGCCTCGGCGTCAACCGCCTCCTCCGTGCCGGCCACTCCGGCGGCGTCGGCCGCCATGGCCGAGGCCGGCAGTGCGAGCCCTGCGCAGCCAGCGGCCGCGGCGAGCCAGCCACGCATGGCCCAGTGAGTTCGCGTCGACATAAACCGGCAATCCCCCGCAAGGAGGATTCGCCCATCCCGCGCTTCACGGCGTCTGTTGAGAGGCCCGCTCGCCAAACCAAGTTAATTACGGTAATTGCCCCGTAACAGCCCGTTACACCGGGCGCGGGGATCGGTGACGGGAGTTATGATCGCGTGAATCTAGGCACGCCGGACAAGCGAGCGCGCGCCTTCGCGGCGGAAGTCGCCCAGCTCCGCGCCGTGAACCTCCCCGGCGAGAGCGGCCGGCTGCGCGAGCTGTTCGATTTCCTCGCCGACCGGAGCGCCGGCGCGGGCGCGGCGAGCCAGGCCGAGATTGCCGATACCGTATTCGGCCAGACCGATGCGAGCGGAGACGACGCCACGGTCCGGGTCTATATCCACCGCCTGCGCAAGCGGCTTGACGACCATTACGCGGCGCACCCCCCCGC
>JBDSDC010000137.1:0-17172 GCA_039920725.1 Croceibacterium sp. | reverse complement strand
AGGCGGACCGGCGCTATCGGGTGTCTGCGCCCTGCGGCGTTTGCCCAACTGAACGGACCGCCCGATGACCATCCGCTTTGCCGCGCGCGCCGGCGCTTTCGCCCCGCGCCTCGATTGCTTTCAGGTTGGCGCGCCACGCGTGCGGCCGGCCAACGACAACGACATCGGCGCGGCCAGTGACGCGTTGCTCGGCGCCGCGCTGCGCCACTTCGCCGAGCATGGCCTGGCGGCCGCAACCCGCGCCCGGAGCGAAGCCGAAGCGGCCTTTTTCGCCGGCAACCGCCCGGCCTATCAATGGTGGCTGGAAATCTGCCGCGCGCTCGACCGCGGCATGGCGCGCGAGGTCGAGCACACCGGGCACGACCGCGGTTGCGGCGCCGGCACCGCAAACTAACCTTCAACGTGCTTAACCAGACGGTTACGAGTTACCGGTAAGGCCGAGCCTCACGCGAGGAGCGGTCCGATCAAGCGGCTCGACAAACTATTCCACGGTTACTTCGGCGGCGATGCACGCGACGAGCGCGTACGCCGCAAGCTGGTCGCGACGCTCTATGCCCAGCCGACCAGCCTGGCGACGGGCGCGCTGGCCGGAATCGTCTGCTGCATAACCGCCATGGTCGTCGCGCCCCGACCGGCAATCGTGATCACCGGCGCGCTGCTAATCGTCACCGCCGTCGCCCGCTTCGCGATCGCCCTGTGGCTCGCGCGCGATGCCCGCCAGCGCGATGCCCGCAGCCTTGAGCTGATCTACGAAGTCGGCGCGTTCACGTATGCGTTCCTGTCGGGCATGATAGCCGCGATCGTCCTGGTTTCGCCCGGCACCGGTCACCTGCAGACGCTGATGGTCACGTATGCGCTGGTCTACGGGGTCGGCATTTCCGCCCGTAACGCCGGCCGGCCGGTCATCGCCATCGGCCAGCTGCTGCTGACCATGGTCCCGATCATCGTCGGCGCGCTGATCGCCGGGGGACCGGTCATGAACGTGCTCGCCGGATCGCTGGTGTTCACCAACTTCGGGGTCATGGCGATCACCTTCACGGTGTTCCGCACTTTGCGCGAACAGATCATCGCTGCCGATGCCAGCTCCGCAATGGCCGAGAAAATGCGTTTGCTCGCGCGCACCGACGTGGTCACCGGGCTGACCAACCGCGCCGGGCTCAACCTCGACATGGCCGAGCTGCTGCTGGCGCTGCCCGATAACCGCAAGCTGGCGATGTTCTGGCTCGACCTCGACAAGTTCAAGGAAGTGAATGACGTGCTGGGCCACCCCGTGGGTGACCGGGTGCTGAGCGAAGTCGCCAGCCGGCTGACCGCCTGCACTCCCGCCAATGCCTGTATCGCGCGCTTCGGCGGCGACGAGTTCATCGTGGTGGTCGAGGTCAACGACCGTGCGCACAGCGAACGACTGGCGAGGCAGTTGAGCGAGCAGGTGTCGCGCCCGATCCGGCTCGACGGGCAACGCATCGATATTGGCGCCTCGATGGGCGTGGCGCTGCTGCCCGACGACGGCCCCGACATCGACACGCTGATGCAAGGCGCGGACTTGGCGCTGTACCACGCCAAGGTTCACGGGCGCGGGCAGATCTGCTTCTTCGATACCTCGATGACCCGCGACCTCGTCCGCCGCAAGGAGATCGAGTCCGAGCTGCGCGCGGCGATCCAGCGCGACGAGCTGTCGATCTTCTTCCAGCCGATCGTCGATCTCGAGACCGGCAAGATCCGCGCGTTCGAGGCGCTGGTCCGCTGGTTCCACCCCGAAAAGGGCGAGCTGCGCCCCGACGAGTTCATCCCGGTCGCCGAAGAATGCGGCGCGATCATCACGCTGGGCAACTGGATCACCGTGCAAGCCGCGCGCGCCGCGGCGCACTGGCCCGAGGACGTGACCGTCGCGGTCAACCTCTCGCCGCTGCAAATCCGCGCGCCGGGCGCCGCGCTCGGCATTCTCAGCGCCTTGCGCGATGCCGGGCTCGACCCGCACCGGCTCGAGCTCGAGGTCACCGAAAGTCTGTTCCTCGAAGACAACGAAAACACCGTGCGATTCATCGAGGATTTGTCGGCCGTTGGCGTGCGGTTCGCGCTCGACGATTTCGGGACCGGCTATTCGTCGCTCGGCTACATCAACAAGTTCCCGTTCAAGAAGATCAAGGTCGACCGCAGCTTCGTCTCCGGCCCGAACATCGGCAAGAAGAGCGACGCGATCATTCGCGCGGTCGCCGAAATGGGCTCGACGCTGGGCATGGACATCGTTGCCGAAGGGCTCGAGACGATCGAGCAAGTGGAGGCCGTCAAGCGCGCCGGCTGCACGCTCGGCCAAGGCTATTACTTCAGCCGCGCGGTGCCCGATTACCTCGCCGCGATGCTGCTCGCGCAGGAACGCGAACGGGACCGCGATTTCGGCGGCCGCAAGGCGAGCTGAAGCCGCGCCGTTCGCCCCGGCGTCGCCCGCTAACGCGCCTAATTACTATTGCGAACTATTAGCAAAGATTGTTCGCAATCGGCCGCTTTTGCCGGTTGCAATGCCGAATTCGCACGCCTAGGGCCAGCGCCGCACCAGACCGGCGTTCCCCTCGCGGGTAGCGGGGACACGCCGGATCCGCCGCTTCAGCGCCCGCGCAGTGAAGGACACGGCTGACTCCCCATGGCTCGCAAGAAAATCGCGCTCGTCGGCGCCGGCATGATCGGCGGCACTCTCGCCCACCTCGCGGCGAAGAAGGAACTGGGCGACATCGTCCTGTTCGACATCATGGAAGGCATTCCGCAAGGCAAGGCGCTCGACCTCAGCCAGTGCGGCCCGATCGAGGGTTTCGACGCCACGATCACCGGCACCAACGACTATGCCGACATCGCCGGGGCCGACGTGGTCATCGTCACCGCGGGCATTCCGCGCAAACCGGGCATGAGCCGCGACGACCTGCTCAAGACCAACCTCGGGGTGATGAAGGCGGTCGGCGACGGTATTAGCGCTAACGCGCCCGACGCATTCGTGATCTGCATCACCAACCCGCTCGACGCGATGGTGTGGGCGCTGCGCGAGTTCTCCGGCCTACCGCATAACATGGTCGTCGGCATGGCCGGTGTGCTCGACAGCGCGCGCTTCGCCACATTCCTGGCATGGGAGTTCGGCGTTTCGGTGCGCGACGTGAACGCCTTCGTGCTCGGCGGCCACGGCGACACGATGGTCCCGGTCACCAGCTACACCACCATCTCGGGCATCCCGGTCGACGACCTGGTCAAGATGGGCAAGTCGACCCAAGCCAAGATCGACGCGGTGGTCGCGCGCACCCGCGCCGGCGGCGGCGAGATCGTCGGCCTGCTCAAGACCGGCAGCGCGTTTTACGCCCCCGCCACCAGCGCGATCGCGATGGCCGAAGCCTACCTCGGCGACCAGAAGCGCATCCTCCCCGTCGCCGCGCATCTGACCGGCCAGTACGGCGTCAGCGGCCTCTATGTCGGCGTGCCGGCGGTCATTGGCGCGGGCGGCGTCGAAGAAGTGATCGAGATCAAGCTCGACGACGAAGCGAAGAAGAACCTCGGGGTCAGCGTCGACGCGGTCAAGGAACTGCTGGCCGCCTGCAAGGGCATCGACAGCGACCTCGCCTGATATGCGGCCGAAGGATCAAGCATGAGCATTCTCGTCGACCGCACCACCAAGGTCATTACCCAGGGGATGACCGGCGAGACCGGCACGTTCCACACCCAGCAGGCGCTCGCTTACGGGACGCATATGGTCGGCGGGGTGACGCCCGGCAAAGGCGGGCAAACGCATATCGGGCTGCCGGTGTTCGACACCGTCCATGAGGCGGCCGCCAAGACCGGCGCGACCGCCAGCGTGATTTACGTCCCGCCGCCGTTCGCGGCCGATTCGATCCTCGAGGCGATCGATGCCGGGATCGAGCTGATCGTGGCGATTACCGAGGGCATCCCGGTGCTCGACATGGTCCGGGTCAAGCGCGCGCTGAGCGGCTCGAAGTCGCGCCTCGTCGGTCCCAACTGCCCCGGCGTGCTGACCCCCGGCGAATGCAAGATCGGGATCATGCCCGGGTCGATCTTCCAGAAGGGCACGGTCGGCGTAGTCAGCCGGTCGGGCACCCTGACTTACGAGGCAGTCCACCAGACTACCCAGGTCGGGCTCGGCCAGACCACCGCGGTCGGGATCGGCGGCGACCCGGTCAACGGGACCAATTTCATCGACGTGCTCGAGCTGTTCCTCAAGGACGACGAGACCAAGTCGATGATCATGATCGGCGAGATCGGCGGCAGCGCCGAGGAAGACGCGGCGCAGTTCATCAAGGACGAGGCCAAGCGCGGGTGGATGAAGCCGATGGTCGGGTTCATCGCCGGGCGCACCGCGCCGCCGGGCCGGAGGATGGGCCACGCGGGCGCGATCGTCAGCGGCGGCCAGGGCGGCGCGGACGACAAGATCGCGGCGATGGAAGCCGCCGGCATCCGCGTCGCCGCCAGCCCCAGCGAACTCGGCACCACGCTCGGCGCGCTGCTCAAGGAGCTGGCGTGAGCGGTGGGTAACGAGGCGCAAACTTTCCTGCCCGAGCTGGCCGCGCAAGACGGGCCGCAAGCGGGGCCGAGCTGGGCCAATGCGAGCTGGCCGCCGGCCGACGCGGGCGGCGACCTGACCGACGCGATGGACCCGACCGCGATGAAGCTCGCGGTTGCCGCCGTCTCGGCCAAGGCCGGAATGCCGACCGACGAGGGCGCGATCGAGCGCGCCGCGGGCGATTCGATCCGCGCGATGCTGCTGATCCGCACCTACCGGGTGCGCGGGCACCTCGCCGCCGATCTCGATCCGCTGCACCTGAGCCAGCGCGAGCTGCCCGCCGACCTGACCCCCGAGTACCACGGTTTCACCGGCGACGCGCTCGACCGCCCAGTATACCTCGGCGGCACGTTCGGGTTCCAGTGGGCGACCGTGCGCCAGCTGGTCGACACGCTGCGGCGCAATTACTGCGGCCATGTCGGCCTCGAATACATGCACATCTCCGATGTCGAGGAGCGCCGGTTCCTGCAGGACCGGATCGAGGGGCCGGACAAGGTCATCACCTTCACCCCGGAGGGCAAGCGCGCGATCCTCCAAGCGGTGATCCGCGGCGAGGAATACGAACGGTTCCTGGGCAAGAAGTACGTCGGGACCAAGCGCTTCGGGCTCGATGGCGGCGAGGCGATGATCCCGGCGCTGGAAGCGGTGATCAAGTACGGCGGCGCGCAAGGCGTGCGCGAGATCGTTTACGGCATGGCCCACCGCGGGCGGCTCAACGTGCTCGCGAACGTGATGGCCAAGCCTTACCGGGTGATCTTCCACGAATTTTCGGGCGGCAGCGCCAACCCCGACGACGTCGGCGGATCGGGCGACGTCAAGTACCACCTCGGCACCAGCACCGACCGCGAATTCGACGGCATCAAGGTGCACATGAGCCTGGTGCCCAACCCCAGCCACCTCGAAGCCGTCAACCCGGTGGTGCTGGGCAAGTCGCGTGCCCAGCAGGCGATCCGCGACGACCTCGAAACGCACCAGGCGGTGCTCCCGGTGCTGATCCACGGCGACGCGGCGTTCGCCGGCCAGGGCATCGGATGGGAATGCTTCGGCTTTTCGGGCGTGCGCGGGTACAACACCGGCGGGTGCCTCCACTTCATCATCAACAATCAGATCGGCTTCACCACCAGCCCGCAGTTCGCGCGCTCGAGCCCTTACCCCTCGGACGTCGCCAAGGGCGTCCAGGCGCCGATCATCCACGTCAACGGCGACGATCCCGAGGCGGTGACGTTCGCCTGCAAGCTGGCGATCGAGTTCCGCCAGATGTTCAAGCGCGACATCGTGATCGACATGTGGTGCTACCGCCGGTTCGGCCATAACGAGGGCGACGAGCCCAGCTTTACCCAGCCGCTGATGTACCAGGCGATCGGCAAGCACCCCCGGGTAAGCGAAATCTTCGCCGCGCGGCTGATCGCCGAAGGGGTGATCGACGATCAGGGCGCGCAGCGCATGCGCGACGAGTTCGACGCCTTGCTCAATGACGAGTTCGACGCCGCGGCCAGCTACAAGCCCAACGAGGCGGACTGGTTCGGCGGGCGGTGGGCCGGGCTCAACAAGCCGGCCGATCCCGAAACCGCGCGCCGCAACGTCGAGACCGCGATCGAACGCAAACTCTTCGACAGCCTCGGCCGCACGCTGACCACGGTCCCCGCGGACCTGACGATCCACAAGACGCTGGCGCGGGTGATCGATGCGCGGCGGCAGATGTTCGAGACCGGCCAGGGCTTCGACTGGGCCACCGCCGAAACGCTCGCCTTCGGCAGCGTGGTCCTCGAAGGTTACGGGGTGCGATTGTCGGGCCAGGATTCGGGCCGCGGCACGTTCAGCCAGCGGCACGAGATCTGGGTCGATCAGACCGACGAGCACAAGTACATCCCGCTGTGCACGCTGCCGCACGGCAAGTTCGAGGTCTATGACAGCCCGCTGAGCGAATACGGCGTGCTGGGGTTCGAATACGGTTTCGCGATGGCCGATCCCAAGACGCTGGTATGCTGGGAAGCGCAGTTCGGCGATTTCGCCAACGGCGCGCAGATCATCATCGACCAGTTCGTCGCCGCGGGTGAGGCCAAGTGGCTGCGCGCCAACGGCATCGTGCTGTTGCTGCCGCACGGTTATGAAGGCCAGGGGCCCGAACATTCCTCCGCCCGCCTGGAGCGGTTCCTTCAGCTGTGCGCCAACGACAACCTGCAGGTGTGCAACATCACCAGCCCGGCCAACTATTTCCACGTCCTGCGCCGGCAGATGCTACGCCCGTTCCGCAAGCCGCTGGTGATCATGACCCCCAAGTCGCTGCTGCGCCATCCGCTGGCCAAGAGCAGCGCCGACGAGTTCACCGCGACTAGCCACTTCAAGCGCATCCTGTCCGACCGGATCGAGATCGCCGACGACAAGGTCCGCCGGCTGGTGCTGTGCTCGGGCAAAGTCGCGTTCGACCTGTTCGAAACGCGCGAGGCCGAGCGGATCGACGATGTCTCGGTGCTGCGGCTCGAGCAGCTCTATCCGTTTCCCGGCGAACCGCTGGCCGCGCGGCTGAAACGCATGGCCAACCTCAAGCAAGTGGTGTGGTGCCAGGAAGAGCCGCGCAACAACGGCGCGTGGTTCTTCGTCGAAAGCCAGATCGAACAATCGCTGGCCGACGCGGGCCATGCCGGGATGCGGCCGAGCTACGCCGGGCGCGACGCCTCTGCCTCGCCCGCCACCGGCCTCGCCAGCCGCCACAAGCAGCAGCAGCAGGCGCTCGTCGTCGCCGCGCTCGGCCTGACCGCGTGATTCCGGGCCTGACAGGAGCCGATGATGGGCAGTGAAGTCAAAGTCCCCACGCTGGGCGAATCGATCACCGAGGCGACCATCGGCGAGTGGCTCAAGAAGCCCGGCGAACCGGTCAAGCTCGACGAGCCGATCGCGAGCCTCGAGACCGACAAGGTCGCGGTCGAGGTGCCCGCCCCCGCGGCGGGCGTGATGGGCGCCTACCAGGCCCAGGCCGGCCAGACGGTCGCGGTCGGCGCGGTGATCGGCACGATCGAGGACAGCACCGGAGCCGGCGAGCAGACCCAGGTTGCCGCGCGTCAGGAGCCTCAGCCGGCCGACCAGCAGCCGCCCGCGCCGCGGCCCGATCTGGCGGCCGCCGAGCCCGCTGCCGCCTCGCCCCAGGCTGCGCAAGCCCCCGCGCCGGCCGAAGCGGGCGATCCCACCACGCTCTCGCCCGCGGTCCGCCGCGCGGTCCTCGAAGCCGGGGTCGACCCGACGCAGATCAAGGGCACCGGCAAGGACGGGCGCCTGACCAAGGAAGACGTCGTCGCGGCCGCGCAAGCCAAGAAGGCCGCGCCCGCCCCCGCCGCGCGCCAGGATGCCCCTCCGGCCACCGCACCAGCTGCGGCTTCCGCGCCCGCCCCGACGGGCGACCGGCGCGAGGAGCGGGTCAAGATGACGCGCCTGCGCCAGACGCTCGCCCGGCGATTGAAGGGCGCGCAGAACGACGCCGCGCTGCTGACCACCTTCAACGATTGCGACATGACCGCGGTGATCGCCGCGCGCGAGGAGTACAAGGACCTGTTCGCCAAGAAGCACGGCATCAAGCTCGGCTTCATGAGCTTCTTCGCGAAGGCCGCGTGCCTGGCGCTCAAGGACGTGCCCGCGGTCAATGCGCGGATCGACGGCGAGGACATCGTCTATCACGACTACGTCGACATCTCGGTCGCGGTCAGCGCCCCGGGTGGCCTGGTGGTGCCGGTGGTCCGCAATGTCGATGCGATGGGCTTCGCCGAGATCGAGCAGGCGATCGCCGGATACGGCCAGAAGGCCAAGGACGGCACGCTGACGATGGCCGATATGCAGGGCGGCACCTTCACCATCTCCAACGGCGGGGTGTTCGGCAGCCTGATGTCGACCCCGATCGTCAACCCGCCGCAATCGGCGGTGCTCGGCCTCCACCGTATCGAGGACCGCCCGGTCGCGCGCGGCGGCCAGGTGGTGATCCGCCCGATGATGTACCTGGCGCTGACTTACGATCACCGCGTGATCGACGGTCGCGAGGCGGTGACCGCGCTCAAGATCATCAAGGACGCGATCGAGGACCCGATGCGCCTGCTGATCGACTTGTGAGGACGTGATGGCTGAATACGACTACGACGTGCTGGTCATCGGCTCCGGGCCGGGCGGCTATGTCGCCGCGATCCGCGCGGCGCAGCTCGGGCTCAAGACCGCGTGCGCCGAAAGCAGCGACACACTGGGCGGCACGTGCCTCAATGTCGGGTGCATTCCATCCAAGGCGCTGCTTCACGGCTCCGAACTGTTCGAGGAAGCCGCCCACGGCACGATGGCAAAGTTCGGCGTGCTGGCGGACAACGTGCGGATCGACCTGGCCAGGCTGCAGGGCGAGAAGGCGGCCGCGGTTAAGGAACTTACCGGCGGGATCGAGTTCCTGTTCAAGAAGAACAAGGTCACCTGGCTCAAGGGCCTGGCGGCGTTCCAGGACGCACATACGGTCAAGGTCGGCGATCAGTCGGTCACGGCCCGCGATGTAGTGATCGCCACCGGCTCGTCGGTCACGCCCCTCCCGGGAGTCTCGGTCGACAATACCAAGGGCGTGGTGGTCGATTCGACCGGCGCGCTGGCCCTCGACCGGGTGCCCAAGCAACTTGTAGTGATCGGCGGCGGGGTCATCGGGCTCGAGCTCGGCAGCGTGTGGCGGCGGCTTGGCGCCAAGGTCACGGTGGTCGAGTTCCTCGACAAGTTGCTCCCCGGGATGGATGGCGAGGTGCGCACGGAAGCGGCCAAGCTGTTCGCCAAGCAGGGGATGGAGCTCAGGCTCTCGACCAAGGTCACCGGCGTTGCCGTCAAGGGCAAGACAGCGACCCTCACGCTCGAGCCGGCCGCGGGCGGACCCGCCGAAACGCTCGCCGCTGATTGTGTGCTCGTGTCGATCGGGCGCCGGCCGAATACCGAGGGCCTGGGCCTCGACGCGATCGGGCTGGCGCTCAACCCACGCGGCCAGATTGTGACCGACGGCGAATTCCGCACTGCGGTCGCCGGCGTGTGGGCGATCGGCGACGTGATCCCCGGCCCGATGCTGGCGCACAAGGCCGAGGACGAAGGCATCGCGGTGGCCGAGAACATCGCCGGACAGACCGGGATCGTGAACCACGCGGTCATCCCCAGCGTGGTCTATACCATGCCCGAAATCGCCGGGGTCGGGCTGACCGAGGAACAGGCGAAAGACAGGGGCGCGATCAAGGTCGGCAAGTTCCCGATGCTCGCCAACAGCCGCGCCAAGACCAACCGCGAGCCCGACGGGTTCGTCAAAGTGATCGCAGATGCCGCCAGCGACCGCGTGCTCGGCGTGTGGATCGTCGCCTCGGTGGCCGGGACAATGATCGCCGAAGCCGCGCTGGCGATGGAATTCGGCGCCACCAGCGAGGACATCGCCTACACCTGCCACGCGCACCCGACGCACTCCGAAGCGCTCAAGGAAGCCGCAATGGCGGTGACCGGCAAGCCGATCCACTTCTAGCGCCGGCGCGCGGAACCTCGCTGTTGCCCAAGGGTTGAACGGGCGGGGAGGAAATCCGCTCACAATGGACAGCATCGACAAAGGTCTGCCCGGCGCCGGGCGCGGCCTCTCCTGCGTCGTGGTCGCACTTGCGCTGGCCGCCGGCGGCTGTGCTCGGCAGCAGCCGGACACAGCACCGCCCCGCGCGACCGACACGATTGCGCTGGAGCCGCAGTCATCGGTCATCTCGGTCCCGGTCAGCGCCGATCTCGGCGAATTGCGCCTCGCGCTCGAACGCGAGGTGCCGCGCACGCTGTGGGCCATCGACCGGCCGGGCCAGACTTGCGCGGCGCCGAAAAAGGTCAAAGTGCTGATCGTCAAGATCAAGACTCCGACGATCAAGTGCCGGCTGGTGGGCCTGGTCACGCGCGGGCCGCTGGCGATCTCGGGTTCGGGCGAAAACCTGGTCGTCACGATGCCGATCCACGCGGTCATCCACGCCCGCGACATCGGCGGGTTGCTGAAGCAGGAAACCGCCACCGCCGACGCGCGGGTGCGGGCCCTGGCGCATCTCGACATCCAGCGCGACTGGAGCCTGACGGGCAAAGTCGACATCAAGTACGACTGGACCCGCGAGCCGGCGGTCGACCTGCTCGGCCAGCACATCGTCCTCACCAACCAGGCCGATGCCAAGCTGCAAGGCGTAGTCGCGCGGCTCGAGCGGACGCTGCCGCGCGAGCTCGCCAAGCTGCACTTCCGCCAGAATGTCGAGCGCTCGTGGCGCGGCGCGTTCACCTCGCTCCAGCTCAATCGGTCGAACCCGCCGGTGTGGATGCGGATCACCCCGCAGACGCTCAATTACGGCGGCTACGCGATCGACGGGCAAAAAGTGCGCCTGCGGCTGGGGATGAAGGCGCTGACCGAGACTTATGTCGGCGACCGTCCGGCCGACCCGCAGCCGGCGCCGCTTCCGGCGGTCCAGCGCCTCGCCCAGCCGGCCGGCGAGCTGCTGTTCTATGTCCCGGTGGTGGCCGATTACGCGCAGCTTGAGCCGGTCGTCTCCAAGGCGCTGACCAAGCGCCAGACGCGCCCGTTCGAAGTGCCCGGGATCGGCCCGGTCAACGCCCGCTTCGGCAATGTGACCGTTTACGGCACGACCGGCGGGCGGATCGCGGTGGGCGTGGTCCTGCAGGTCGAGGACGCGGCGGGCAACTTCGGCAAGTCGAGCGGCACGGTGTGGTTAACCGGCAAACCGGTCAACGCCCCCAACAGCCGCGCGGTCTCGTTCGCCGATCTCAAGGTTGCCGGCACGACCGACCGGCGGACCACCGACCTGATGCTCAGGCTGGCCAACTCGCCGGCCTTGGCCACCACCATCGCCGACGCGCTGGCGCAGAATTTCGCCCATGATTACGACGAGCTGATGGGCAAGGTCACCCGCGCCATCGCCGAAAAGCGCACCGGCGATCTGGTCATCCGCGCGCGGATCGACGACGTGCGGACGGGGACCTTGCGGGCGGCCGGGCGCGGGCTTTACTTGCCGGTGTGGGGCAAGGGCACGGCCGGCGTCGAACTCGACACGCACTGACCCGAGCGGCTAGGCGGGCGCCATGACGCTCAACCGCACGATGCAACTGTTCGCGCGCTGGCACGTGTGGCTCGGCTGGCTGGTCGGGTTCCCGATCCTGATGTGGACGATTACCGGCCTGGTGATGGTCGCCCGCCCGATCGAGACCGTTCGCGGCGAAGGATTGCAGGCCAAGCCCGCCCAGGTCGATCCGGCGGGGCTGGTTTTCCCCGCCCTCACCGCGCGGCTCGAAAGCGCGCGGCTGGTCCAGCAGCCCGATGGCCCGGTGTGGATCGTGACCGAGCAAGGCGGCGGTCAGTACCGCTATTCGGCGAAGGACGGGAGCGCGATCTCGCCGGTCATCGAAACCGACGCCCGCCTGCTCGCGCTGGCCACCTATGCCGGCGAGGGCACGCTCGAGACGATCAAGTATTTCCCGGCCGATCTCGCCCCGCTCGACCTGCGCCGCAAGGCCGATTCGTGGCAGGCGCACTTCACCGACGGAACCAATATCTACCTCGACGACAAGACCGGCGAGGTGCTGGCGTTCCGCACCCGCTGGTGGCGGGTGTACGACGTGATGTGGGGCCTGCACATCATGGACCTGCAGACCCGCGAGGACACCAGCCACCCAGTGCTGATCGTGTTCGCGGCGCTGGCCGCGGTCGGCGCGGCGATCGGCTGCACGCTGCTGTTCCGGCGGCGCAAGGCGCGGCCCAAGGCGTGACCCCGCTGATCCTCCCATCGCTGCTCGACCTGGGCGGCACCGCGGTGTTCGCGATGAGCGGCGCATTGCTCGCCGCGCGCCTGAGGCAAACCTTCGTCACGCTATGCTTCCTCGCCTTCGTCACCGGCGTCGGCGGCGGGTCCTTGCGTGACTTGCTGATCGGCGCGCCGGTGTTCTGGGTGCGCGATCCGTGGGTCGCGCCGGTGGTGCTGCTGACCGCGCTCACCGTGTGGTTCACGCCGCGCAAGTGGTGGGAAGGCCAGCTGCTCGAATGGGCCGATGCCGCCGGGCTCGGCGCCTATGCCGGGCTCGGCGCGGCCAAGTCGGTGGCTTACGGCCTGGCCCCGATCCCGGCGATCCTGATGGGGGTGATGACCGGATGCGTGGGCGGGATTATCCGCGACGTGCTCGCCGGGCGGCCGTCGATCCTGATGCGGCCCGAGCTTTACGTCACCGCGGCGGCACTGGCAGCCACGTTATGTACGCTGGGGATCATCGCGGGCCTGCCGCAGGGTCTGGCCTGGGCCGCCGCCGCGCTGGCGGGCTTTGCCTTGCGCGGCGCGGCGCTGATCTGGAAGATCGAGCTGCCCGCCTATTCGCGCGAGGATTGACGCCCCGCACACACGCCAAGGCGGCCCAGACTGTTACCAGCCTGAACCGCCCGGCTTGAGCTAAGAGAGCTTGTTAGAGCCCGCGAATGCCGCTGAAGTCGATATCGACGACCCGGCCGTACTGCACCCGGCACGAGAACTTGCCGGCGTCATACCCGTTGTAGCGGTTGTCCCACCCGCGGTAATCGTTGCCCCACCCGCCGCGCCAGTCGCTGTTGCGCTGGTTGACCGCGATGCGGCCCTTGACGACGTAGCCGTCGCGCTTGCGATCGATGTTGCGGATGTCGGTGACGTTGGCGTTGCCGCCATATGAGTAGCGGTTGGCATTGCGTTCGGCGACGCTGACGCACTGTTCGACGGCCTGGCGCGGATCGCCGGCATTGTTATAGCCGTTGCCGTACCCGCGATCGTCGTAGCGGTAGCTGCCGTTGTTGTAGCGGTCGTTGTAGCCGTAACCGTTATTGTAGCCGTAGCCATTGTTGTAATAGCCACCGCCGCCCCGGCCGACCGATCCGGTCACCGCGGCGATCCCGCCGAGGATGATGGCGCCGGCAATGATGTCGCCGACATTGACGCCGC
This sequence comes from Croceibacterium sp., assembly GCA_039920725.1. Lineage (GTDB taxonomy): Bacteria > Pseudomonadota > Alphaproteobacteria > Sphingomonadales > Sphingomonadaceae > Croceibacterium_A. The sequence continues at coordinate 3,654 of JBDSDC010000137.1, read as the reverse complement.
CCCGGTCGCGATAATCGTAGCGCGACTGCGCCTGCGCCGAGCCGGTCGCGGCCACCGCCATCGCGCCAGCCGCGAGGGTGCCAACCAGGGTTTTGGTAATGGTCTTCATGGTTCGTACCTTTCGACTCACCGGCGGGCTGCGGGCCCACCTGATGAGTCGGAGATAGCTGAACCACGCTGTGGGGAGACTGAATGCCGCTGACAGATTCGGTTCAGGCGGGAGGATTCATTCCTGAACGGCATTATGAGCTCACGCTTCGGCGAACTGGTCCTCATTCTGCACCGGGCCGCTGTCCTGGCCCTTGGCCGAAACGTCGCGGTCGACCAGCTCGACGATCGCGATCGGCGCGGCGTCGCTGGCTCGGATGCCGGCCTTGATGATCCGGGTGTAGCCGCCCTCGCGGCCGGCGTACCGCTCGGCCAGGACCTCGAACAGTTTCTTCTCCTGCGTCTCGTCCATGATCCGCCCATGCGCCAGGCGGCGATTGGACAGCCCGCCGTGCTTGGCCAGGGTGATCAGCTTCTCGACGTAGGGGCGCAGTTCCTTCGCCTTGGGCGTGGTGGTCAGGATCTGCTCGTGCTTGATCAGCGAGGCGGCCATGTTGCGCAGCATCGAGGCGCGGTGGCCGGACTTGCGCTGCAGCTTGCGGCCGGAAATGCCGTGCTTCATGTCGTGTACTCCGTTCGTAAAGGACCCGTGTCAGGTAGTCCCATCCAGGCCGGAAATACGGGTCCGGCCGGTGCCCGTTTAGCCGAGCAGCTCTTGCTCGAGCTTCTTAGCCATTTCTTCGATGTTCTCGGGCGGCCAGCCGGGGATGTCCATGCCCAGACGGAGGCCCATGCTGGACAGCACTTCCTTGATCTCATTCAAGGACTTGCGGCCGAAATTCGGGGTCCGCAGCATCTCGGCTTCGGTCTTCTGGACCAGGTCGCCGATGTAGATGATGTTGTCGTTCTTGAGGCAGTTGGCCGAGCGCACCGACAGCTCCAGCTCGTCGACTTTCTTGAGCAAGTAGCGGTTGAGCTGGTTGGCGTCGCTCTCTTCCGGCTGCGCGGCAATGCCGATCATCGGGCTGCCCGACTGCGGGATGCCGTCCTCGAAGTGGACGAACAGGCTCAGCTGGTCCTGGAGGATGCGGGCGGCATAGGCGACCGCGTCTTCCGGGGTCACCGTGCCGTCGGTCTCGATGGTCAGCGACAGCTTGTCGTAGTCGAGCTCCTGTCCGACGCGGGCGTTGTCGACCTTGTAGCTGACCTGGCGGATCGGCGAGTACAGCGAATCGACCGGGATCAGGCCGATCGGCGCATCGACCGGGCGATTGCCGACCGCGGGCACGTAGCCCTTGCCGGTGTCCGCGGTCAGTTCCATGTTGAGCGTCGCGCCTTCGTCGAGGTGGCAGATCACCAGGTCCTTGTTGAGAACCTCGATGTCCCCCGACACGGCGATGTCGCCCGCGGTTATTTCGGCGGGACCGGTGGCGGACAGCTGGAGCCGCTTGGGGCCTTCGCCTTCCATCTTCAGCGCGATCTGCTTCACGTTGAGGACCATGTCGGTCACGTCCTCGCGCACGCCGGCGAGCGAGGAAAATTCGTGGAGCACGTTTTCGATGCGGATCGAGGTGATCGCCGCACCCTGAAGGCTCGACAGAAGCACCCGGCGCAGGGCGTTGCCCAGCGTCAGGCCGTAGCCGCGCTCGAGCGGTTCGGCGACGAACGTCGCCTTGCGGCGGGCATCGCCGCCGGCCTTCACGTCGAGGCTGTTGGGCTTCTTGAGTTCCTGCCAGTTCTTCATGTTGACGGACATGGGCTTCCCCTAAAAAGGTCTTCGGCTCGGAATGGTCACGGAGCGCTGGGTTGCGCCGCGGCCGATCCGAAATTGCTAGGTGCGGCGATCCGGCTCAGGACCTGCCGCGGCAGGTTCGGTCAGACGCGGCGACGCTTGGACGGTCGGACCCCGTTATGCGGGATCGGCGTCACGTCGCGGATGGATGTGATGGTGAAGCCGACCGCTTGCAAGGCCCTCAGCGCGGATTCGCGGCCCGATCCCGGGCCTTTGATCTCCACTTCCAGCGTGCGCACGCCGTGCTCGGCGGCTTTCTTGCCGGCATCGTCGGCCGCCACCTGGGCGGCGTAAGGGGTCGACTTGCGGCTGCCCTTGAAGCCCATTGCGCCCGCGCTCGACCAGCTGATGGCATTGCCCTGCGCGTCGGTGATGGTGATCATGGTGTTGTTGAAGCTGGCGTTCACGTGCGCGACGCCGCTGGAGATGTTCTTTCGCTCGCGGCGCCTGATGCGCTGGGGTTCGCGTGCCATGGTTGGTATCCTGTCCTAGATCTTGCGTCGGTAAGCTGCGTCGTTTCCGCTCGTCATGAGCCTGTCGAGGGGGGCTTACTTCTTCTTGCCGGCAATCGGCTTGGCCTTGCCCTTGCGGGTGCGCGCGTTGGTGTGCGTGCGCTGGCCGCGAACCGGCAGGCCCTTGCGATGGCGCAGGCCGCGGTAGCAGGCGAGATCCATCAGCCGCTTGATGTTCATCGCGGTGTCGCGACGCAAGTCGCCTTCCACGGTGTGATCGGCGTCGATCGTCTCGCGGATCTGCAGCACTTCGGCGTCGGTCAGATCCTGGATCCGGCGGCTGGGATCGATCCCCAGCTTGTCGGCGATCTTCTTGGCCGTGGTCGGGCCGATTCCGTGAATGTAGGTAAGCGCGACGATCACGCGCTTGTTGGTGGGGAGGTTTACCCCGGCAATACGAGCCACTTAGTTCTCCATGCTCCACAGAGGACGGCCGTTGCCTGGCGGCGCGGGCGGCCTCTATCTCATCGCGTTGTCCACTTCGCTTCAGCCAGGGTACCGCGGAACGGCAAAATGCCCGGTCGGCGTGCACTGAAATGCAGCCTGCCGGACCTGACCCTCGATTGAGCGAATGGACTGCGCGCTTAGGGCGATTCGCCCGAAGCGTCAACAGGCTAAAGCAAGCCTAACGGCAGTGCGCCGTTGCCCGCGCGGCCGCGCTGTCGGCGGCCTGTTCCACGAGTTGTACCTAATCGCGCGCGTCACGTCAAAACTTGCGCAAAGGCGCCGCCCGGTAGCACCAGGCATAGGCATCAGGTCCGCGCCAGCACGCCCTCGATGACTTGGCTGATCGCGTCGATCGGGGCCATCCCGTCGACCCGGCAAACGATCCCGCGCGCCTCGTACAGCGGCAGGATCGGCGCGGTCTTGGCGCGGTATTCGGCCATGCGCGTGCGCACGGTTTCCTCGTTGTCGTCGGGGCGGCGCTTGAACTCGGTGCCGCCGCACCGGTCGCATACGCCGGGGGCCGCGGGCTGCTTGAACACGTCGTGATAGCCTTCGCCGCAAGTGGCGCACGAATAGCGCCCGACGATCCGCCGCACGAGCTCGTCCTCGTCGACCTCGAGCTCGATCACGTGGTCGAGGCGGCGCTGAAGCCGCTCGAGGATCGCATCGAGCGCCTCGGCCTGCGCCGCGGTCCGCGGATAACCATCGAAGATCGCGCCCACTTGCGGCCCCATGGCCACCAGTTCGTCATCGATCAGCGCCGAGACGATCGCGTCCGACACCAGCTCGCCGCGGTCCATCACGGCTTTGGCCTCGATCCCGACCGGGGTCTGAGCCGCGACCGCCGCGCGCAGC
>JBDSDC010000136.1:0-6518 GCA_039920725.1 Croceibacterium sp. | reverse complement strand
GATCGAGCGCGGCCTGCGCGAGGGGCTGACGCGCGCCGACCGCGCGGCGGCAGCGGCGCGCCCGGCGCTGCGCCATCTGCTCGCCGGCGCCGACGCGATGCTGCTCAGCGACGAGACCGTGGCCCGGGTGCGCGGGCTACTGGGCGATGCCGCCCGGCAGTTGCTCGCCGCCCAGGCCGAAGCCGCCGCTCTCGCCGACGCGGCGGGCTTTGCCGCGGAGCGTGCGCCCGCGCTGGCCGCGCGCATGGCGGACAACGAGGCGTGGCTCGGCCATGTCCATGCCTTGGCGCTCGAAGGCGAACTGCTCGAACGGCTGCGGCTGACGCGCGGGCTTGACCCGGTGCTGACGCCGCGGATCGAGCGGCTCGCGGCGAGCGGGGAGGCGCTTTCCGCGGCGCTGGCGACGGCGGTGCTGGCGGCCCAGGCGCGGTTCGTCCACCATCATCGCCGCAGGGAGCTGGCGCTGTGCGACTTGCCGGACGAGCTATACGATACGGCGCTAGCCCTGCTTGGCCAGGGCGGACCCCCCGACGCAGCCGTGGACGCCGAGCAGCAATTGCGCGTCGTCCGCGCCGATAGCCGCACCCGTCCGGCGCTGCTCGAAGGTTTCGCGCTGCTTCGCGGCGGCGAAGGCCTGCTCGAGATCGATAATGCGGGCCTGTCGCTGTTCGCTTCGGCACTCGCCGCGGCGACCGGTCGGCAGCGCGAGGCGACGATTGTTGCTTTGGCCGCGAGCTCGCCTGACCGGGCGGCGTTGATGCTGTGCGCGGCGGGTCTTTCTGCGGAGCAGATTGAGGCGCAAATGGCCTGGCTCCAGCCCGAGCCGAGAGTGCCCCACGGCCTAGCCGAGCTTCCGGCGGAGCGCGCCGCCGCGCTACTCGACGGCGCCGCGGACGAAGCCGCGGGGGTGATCGGGTGAACTCCCCGGCATCTTTCACCGCGCGCGCCCGCACCGATGCGCGCGACTGGCTGGTCGAAGCCGACGAGCCGCTGGCCGGCCTGCAGCTTCGCGCGGGAGGCGACATGCCTGGGCTGATCGTCAGCCCCGCGCTGCTCGAGCTGGTCCGCAAGGCGCGCACGTACGGCCTGCGCCTCGCCCGCGCGATCGAGGCGCACGACGATGCCGAGCGGATCCGCGCGTGGGTCGAAGTCACGCCGCTCGCGGGCGGCGACGGTTGCACCATCGCGCTTGCCGACTGGCAGGCCGAGGCGCTGAGCGAGGGCGGCGGCGCCGACACGGGGGCATGGCGCGCGGCGATCGTGGCCCAACTCGCGGAGCTGTCGGCGAGGCTCGGACCGGACCAGCAAGTGCTGGCGGTCGAAAGCCACACGCCCGACCTGACCGAGCTCGCGGGCGCCATGCGCGACGGGCTCGGGCGCGGATGGACCGATTTCGTCGGCGTCGAAGGTCAGTCGCCTCACCCGCCGCTCCACTGGCGGCTGCTCGACGGCGCGCGCGTCGCGGTGGCGGGCTCGCAGCGTGCCTGGCGGGCTCACCTGATGCCGCTTGGCGCGCCGACACCGGGCTCGGGGGGATTCGAGCTCCATCTGGTGGCGGACGAGCCGCCGGCGGTCCCGGCGCCCGAATCGGTGCCTGCGCCCCCGTCCCCGGCGAGCGTCGCGATCGGGCGCGAGATCGCGCCCGTGCTACGCCAGCCGATCGCCCGGATCATCGCCAACGCCGAAACCATCCGCAGTCAGCTCGCCGGACCGCTGGCCGGGGAATACAGCGATTATGCGGCCGACATCGCCAGTGCCGGGGAGCACTTGCTGGCCCTGCTCGATGACCTGATCGCGCTCGAGGCAGTCGAGGACGCGCACTTCGCGCCCACGCCCGCCGCCATCGACCTGGCCGAGGTCGCGCGCCAGGCGGCCGGGATCCTGGGCGTTCGCGCGCGCGAACGGGGCATCGCGATCGAGGCGCCCACGCCCGAGGAAACGGTGCCCGCCATCGGCGAATTCCGCCGCGTGCTGCAGGTGCTGCTCAACTTGCTCGGCAACGCGATCCGCTATTCGCCCGAAGGCTCGCAAGTCTCGGTGCGCATCATCCAGGAGGGCGCCCGCGCGCGCGTGGTGGTCGCCGACCAGGGCGAAGGCTTCAGCGACGAGCAGCGCGCGCGATTGTTCGAGAAGTTCGAGCGCCTGGGCCGCAGCGGCGATGGCGGGACCGGGCTGGGGCTGTTCATTTCGCGCCGGCTGGCGCGCGCGATGGGCGGCGACCTGACCGTCGAAAGCACACCCGGGCAGGGCGCTCGCTTCATCCTCGACTTGCCGGGCAACCCCTAGGGCTAGCCGCGGCGGCGCGGCAGCCAGATCAGGAGCACGCCGACCGCGACGGTGATCGCGCCGTAGAGCGCCCACTTGCGCTCCGCGAGCATGAAGCTTTCGGCCGGCCACATGACCAGGCCGAGGCCTTGCAGAGTCCACAGCCCGCCCGCCAGGATCAGCGCCACGCCCACGATCGTCAGCAAGTTGCGCATCAGCGTTTCTCCACCGGCACGTAATCACGCTGCGTGGGCCCCGTATAGAGCTGGCGCGGACGGCCGATCTTCTGGCCCGGATCGGAAATCATCTCGTTCCAATGCGCGACCCACCCGACCGTGCGCGCCAGCGCGAACAGCGCGGTGAACATCGTCGTCGGGAACCCAATCGCCGAAAGGATCACGCCCGAATAGAAATCGACGTTGGGGAACAGCTTCTTCTCGATGAAATAGTCGTCCTTGAGCGCCATTTCCTCGAGCTGAAGCGCGACCTCGAACACCGGGTCGCTGACCTTCAGTTCGGCGAACACCTCGCGCACGGTCTTCTGCATCACCGCCGCGCGCGGGTCGTAGTTCTTGTACACCCGGTGGCCGAAACCCATCAGCCGGAACGGGTCGTTCTTGTCCTTGGCGCGCTCGATGTAGTGCGGAATCTTGTCGGGCGTGCCGATCTCTCTCAGCATGTTGAGCGCGGCCTCGTTGGCCCCGCCGTGGGCCGGGCCCCACAGGCAGGCGATGCCCGCGGCGACGCACGCGAACGGGTTGGCGCCCGACGATCCGGCCAGCCGCACGGTCGAGGTCGACGCGTTCTGTTCATGATCGGCGTGGAGGATGAATATCCGGTCGAGCGCGCGCTCGACGATTGGATTGACTTCGTACTTCTCGGCCGGGACGCCGAAGGTCATTCTCAGGAAATTGCCGGTGTAGCTGAGCGAGTTGTCGGGATACTGGAACGGCTGCCCGACCGAATACTTGTAGGCCATCGCGGCGATCGTCGGCATCTTGGCAACCAGCCGATGGCTGCTGATCCGGCGGTGGTCCGGATCGGCGATGTCCGCGCTGTCGTGGTAGAACGCGCTCAGCGCGCCGACCACGCCGCACATGATCGCCATCGGGTGGGCATCGCGGCGGAACCCGCGGTAGAACGTCGACAGCTGTTCGTGGAGCATCGTGTGGCGGGTGATGGTGTAGGTGAATGTGTCGAGCTCGGCCTGGTTCGGCAACTCCCCGTTGAGCATCAGGTACGACACTTCCATGAAGCTCGAATGCTCGGCCAGCTGGCCGATCGGATAGCCGCGATGGAGCAGAATACCTTCATCGCCGTCGATGTAGGTCAGCGCACTTTCGCACGCTGCGGTCGAGGTGAAGCCGGGGTCGAAGGTGAACATGCCCGTTTCGCCGAACATCTTGCGGATGTCGACCACGGCGGGCCCGACGCTGCCGTCGAGCACCGGGAAACTGTAGTGCTGGCCGCTTACGTCCAGCTTCGCACTCTTGTCCGCCATTGCGACTCCTTCGATTATTCCGCGTCTCGTCAGCCGGCCCGCCCGGCCTGGGCGTCGATCCGCGCCAGGCTTTCGTCCCTGCCGAGCAGGGCCAGCACATCGAAAATTCCCGGGGAAGTGGTCTGCCCGGTCAGCGCCGCACGCAGCGGCTGGGCGAGCTTGCCGAGACCCACCCCCCGCGCGTCGGCGTAGGCTTTGAGACTGGCTTCCAACGCTTCGCTTGTCCAGTCCCGTTCGGCTGCCAGATGCGCCGCAACCTGCGCCAGCAAGGCGCGCCCGGCATCGTCGAGCAGCGCCTGGGCCGGCTCGGTCAGTGCCAGCGGACGCTGCTCGAACAGAAACGCCGCGCCGCCCGCCAATTCGTTGAGGTCGCGCGCGCGGGTCTTGAGCACCGGCATCGCCTGCGTCAGCAGCGCCTCGTCGGCGGCGGGGCCGATGCGCGCGACGGCCAGCTGCGCCAGGCGCGCATCGTCGGCCAGGCGGATGTAGTGGCCGTTGAGGTTGAGCAGCTTCTTGGTGTCGAACCGCGACGGGCTCTTGCCCACCCCGGCGAGGTCGAACAGCTCGGTGGCCTCCGCAATCGTGAATTCTTCCTGGTCGCCGTGCCCCCAGCCGAGCCGCAGCAAGTAATTGACCAGTGCCTCTGGCAGGATGCCCAATTCGTCGCGGTAGGCTTCGACCCCGGTCGCCCCGTGGCGCTTGGACAGCTTGGCGCCGTCCGCGCCGTGGATCAGCGGCACGTGGGCATAGATCGGCTCGGGCCAGCCCATGCCCCTGACGATGACGAGCTGGCGGAACGCGTTGTTGAGGTGATCGTCGCCGCGGATCACGTGCGTAACGCCCATGTCGTGATCGTCGACCACCACCGCCAACATGTATGTCGGCGTCCCGTCCGAACGGAGCAGGATCATGTCGTCGAGCTCGGCGTTGTGCACCGCCACCCGGCCCTGGACCCGGTCCTCGATCACTGTCTCGCCGTCGCGCGGGGCCTTGAGCCGGACGACGTAGGGCCCGTCGCCGCTGCTCGGGCTGTCGCGCCACGGGCTATCGACGCGGAACGGCCGCCGCTCGGCAGCCGCGCGTTCGCGCTGGGCGGCGAGCTCGGCAGGGCTCACCCAGCACTTGTAGGCGTGGCCGCGCGCGAGCAGCTCGTGCACCACTTCGGCGTGGCGGCCGGCGAACTGCGACTGGTAATATTCGGGGCCGTCCCACTCGAGGCCGAGCCAGCGCAACCCGTCGAGAATCGCGTCGACCGCCGCCTGGGTCGAGCGGGCCTGGTCGGTATCCTCGATCCGCAGCAGGAAGCGGCCGCGATGATGGCGCGCGTAGAGCCAGTTGAACAGCGCGGTACGCGCACCGCCGATATGCAGGAACCCGGTCGGCGAGGGCGCGAACCGGGTCACCACCGGGGCAGTCCCCGCGTCGGTGCCGCTATCGCTTGCCATACCCGGGCGGTTCCTTTCCAATATCGACAATGGCCACACACGCGCCGCATTCGGTCCCGCTCGGCGGAGACAGCGCCGATGCTGCGGTGCAGCAGCCGCCTTGGCGAAACGGCGCTCGCTTGTCCAGCGCGCCCGATGCGGCCGAGGCGTTCCTCGCGCGGGCCGGGTTTGACCGCGGCCCGTGGCTGGTGGTCGCGTTCATGGCCGGCATCGCCGCGTGGTTCTGGCTCAGGGCTCCGGCCGCGTGGGTCGCAACGATGGCGGGAGGCGTCATCGCGGCGATCGGCGCGGTGGCGCTGTGGCGGGGTGACGAGCGGCGCGGCCGGTTGCTCACCGCGGGCGTGGCGATGGGTCTGGTGCTGGCCGCGGGGACGGGGTGGATCTGGCTGCGCTCGGAGATGGTCGGGACGCCGCCGATCGCGCGTCCCTACTCGGCCGAGATCACCGGGCGCGTGCTCGAGCGGATCGAGCAGCCGGCCGAGGATAGGGTGCGGCTGGTCCTGGCGATGCGGGAGCCGGAAACCGGGCGGGCGATCAGGGTCCGCGTCAACGTGCCGCAGCAATTCGACCGGCCGGGTCTGTCCGAAGGCGCGGTGGTGCGCCTCAAGGCGCGGCTGATGCCGCCGGCTCCGCCGATGCTGCCGGGCGGCTACGATTTCGCGCGCGCGGCGTGGTTCGAGGGCCTGGCCGCCACCGGCAGCGTGCAGGGCGGGGCGGTCGCGCTGCTCGAGCCCGGCCGGCGCAACGCCTTCCTGGCGCGGTTGCAGCGGCAGCTGTCGGCGCATGTCAGGAGCGAGCTCGGCGGCTCGGCGGGGGCCATCGCTGCCGCCTTTGCCAGCGGCGACCGCGGCGCGATTGCCAAGTCCGACGAAGATGCCATGCGCGACGCCGGCCTCACTCACTTGCTGTCGATCAGTGGGGTCCACGTCAGCGCACTGATCGCGGCGGTGTACTTCGCTGCATTGCGGCTGCTGGCGCTGTGGCCTTGGCTGGCCTTGCGGGTGCGAATGCCGCTGCTGGCGGCGGGCTGCGGCGCGGCTGCGGGCGTCGCCTATACCCTGCTGACCGGCGCCGAAGTGCCGACCGTCAGAAGCTGCGTAGGCGCGCTGCTGGTCCTGGGTGCGCTGGCGCTGGGCCGCGAACCGCTGAGCCTGCGGATGGTCGCGGTGGCGGCGGCGGTCGTGTTGCTGGTATGGCCCGAGTCGCTCGCCGGCCCGAGCTTCCAGATGAGCTTTGCCGCGGTCATCGCGATTGTTACGCTGCACGAATGCGCGCCAGCGCGCGCGTTCCTCGCCGCGCGCGAGGAA
>JBDSDC010000135.1:0-7500 GCA_039920725.1 Croceibacterium sp. | reverse complement strand
ACATGAAACCGGGCGGCGGTGCCGGTTCTCGCGACCAACGCTGGATTGACCGAACAATCACTCGTTACGCGCGGCAATTCGAAAGGCTTCTCCTAGATGCTCCGACATATACTCGCCCTGGGCGCTTCGACGGCCATGTTGGCCGTAACCGTTCCCGCCGCCGCGCAAGATGCCGCCTCCGCCTCGGCTCCGGCGCCGCAGATGACGTTCGGCACCTGGGGAATCGATCCGGCGCAGCTCGACCCGGCCACAAAGCCGGGCGATGACTTCAATGCCTACGTCAACGGCAAGTGGCGCGGCGCCAACCCGCTGTCCGGCGAATACACGCGCTATGGCTCGTTCGACGTGCTGGCCGAGAAATCGACCACCGACGTCGAGAAGCTGATCGCCGACCTGGTCGCGTCGCAGCCCGCGCCGGGCACTCAGGCGCGGCGCATCGTCGATGCCTACCAGGCCTATTCCGCGACCGGCGCGATCAACGCGGCGGGACTGGCGCCCGCGCAGCCCTATCTCGGCCGGATCAAGGCCGCCAAGAACCTGACGGCGCTGGCGCAATTGTTCCCGCTGGCCGGCTATCCCGCGCTGGTCTCGGCCGGGGTCACGGTCGATGACGAGGATCCCAACAGCTACATCGTCTCGCTCGGCTTTTCGGGCATGGGCCTGCCCGACCGCGACTATTACCTGGTCGATAGCGAGCGCAACCGCACGATTCAGGCCGAATACCGCAAGCTGCTGACGTTCCTGCTGGGCAAGGCCGGCTACGCCAATCCCGCCGCCACCGCCGGCAAAGTCTACGCATTCGAGAATCGGGTGGCGCAGCTCGAATGGGCCCGCCAGGTGCTGCGCAACCCCGATCTGACGTATCACAAGCTGACCCGCGCCCAACTGCTCGCGCTGGCGCCGCAATATCCACTGGCGCAGCAATTGGCGGCGGCCAAGCTCGGAAGCCAGACACGGTTCCTGGTCCCCCAGATTCCCCCCACGGCCGCGGACAGCAAACGGCTAAAGCTGAGCGACCAGACGCTGGCGGGAATCGGCGGCGGTGCGCCGGCCATGATGAAGCTGCTGACCCGCACCGACCTGGCGACCCTGAAGGCCTTCATGATCGCGCAGTTCCTGTCGGCCAACGCGGGTGCTCTCCCGAGCGACATCGACGATGCGCGGTTCGCCTTTTACGGTAAGTTGCTGAGCGGCCAGGACGCTCAGCGCCCGCGGTGGAAACGGGCGATCTCAGAAACCGCCAATCTCCTCGGCGAGCAAGTCGGCGCGCTCTACGTCGCGAGCTATTTCCCGCCCGTGAGCAAGGCGGCGATGCAAGACCTGGTCGCCAACTTGCGCAAGGCGCTCGCCGCCAGCATCGCCGAGAACACCTGGATGACCGCTCAGACCAAGGCGCAGGCCGAGGCCAAGCTGCAGGCGTTCAATCCCAAGATCGGTTATCCCGACAAGCCTAAGACTTACGACGGGCTGGTGATTCGGCCTGGCGACGCGCTCGGCAATCGCATCAGGGCCACCCGCTGGGCACTCGATTTCGAGCGCAACCGGCTCGGCAAGCCGGTCGATAGGACGGAGTGGGGGATGCTGCCGCAAACCGTCAACGCGTACTACAATCCGTCGTTCAACGAAGTGGTGTTCCCGGCGGCGATCCTGCAGCGGCCGTTCTTCGCGCTGTCGTCCGATCCGGCGGTCAACTACGGCGGCATCGGCGCCACCATCGGCCACGAAATGAGCCACGGGTTCGACGATCAGGGGGCCAAGTACGACGCCACCGGGGTGCTGCGCGACTGGTGGCAGCCGGCCGATCTCGCCAGGTTCACCGAGCTGGGCAAGCTGCTGGCGGCGCAATATGCGGCCTATTGTCCGTTCGACGAGGGCAAGCTGTGCGTGAACGGGCCGCTGACCTTGGGCGAGAATATCGCCGACAACGGCGGGCTGAGCATCGCCTACCGCGCCTATCGCATGTCGCTCGGCGGCCGCGACGCGCCGGTGATCGAAGGGCTGACGGGCGACCAGCGGTTCTTCATCGCCTTTGCCCAGGTGTGGCGCGAGAACATGCGCGAAAGCCTCGCCCGGCAATATCTGCAGATCGATACCCACAGCCCGGCGCCATACCGGGTCAACGGCACGGTGCGGAACCAGGACGCGTGGTACAAGGCGTTCAATGTCCAGCCTGGCGACAAGCTGTACCTCCCGCCCGAGCAGCGCGTGCATATCTGGTAACCCGCCGGGCGGGCCTGCTTGACTTGCCGGGCGCGTTCGTCACACGGCGCGCGCCATGGGACTGACGCTCACCGCCATCCTCCTCGGTATCGTCGAGGGCCTGACCGAATTCGTGCCCGTCTCCTCGACCGGGCATCTCGTGCTCGCCACGCGCTTCCTCGGCTACGACGAGAAGCAATGGGAGGTGTTCAACATCGTCATTCAGCTGCCCGCGATCATGGCGGTGGTGGTGCTTTACTGGCGCACGTTCCTCGAAGTCATCGTCGGCCTCGCCCGGCGCGAGGGCGAATCGTGGCTATTCGTCCGCAACATCCTGATCGCGTTCATCCCCGCGGCGATCCTCGGCGTGCTGCTCAAGCACCAGATCGACAAGTTGCTCGAGACGCCGGTGGTGGTGGCCTGGGCGCTGATAATCGGCGGGCTGGCGATCTTCGCGATCGAGCGGTTCTCGCGCCAGGGACCGTACCAGCATGTCGGCAAGCTGCCTTTCGCCAAGGCCTTCGCCATCGGGGTGGTCCAGTGCATCTCGATGATCCCGGGCGTGTCGCGGTCCGGCGCGACGATCATGGGCGCGCTGGCGATGGGGGTGAACCGCAAGACCGCCGCGGAGTTCAGCTTCTTTCTGGCCGTGCCGACCATGTTCGGGGCAACCGCGAAGCAGTTGTGGGATCACCGGCTCGAACTGGCGGCCGGGACCGGCGCGGTCGGCTGGCGCGAGATCGCGATCGGCTCGGCCGTCTCGTTCGTGGTCGCGCTACTCGTCATCCGGGTCTTCGTGCGTTACGTCAGCCGCCGCGGCTTCGCGCCGTTCGCGTGGTATCGCATCGTGCTGGGCACCGCCGCGCTCGTCTGGCTGACCTTGCGCTAGGACGCCGGGCACATTTTTGCCGCAATTCGCGGAACCAACGGAAGTGCATTGAATTTTATGGAGAACGCCGTCTTTTGAGCGTTCAAAATCGGGTGCCGACGGCGAACAGACGCACCCGCTTGAAAGGGGAAATCCAATGAAGAAGTTGATTGCCATTGCTTCGGCTACCGCGCTGGGCCTGGGCCTCGCCGCGTGCGACAGCCACGCCGAGAATGCCAAGGAAGACGCCGCCGCCGCCACTGAGCAGGCGATGGACGCGAAGGCCGATTCGGTTCGCCAGGCGACCGAGGGCACGACCGCCGAAGCAGCCGGCGATGCCAAGGCCGATGCGATCGAAAAGTCCGCCGACGCGACCGCCGATGCGAAGCAGAAGGCGGCCGACAAGTCCGACGGCGGCGCGCCGAACTAAGCTTAAGCGGCATTGCAAACCAAGCCGGCTCCGGACTAGCTCCGGGGCCGGTTTTTGCGTGCGTTACACGGGCGCGGCGTCGGAACTGCGGCCGCCGCGCAAGTGATACTCCTGCGTGCCCCGGTGAAGCACATGGTCGATATCGATCACCGCGGCGTTGGCATAAGTGAACCCGGGCCCCAGCGCGCGATAGAGACGGTCGAAGTCGCGCTCGACCGTCTGGTGGTACAGGTCGGCGAAGCTGTCGATCACGAAGTAGGTCGGCTGCAGGTCGTCGATCACATAGTCGGTGCGCATGACCCGGTCGACGTTGAGCATGATCCGGTTGGGCGACTGGCCCTCGAGCGCGAACACCGCCTCGCGCGGGCCGGACAGGATCCCGGCACCGTAAATCCGCACCTCGTCGCCTTCGCGGATCAATCCGAATTCGACCGTGTACCAGTACAGCGCGCCGAGCGCCTTCAATCGGTTGTAGCGCATCGCCTTCCATCCGGCGCGGCCGTATTCCTGCATGTAGTCGGCGAATACCGGGTCGGTCAGCATCGGGACGTGGCCGAACACGTCGTGGAACACGTCGGGTTCCTCGATATAGTCGAACGCCTCACGGCTGCGGATGAAATTGCCCGCCGGAAAGCGGCGGTTGGCCAGATGCCAAAAGAACACGTGGTCGGGTATCAGCATCGGCACCGGCACCACGCTCCACCCGGTCAGCCGCCCCAGCTCCTCCGACAGGCGCGCGAATTCGGGCACCCCGCCGCGATTGAGGTGAAGCTTCTGCAGCCCGGCCATGAACGCCCCGCACGCCCGCCCGGGCAGCAAGTCCATCTGGCGTTCGAACAGTGCGTTCCAGATCGCGTCGTCGTCGCTCGAATAAATGCGCTGGCGCGGTTCGAGCCAATCCTCGCCGACGTGCGCCGGGCGCTTGAGCGGCGCGGTAAAGACCTCGTCCGGGACGACAGGCAGCGCGGAGAAGTCGCTCGCGGGATCGACGATAGTGGCCATAGGCTGTCGCTTGAAGTTAGCACGCCGAGGCGCCGGCCCCAAGCCTAGGCCCCTTTTGGGCTCGGCCGGGGTTGCGGCGTGGCGGACGGCGTCGCCACCGGGTGACGCTGCTGGCCGAGCATCTCGGCCGCCTCGTCGACCGCGCGCGTCTCGCCCACGGTCACGCCCCCGGGCGCCTGATCGGTGTCCGACCGCCCGCACGCGGCGAGCAGCGCGAGCGCCGCGCATGTCGCTGCGCCTGCCACGCGGCGGCAGGCCCCACGCCGCATGTTAGCGCGCTTTCGCGGCATCCGCAGGGGCGGCCGCGGCGGCGTCGGCCGCGGCGGTGGCATCCGCTGCGGCAGCTTCGGCATTGCTCGCCGCCGCCGCCGCGGTCGTTTGCTCGGCCGCCTTGGTCGCGTCCTCGGCCGCCGAATCGACCGCGGCGGTGTTGGCGACCGGGTCGGGCGTGCCCGTCAGCGCCTGGTCCGCCGGCATCTCGACGGTGTCCGCCTGGGCATTGTCGGACGCATCGTTGGCGCTGCCGCAGGCGGCGAGCGACAGGCTGGCGGCGCCGGCAAAGGCGAGTCGCGCAAGCATTGTCATCGGTCAGGCTCCTTGATGGACGAATTGCGCTGACGCGTAGCCGAGCGCGGGCTGCGGGAAAACTCGCGAAATGCGCTTATTCGCGATTCCCGCATTTCGCCGGGCGTGCCACAGCGGCGGCGATGGACACCGGCGAAGCGACTTTGGACGAGGCGGAAGCCGCGCTGCACCGCGTGTTCGGCTTCAGCGCCTTTCGCGGGGTGCAGCGCGACGTGGTCGAGCGGGTCATGGCGGGCCGCTCGACGCTGGCGGTCATGCCCACCGGGGCGGGCAAGTCGCTCACCTATCAATTGCCGGCCACGCTGCTGCCGGGCACCGCGCTGGTCATCTCGCCGCTGATCGCGCTGATGCACGACCAACTGCGCAGCGCCCGCGCCAACGGCATTCACGCGGCGACCCTGACCAGCGTCGACGACGACCGCGCGGCGACGGTGGCGGCGTTCCGCGCGGGCGAGCTCGACTTGCTGTACGTCGCGCCCGAGCGCGCCAGCCAGCCGGCGTTCCGCGAACTGCTCCGCTCGGCCCCGCTGGCGCTGTTCGCGATCGACGAGGCGCATTGCGTATCCGAATGGGGCCACGATTTTCGCCCCGACTATCGCCAGCTGCGCCCGCTGATGGACGCCTTTCCCGACATTCCCCGGCTGGCGCTGACCGCGACCGCCGATGCGCACACCCGGGCCGACGTGCTCGCCCAGCTCGGTATTCCCGACGAGGGCCTGATCGTCGCCGGATTCGACCGGCCCAACATCCGCTACATGATCCGACCGCGTTCGAACGGGGCGCGCCAGTTGGCCCAACTGCTCGCCGAGCAGCCCGGGCCGGGGATCGTCTATGCGCCCACGCGCAAGAAAGTCGAGCAGCTGGCCGAGGCGCTGGGGGCGGGCGGCCGCCGCCAGGTGCTGCCCTATCACGCCGGGCTGCCGCCGCCCGAACGCGCCGCCAACCAGGCGGCGTTCGTGTCGAGCGAGGACATGGTGATGGTGGCGACGGTCGCGTTCGGGATGGGCATCGACAAGCCCGACGTGCGCTTCGTCGCCCATGCCGGGATCCCCAAGTCGATCGAGGGCTATTACCAGGAAACCGGCCGCGCGGGGCGCGACGGCGACCCGGCACTGGCGTTGATGCTGTGGGGGCCGGGCGATTTCACCCAGGCGCGCCAGCGGCTCGAGGAAGTCGATCCGGCGCGGCGCGGCGGCGAACGGACGCGGCTCGATGCGCTGGCGGCGCTGGTCGAGACCGCGGGCTGCCGGCGCGCGGTGCTGCTGCGGCATTTCGGCGAGGATCCGCCCGCGCGGTGCGGCAATTGCGACAACTGCCTCGAGGCGCCCGGCGTGGTCGACGCCAGCGAGCTGGCACGCAAGTTGCTCAGCGCGGTCTATCGCACCGGCCAGAGCTTCGGCCTCGGCCACTTGCAGAAAGTCCTCACCGGCGCGGACGACGAGCGGGTGCGCCAGCGCGGGCACGACCAGCTGAGCGTGTTCGGGATCGTCACCGCCGACGAAGCGCGGCTGCTCGCCCCGCTGGTACGGGCGCTCCAGGCGCGCGGTACCTTGCTTGCGACCGAGCACGGCGGCCTCAAGCTCGGCGGCGATGCGCGGGCGGTGCTGGCCGGCGCGCAGGACGTGGCGATCGTGCAGCCCCCGGCGACCGGCCGCCAGCGCCGCGCGGTTGCCAACCCGGTCGGCGACCCGCTGTTCGAAGCCTTGCGCGCGCTGCGCCGCGAGTTGGCGGCCGAGGCGCAATTGCCGCCGTACGTGATCTTCCACGACGCTACCTTGCGCGAGATGGCCGCGACTCGCCCCACCTCGCTGGCGCGGCTCGGCGAGGTTGGGGGCGTCGGCGCGCGTAAGCTGGAGGCCTATGGCGAAGCGTTCCTGGCGGTAATCCGCCGCCATTAGAGAGACTTGCCGGTTCCGCTTGACGCGCATCGCGTCCTCGATAAAGATGATATCATAATTATATCGTCCAGGGGGACTTTCCAATGACCGAACCACACTCTGCCATGTCCGTCAGCCGCGAACGCACCGCGTGGACGATGAGCGGCTACCTGATGCTGGTGCTGTTCGTTGCGCTGATCGCGTGGAGCGGCTGGCGGCTGGTGGCGCTGGTCGGGAGCAATCCCGACGACGCCGCGGTCGGCGCGTTCGTGTTCGGCCGGGTTGTTACGATCCTTGCCCTGGCCCTGATCGCCAAGGGCTTTTTCATGATCCAGCCCAACCAGGCGGTCGCGATCACGCTGTTCGGCTCGTACCGCGGGACCGACCGCAATCACGGGCTGCGGTGGGTGTGGCCGTGGATGAGCAAGGCCAAAGTCTCGGTCCGCGCCAACAACCTCATTTCCGACAAGATCAAGGTCAACGACTTGCGCGGCAACCCGATCGAGATGGCCGCGCAAGTGGTCTGGCGCGTGGTCGAC
>JBDSDC010000134.1:0-20098 GCA_039920725.1 Croceibacterium sp. | reverse complement strand
GGCGGCGCTGACCGGATCGACTTCGACGTGAAGGTCGATGCGGTCGAGCAGCGGCCCCGAGACCTTGCCCTGGTAATCGGGGGCGCAGCGCGGCGCGCGGCTGCAACCCAGGGCCGGATCGCCGAGGTGCCCGCAGCGGCAGGGGTTCATCGCGGCGATGAGCTGGACCCGTGCGGGGAAGGTGACATGCGCATTGGCGCGCGCGACGCTGACTTCGCCGGTTTCGAGCGGCTGGCGCAGCGAATCGAGCACCGCGCGCTGGAATTCGGGCAACTCGTCGAGGAACAGCACGCCGAGATGGGCAAGGCTGACTTCGCCGGGCCGCACTTTCAGCCCGCCGCCGGTGAGCGCCGCCATCGATGCGGAATGGTGCGGTGCGCGGAACGGGCGGGCGCGGCTGATGCGGCCTTCCTGCAGCGTGCCCGCGACCGAGGCGACCATCGAGGTTTCCAGCGCTTCGGCGGGCGTGAGTTCGGGCAGGATGCCGGGAAGGCAGCTCGCCAGCAGTGACTTGCCGGCGCCCGGCGGGCCGATCATCAGCAGGTTGTGGCCCCCCGCGGCGGCGATCTCGAGCGCGCGCTTGGCGACTTCCTGGCCCTTGACTTGCGCCAGGTCGGGGCCGCGCGCCGGCGGCTCGGCTTCCCCCGGAGCGGGGAGCGGCAGCACCTGGATGCCTTTGAGGTGGTTGAGCAGGCTGATCAGGTCGGGCGCGGCGACCACGGGCACGCCGCTCGCCCAGCGCGCTTCGGAGCCTTGCGCCGCGGGGCAGATCAGCCCCTTGTCCGCGCCGCTGGCGTGAAGCGCGGCCAGCAGCACGCCGGGGGAGGCGATGATCCGCCCGTCGAGCGCGAGCTCGCCGACCGCGATCCAGTCGGTCAGTTGCTCGGCATCGGTCACCCCCATCGCCGCGAGCAGCGCCAGCGCGATCGGGAGATCGTAGTGACTGCCTTCCTTGGGCAGATCGGCGGGCGAGAGGTTGATGGTGATCCGCTTGGGCGGCAGCGACAGGCCCATTGCGGCGAGCGCGGCATGAACCCGCTCGCGGCTTTCGCCGACCGCCTTGTCGGGCAGGCCGACGACGTTGAAGCGCGGCATTCCCGGCGCGACCTGGCACTGGACCTCGACGCCGCGCGCATCGAGGCCGAGATAGGCCACCGTCGATACCACTGCGACCACGCGATCCCCCCTAGCTTGTGCGACTGATAGCGGCGCGCGGCGCGCTGTCGAGCCAGCAACTTTATGTAATGCTAGTTCCTTGCCGCCTCACCGCAGCGGGCCGATCTTGACTTGGCGCCCGCGCTCGCTTAACCGCGCGCCCACATCGAGGCCGCCCGTACGGCGGCCCTTTTCAATTCCAGGACTTGTCAGATGAAGCGCACTTTCCAGCCGAGCAATCTAGTTCGGGCCCGCCGCCACGGTTTCTTCGCCCGCAAGGCGACTCCGGGCGGGCGCAAGGTGCTCCGCTTGCGCCGCCGCCGTGGCCGCAACAAGCTCTGCGCCTGATTATTTAGCCTCAAGCGCGGCGCGGGCATGCGCCCGCTTGGCTTTCCTCGCATGAGCTCGGGCGGCCATTCGGCCTTGCGGTCCGCTAGTCGCGGACCGATCTAGCCCGTAGCATCACCTTATGCCGCTCAATGTCATCACCAACCGCGCGGATTTTCTGGCGGCGAACCGGGGCTTGCGCGTGGCGCGGCCGGGGTTTGTATTGCTCGCCAATCCCAACGGCGGGCTCGGCAAGCGCTACGGCGTCACCGTCACCAAGAAGATCGGCAATGCGGTGGTGCGCAACCGGATGAAACGCCGGTTTCGCGAAATGCTCCGCGCGGCGCTGCCCGGCGCGGGGCTGGCCGATCACGACCACGTGCTGATCGGCCGAGCGGGCGGGGTCGAGCGCGACTTCGCCCAGATGTGCGCGGAGCTGGCTGGCGCATTGTCCCGCGCTGCCTCCGGCAAGGGCGATCCGCCGCGCCGCAAGGCTTCGCCGCAGCGATGAAGCGCGCGCTGATCCTGATCGCGCGCGGCTGGCAACTCGGCCCCTCGCGCGTGCTGCCGCCCTCGTGCCGCTACCAGCCCTCGTGCAGCCAGTACGCGATCGAAGCGCTGGAACGGCACGGCGCGATCAAGGGTGGCTGGATGGCGACGAGGCGTCTATTGCGCTGCCACCCGTGGGGGGGACATGGCCACGACCCGGTGCCTTGAATGCGGCGCCGCACATCTCACTTAGGATCGCATCTTGGACAATAAGCGCAACCTCATCCTCGCCGTGGTGCTGAGCCTCGCGCTGCTGCTCGGCTTCGACCTGGTGGTGGGCAAGTTCTACCCAACCCCGAAAACCACCGAGCAGGCGCACAAGGCGCCCGCCGCCCCCGTGCCCGGCCCGGGCCCGCGCGCAACCGCCACCCACACCCGCGACGGAGGGCTGGTCGACGCGGCCGAAGAAGCCGAAGAGACGCGCGATCTGGGCAGCGCGCTGCGCACCCCCGGCCGCGTCGCGATCGACGCGCCCGAAGTCGCCGGGTCGATCGACCCGCTCGGCGCGCGGCTCGACGACTTGGTGCTCAAGACCCACCGCCAGACGGTGAAGAAGGATTCGGGCCCGGTGCGGCTGTTCTCGCCCGCCGGCACGCCTGCGCAGCAGTTCGCCCAGTTCGGCTGGGTCGGCGCCCCGGGCGCCCCGCCCGTCAAGCTGCCCGATGCCGGCACCGCGTGGACCGCGGCGGGCGGCCCTCTTTCGCCCGAGCGGCCCGTCACGCTCTCGTGGGACAACGGCCAGGGCCAGCGCTTCACGCAGCGCTTTACCATCGACCCATATTACATGGTCACGGTCGAGCAGACGGTGGTCAACGCCGGCACCGGCCCGGTCGCGGTTCGTCCCTATGCGCTGCTCAACCGCACCAGCCGCACCGCCAGCCAGGATACCTGGAATGTCCACTCCGGGCCGCTCGGGCTGTTCGGCGATTCGGTGAATTTCGGGACCAATTACAAGGATGTCGACAAGGCCGGCACCGTCACTCCCGAGGGCGCGACCGGGTGGATCGGGTTCACCGACATCTACTGGCTGTCGGCGCTCATTCCCCAGGCGGGCGCGCACACTTCGGCCGGTTTCCGCGCGCTCGGCGGCGAGACTTACCGCGCCGACTTGCTGTACGATCCGGTCACGCTCGCGCCCGGAGCCCAGGCGACCCGCACCACCCGGCTGTTCGCCGGGGCCAAGGAAAGCACGGTCCTCGACCGCTATGAAGACGCCGGCGTCGCCAAGTTCGGCCTGGCGATCGACTGGGGCTGGTTCCGCTGGTTCATGTACCCGATCTTCTGGCTGCTGCGCGAGCTCTACGCGCTGACCGGCAACTTCGGCGTCGCGATCATCCTGCTGACCGTCGTCGTGCGCAGCCTGATGTTCCCGGTCGCGCAGCGTCAGTTCGCCAGCATGGCGGCGATGCGCGCGATGCAGCCCAAGATGAAGGCGCTGCAGGAACGCTACAAGGACGACAAACCTCAGCTGCAGCAGGAAATGGCCAAGCTGTACAAGGAGGAGAAGGTCAATCCGCTGGCCGGGTGCCTGCCGATCTTCCTCCAGATTCCGATCTTCTTTGCGCTCTACAAGACGTTGCTGGTGGCGATCGAGATGCGCCACAAGCCGTTCGCGTTGTGGATCCACGATCTTTCGGCGCCCGATCCGCTGCACATCTTCAACTTGTTCGGGCTGCTGCCGTTCACCCCGCCGAGCTTTCTCGCGCTCGGGGTGCTGGCGCTGCTGCTGGGCGTGACGATGTGGCTGCAGTTCCGGCTCAACCCGGCGGCGATGGACCCGGTTCAGCAGCAGATGTTCTCGATCATGCCGTGGATCATGATGTTCGTGATGGCGCCGTTCGCCGCCGGTCTGCTGCTCTACTGGATCACCTCCAACCTGCTGACGGTGGCGCAGCAGACCTTCCTCTATTCGCGGCATCCCCAGCTCAAGGCGCAAGTCGACAAGGACAAGGCCGACAAGGCCCGGGTCGCCGATCGGGCACAGGGGTGAGCTTGCCCGACGAGGACCTCGAGGAGCGGGCGCGAAAGCTGTTCTCGGGACGCGTGGAGTTCCTGCTCTCGGCCCCGCAGCTCCAGTTCCTGCCGGAAGCCGATTTTCCCGAGATCGCCTTCGCCGGGCGCTCGAACGTCGGCAAGAGCTCGCTGCTCAACGCGGTCACCGGGCGCAAGGCGATCGCGCGTGCCTCGGTTACGCCGGGGCGCACCCAGGAGCTGAATTTCTTCGAGGTCGGCACCCCGACGCAATTCCGGCTGGTTGACATGCCCGGCTACGGCTTTGCCAAGGCGCCGGTCAAAGTGGCCGAGCGCTGGCGCCAGCTGGTCCGCACGTTCCTGCGCGGGCGGGTCGTGCTCAAGCGCACGCTGGTGCTGATCGACGCGCGCCACGGGATCAAGCCGCCCGACGAGGAGATGCTGGCGATGCTCGACGCGGCGGCGGTCGGCTACCGGCTGGTCCTGACCAAGGCCGACAAGATCAAGGCGAGCGAGCTGGCCGCGAGCCTGGCTTCGGTCGAGGCCGAAGCGCGCAAGCACTCCGCCGCCTATCCGGTGATCCACGTCACCAGCGCCGAAAAGGGCATGGGCATCCCCGAGCTGCGCGCGGCGATCCTGGCCGACGTGCTGGGGTAGCGCGGCAGCCCGCCCGACGGCGAGCCGATAGGCCGCAACTTTGCGCCCCCGGTTTTGCGGGCCCGCAGGTGCTACTGCAGCAGCTTACGACAGCCGCGAGCTGTAACGGCGCGGCGGGCGCGGAATCAGCATCGGAACGCGCCGCTGGTAATCGGGATAGCCGGACAGCTCGGAGCTCAGAAATCGCTCCTCGACGCGCGCTTTCAGCCCGAACCCGATCGCGACCAGCGCGGTTCCGGTAAACGCCAGCGGAGTGCCCTTGATCACCGCGAGCGCGAGCCCGGCGGCGATGAGCGCGCAGTAGATCGGGTGCCTGACCCACGCGAACGGCCCCTCCTGGACCACGCGGTGGGCTTCGGTCCGCCCCACGCCGCCCGACCAGAGCCGCCCCATCGTCAGCCGCGCCCACCACGCGAATGCGAAGCTGGCGGCAATCAGCGCATCCATGGCCCAGCCGGTGACCGGGCCGGCGGTCCACAACCGCGCCGACAAGATCTGGCGATCGGTGAACAGCATTACCATGCCGACCGCAACGATCACGATGTACCAGCGCCAAGTCGTGCGCGGCGCGGTCGAGGTTGGCTCGTGGCGCCATAGCGCGGCGACTTGCCAGCTAACGAGCCACACTACCCATAAGGCCAGTGCGATGGTGAGATTGACCGCCGGCATCACTCATCGACCTAACGCAATTTGCCGCGAATTGCAGCCCGCCATGCCGACTTGTTCACGCTCGACAGCGTTCCGCCGACTGCCTAGGGGCGTCGCGGACGGGCGAACGGGGTGCCTAATTTCGTGAAGCTGATCATCGGCAACAAGAATTATTCGAGCTGGTCGCTGCGCGGCTGGCTGGCGGCCAAGCAATCGGGCCTCTCGTTCGAGGAACTGACGGTTCACATCGACGGGGACGATTGGCAGGCGGCCCGGCACCACGATGGCCAGTTCCAGCCGTCGGCCGGCAAAGTGCCGGTGCTGTGGGACGGTGAGGTGGTGGTGTGGGATTCGCTCGCGATCCTCGAATACCTGGCCGACAAAGTCGGGCGCGACCGGTTCTGGCCCAAGGACGATGCGGCCCGCGGCATGGCCCGCGCGATGGTCGCCGAAATGCACAGCTCGTACCTCGCGCTGCGCCGGCTTTGCCCGGTCAACGTCCGCAAGCGCATCGGCGGGCTCGAGCTGACCGACGAGGCGCGCGCCGATATTGTCCGCATCCTCGGCCTGTGGGCGGAAGCGCGGGCGCGTTTCGGGAGCGGAGGTCCGTTCCTGTTCGGGACCTTTTGCGCCGCGGACATCTTCTACGCCCCGGTGGTCTCGCGTTTCGTCACTTACGGGATAGGCGTCCCGAGCTTTGCGCAGACTTACATGGAAGCGGTGTGGGAGCATCCCTGGCTGCAGGAATGGATCCACGGCGCCGAGGACGAGGAATGGACGATCGCGCAGTTCGAGGTCGCCTGAGCGCGGTCAGCGCGCGGGCCTTGCCGGATAGGGCGTACCGTCCTTGCGAAAGTAGCCATCTTCTTTGAACTGCAGGTCGATGTCGGGATAGGATCCGCTGTCCGCGCCTTGGCCGGCGCTGATCGCCACGAATGCGCAATCGGCATCGCTGCGGTTCTGCAGGTGATGCCCGTCTTCGATGCCGCGCGGGAAGGCGGCGATGTCGCCGGCGCGCAGCACGGTCTCGCCGCCGTCCTCGACCAGCACCGCCTCGCCCGCGAGCATGATCACCAGCTCGTCCTCGATCCGGTGCCAGTGCCGCTGTGACGACCATGCGCCCGGCTTGAGTACCACGTGGCTGGCGCCCATCTGGGTAAGGCCCGAGACCGGAGCGAGGCGCCGGTACCACCGCCCCGCCACGTCCTGGTCGTAGGGATCGGGATAGCCGGTGCGATTGGTCTGCGGAATTGCGGCGAGGTTGATCTTGGGCATCGTTGCGGGCTCCGGCTGGAAACTGTCGGTGGCCTCGTCTACCCCGCCCGCGATGGACAATTCCAGCAATGCCATAAGTCTCGCCACCCGTTTGATGGCCTGCGAAAGCGTGACCCCCGCACGCGGGCCGGTGTTCGACGCGGTCGAGGCGATGCTGGCGCCGCTGGGGTTCGAGATCGACCGCTTCATCGCCGGGGGCCCGGAAGGCGAAGTCGAGAACCTGCTGGCGATCCGCCGCGGTCCGCCGGGGAGCCGGCATTTCTCGTTCGCGGGCCATGTCGACGTGGTCCCGCCGGGCGAAGGGTGGACCAGCGCGCCGTTCGTCCCCGAAGTGCGCGGCGACTTGCTCTACGGGCGCGGCGCGGTCGACATGAAGGGCGCGATCGGCGCGATGGTTGCGGCGGCGGCCGACATTCCGGCCGCGGCGGGCACGCTCAGCTTCATCGTCACCGGCGACGAGGAAGGCATGGCGCACCACGGCACCAAGGCGCTGATCGTTCGCATCCGCGAGCGCGGCGACGTGCCCGACTTGTGCCTGGTGGGTGAGCCGACTTGTGTCCACCGCTTGGGCGACATGATCAAGATCGGCCGCCGCGGCTCGGTCAACGTGTTCCTCGAAGTGCCCGGGGTCCAGGGCCACGTCGCTTATCCGCACCTGGCCGATAACCCGCTGCCGCGGCTGGTGGCGCTGCTCGCCGAGCTGGGCGGGCTCACGCTCGATCAGGGGACCGAGTGGTTCCAGCCGTCGAACCTCGAGATCACCGAGATCGAGGTCGGCAATACCGCGCACAACGTGATCCCCGCGCTGGGCAAGGCGCGCATCTCGATCCGCTTCAACGACCTTCACACCGGGACCGAGTTGGGCGAAATGGTTACCGCCATCGCCGCGCGGCACGGCGCCACCGCCCGGGTCGCGATCTCGGGCGAACCGTTCCTGACCCCGCCCGGCGCGTTCTCGGACCTGGCCGCGCGCGCGGTCGAGGACGAAACGGGCCTCGTGCCTGAACTGTCGACCAGCGGCGGCACGTCCGACGCGCGCTTCCTCAAGGCGCTCTGCCCGGTGATCGAGTTCGGTCTGGTCAACGCCACGATGCACAAGCGCGACGAGGCGGTGGCGCTGGCCGATCTGACCGCGCTGGCGGGCATCTACCGGCGAATCGCGCTGGCGGCGCTGCAAGGAGGCTAGCATGGGCAAGCGGCTGACCCTGTTCATTCTGCTGGCGATGGTGCTGGGCATCGTCGTCGGCGTCGTGCTCAATCACAGCTTCGCGGCGGACGATCCGCGGCTGGCGCAGTGGGCCGATTACCTGAAGCTGCTGCCCGATGTGTTTCTGCGGCTGATCAAGATGATCATCGCGCCGCTGGTGTTCGGGACGATCGTGGCGGGTATCGCCGGGATGGGCGACAGCGCGGCGCTGGGGCGCATCGGCGGCCGCGCGCTGGCGTGGTTCGTCACCGCCAGCCTGCTGTCGCTGTCGCTCGGGCTGCTGCTGGTCAACTTGTTCCGGCCCGGCGCCGGCCTGTCGCTCGCGGCCGGGAGCGATGTCGGCGAACTGGCGACGAGCGAGTTCACGCTGCGCCATTTCGCCCTCCAGATCGTGCCCACCAGCGCGTTCGATGCGATGGCGCAGAACAACATCCTCCAGATCCTGGTGTTCTCGGTGCTTGTCGGCGTGGCGCTGTCGGCGCTGCGCGAGCGCGGGGCGGTGCTGGTGCGCGCGGCCGAGGCGCTGGCCGAGCTGATGCTGCAAGTGACCGATTACGTGATGCGGGCCGCGCCGTTCGCGGTGTTCGGGGCGATGGCCTCGGTGGTCGCGACCAAGGGCCTGTCGATCATCGCGACTTACGGCGTGCTGGTCAGCGAATTCTACTTCGGACTGGTCTTGCTGTGGGCGCTGTTGCTGTCCGTCGGCGCGCTGTTCCTGCGGCGGCGGATCTTCGCGCTGGTGCGCTATATCCGCGCCCCGCTGCTGCTGGCGTTCTCGACCGCCAGCTCCGAAGCCGCGCTGCCCAAGCTGTTCGAGCAGCTCGACCGGTTCGGCGTCCCGCGGCGCATTTCCGGTTTCGTGCTCCCGCTCGGCTACAGCTTCAACCTCGACGGCTCGATGATGTACATGAGCTTCGCGGCGATCTTCATCTCGCAGGCCTACGGCATCCCGCTCGGCGCCGAGCAGCAGATCGTCATGCTGCTGACGCTGATGATCACCTCGAAGGGAATCGCCGGGGTGCCGCGCGCCAGCCTGGTGGTGATCGCCGCGACGCTGAGTCAATTCGGCCTGCCGATCGAGGGGATCGCGCTGCTGCTGGGGATCGACACGTTCCTCGACATGGGCCGGTCGGCCACCAATGTGGTCGGCAACGCGGTGGCGACGTCGGTCATCACCAAGTGGGAAGGGATGCTGGAGACGCCCGAGCCGCCCGAATTCGAGCCGATCCACGCGCCCAGCCACTCGCCTGAGCACGGGCGCCGCGGGCTCGATCTGGCGGACGGCGAGCCGCGCTAGCGGGCGACCTCGACCGGCACGAACGGGCCGAGCCCGCACGACGCTCCGCGCGCGCCATCGCTGTAGAGCACGGTGATCACGTCCAGGCTGCACAGCCGCGGGATCGACAGCACGTAGCCAAAGCGTTTTTCGAACCCGAGCCCGCTACAGCGATAGGGCAAAGTGTTGCGGTAGGTCTGGCCGCCGTTGACGCGGAAATCGATCGTGTAATCGTCGTGCACCAGGCTTTCCGACACGCGGTAGGTGTCAAGGCAACTGACCGCCGGGCCGGTTACGCGCGCGGCCGGCGCGCGCACCCCGGCATCGCGCTCGGGCGCGGCAGTGCAGGCTGCGAGTCCAGCGACCAGAACCAGGATCGGAAACGGTTTCATGGCGTTCTTTCGCTAGCGTTCACGCGCTTGCCCGCGGCTTACCAACGGACCGCCCGCGGGGCTGTTCCAGCACTTTGGCCTTGAACGCGCATAAGTCCACCTCGGCGCAGCGCCAGCATTCGGGCGTGCGCGCCTTGCAGGTGTAGCGGCCGTGGAGGATCAGCCAGTGATGCGCGTGGCGGCGGAACGGGGGCGGCACGCGCTTGTCCAGCTTCGCCTCGACCTGCTCGGGCGCCTTCCCGCGGGCGAGCCCGGTGCGGTTGCACACCCGGAAGACGTGCGTATCGACCGCGAACGTCTCGGCCCCGAAGGCGCAGTTGAGCACCACGTTGGCAGTCTTGCGCCCGACCCCGGGGAGCGCGGTCAGCGCCTCGCGGTCGGTCGGCACCTCGCCGCCATGCGCCGCCACCAGCCGCTGCGACAACGCGATCACGTTCTTCGCCTTGGTATTGAACAGGCCGATGGTCTTGATGTGCGCTTTGAGCGCCTCCTCCCCCAGAGCGACCATCTGTGCGGGCGTGGTCACGTCGGCGAACAGCGCTCGGGTCGCCTTGTTGACCCCCACATCGGTCGCCTGCGCGCTCAGCACCACCGCCACCAGCAACTGGTAGGTATTGCCGAATTCGAGCTCGGTAACCGGGTCCGGCTCCAATTCGCACAACCGCCGGAAGAATTCGAAGATTTCAGCGCGAGTCACACGGTCCCGATGACGCGCGCGACATGCAGCGTATTGGCATACTGCTGGAAGCTGGCGGCTTTGCCGTCCGCCACACGCCAAACGTGGACAAACTGGGTGTGTTGCGGTTTGCCGGTGGCCTTGTACGTGCCGCCATAATGCCCCAGCACGACGACAGTATCGCCGGCATCGAGAGACTCGTCGGGCATGGCGGCAAAGCCGTCCCATTCACCGCCGCAGCGCGCGAACACGCCTTCCAGCACGGCTTGCGGCCCGATGTAGGGATTACCGTCGGCATAAGGAAAATCGTCGGCCTCGTTCCACACGATGTCCGGGCTCAGCAGATCCAGCACGGCGGGAACGTCTCCGGCCGCGAAGGCATCGTAAAGGCTGCGAATGAGTGCGGTGTTCGATGCTGACACGACCTGATCCTTTCAATTGAGCCCGAGGACTTGCGGCATCGTATAGCGGGCTGCGGGCTTGCCGATCAGCCACGCGGCGCCGCGCACCGCGCCGTTGGCGAAGATCGAACGGTCCTCGGCGATATGCGACAGCACCAGCCGCTCGTGCTCGCCCGCCAGGATCACGCTGTGATCGCCGGCCATCGTGCCCCCGCGCAGCGAAGCAAAACCGATCGCGCCGGGCGCGCGGGCGCCGGTGAAGCCGTCGCGGCCGCGCTCGCAGTTGCCGTCGAGCGCGAGGCCGCGCCCTTGGGCCGCCGCTTCGCCCAGCAGCAGCGCGGTGCCGCTTGGCGCATCGACTTTCATCCGGTGATGCATCTCGAGCACTTCAATGTCCCACTCGGGCCCCAGCCGCTGGGCTGCTTCGGATACCAGATGGGCGAGCAAGGTGACCCCGAGCGAGGTGTTGCCGGTCTGGAGCACGGGAATGACGCGCGAGGCGTTGTCGATCGCGGTGTGGTGCGGCTCGCCCAGCCCGGTGGTCCCGACGAGGATCGGAACGCCCGCGCCGATCGCCGCGTGGAGATTGCCGTCGAGCGCGGCGGGCGCCGAAAAATCGAGCAGCGCATCGCTGCGGTCGGCCAGGCCCGCGGCGTCGCCGCCCTTGTCGACGCCGCCCGAAAGCTCATGCCCCGCCGCGGCGATCGCCTCGGCGAGCGCTTGTCCCATGCGGCCGTCGCTGCCGATGATTCCGATCCGCGCCAAACCGTTACCCCCAAGCCCGTCGTGCTGAACTTGTTTCAGCATCCATCGTGCCACAAGAACCGTCACTGCATGCGGCGAAATGGACCCTGAAACAAGTTCAGGGTGACGAGGAGGGACGGCGCGGTGACGGAGATCCGCAACATCGTGATCCTGACCGGGGCGGGAATCAGCGCCGAATCGGGCCTGAGGACGTTCCGCGCCGAGGACGGCTTGTGGGAGGACCACCGGGTCGAGGATGTCGCCACTCCGGAGGCGTTCCGCCGCGATCCGGATCTGGTCCAGCGGTTCTACGACGCTCGGCGCGAAAACGTCCTCGCCGCCGAGCCGAACGCCGCGCACCGGGCGCTGGCCCGGCTCGACGCCGAGTGGAGCGGCGAATTGCTGATCGTGACGCAGAACATCGATGACTTGCACGAGCGCGCGGGGGCCGCGCAGGTGCTCCACATGCATGGCGAGGTGCTGTCGGCGTGGTGCCTGGCGTGCGGCGCGCGCGACCCGTGGACCGGCACGCTGCGCGACGAACCGCCGTGCCCGGCGTGCGGCCGCGCGGCGCTGCGCCCCGACATCGTGTGGTTCGGCGAGATGCCCTACCAGATGGAGCGCATCTTCGCCGCGCTCGCCCGCGCCGATTTGTTCGTCAGCATCGGCACTTCGGGCGCGGTCTACCCGGCGGCGGGGTTCGTCGAGCAGGCGGCGACCGGAGGGGCGCGCACGCTCGAACTCAACCTCGAACGCAGCCAGGGGTCGCGGTGGTTCGACGGGACTCGCCTCGGCCCGGCGAGCGTGCTTGTGCCGGAGTGGGTTGCCGAAGTGCTCGAAGGCCAAGGCAGCTAATCGGCAGATATGGGTGGGAAGCGGAAATTACACTGGCATTGTTTGGACGGCTGCTCATGGCCCGACAGCGGACCGATCCCTCGGGGCGCGACCGCCGGACAGAACGGGCGTCTGACCTGTAACTCAACACTCACAGGCAGCACATGAAGACAAGCGGACGGCAGGGCCGCACGCGCATCAGCACTACAATGTGGTAGGAGCTGTGCAACCGGAGGTGCGGTCATGACGTCCGATACCCATTTTGCGGGTTCTATTCCCTCGGTGTACGAGGATTGCCTGGTTCCGATTCTCTTTGACCCTTTTGCTGATGACTTGGTCGCGCGTGCGCTAAGCCTCGCTCCGACCAAGGTCCTTGAATTGGCGGCCGGGACTGGAGTGGTCAGCTTCAAACTGGCCGCGGCTCTTCCGAATTCGCGGATTGTCGCCACGGATCTAAACCCGGGCATGCTGGCGGTCGCGTCAGGGCGCGTTCGGCCATCCAACTTGTCGTTCGAACCAGCCGATGCTCAGTCGCTGCCCTTCGCGTCCGGTTCGTTCGATCTCATTGTTGCGCAATTTGGCGCGATGTTCTTCCCGGATAAGATAGGCGCTTACCGGGAGGCACGCCGCGTTCTCACCTCCGGCGGATCGTTGTTGTTCAACGTATGGGATAGTCTTGAAGCCAACTCAGGCAGCGAGGCGATTCACCAGGCAGTTCGCCGTGCGGTGCCGGAGCCGAAGCCCGATTTCATCGCCCGTACTCCCTTCGGCTACAATGAGCCTAGGCAGATTGAGCAGGAACTTCGTGCCGCAGGGTTCGACGAGGTGACAATCGAACGAGTGGAGCGCCACAGTCCCTGCGGAAGCGCCGTGCGCCTCGCGCGTGGGATGTGCTTGGGCAGCCCGCTGGCCAATGAACTTGCGGTGCATTCACCCGAGCTTTGCGAGCATGCACTCGGTGCGGCCATTGCTGCCGCCGAGCGCGCCGAGGCCAGCGCTCCACTTAGCATGAGCGCCCTCGTCATAGCTGCCAGATAAGCGAGAAGGCGGCGTCCTCTTGTGGGTCGCTAGCTGTCATTCAGCACACAAGCAGAGCACTGACCATCCTTGGCGATGGTCATCGTCCGCATTCCCGGCGCCAACCCATCGAGCAGGTGCAGCTTGCCGAATTGCGGGTCGCCCAGTCCGCCAGTGGGCGCGAGCAGCACGCGGATCGCCTGGAGCGCGGCGAAGGTGCCGGTCCACCCCGCCATCGCGCCGAGCATCCCGTCTTCGGCGCAAGTGTCGCAATCGTCGGTGTCGAACGCGTCGCCGACGTAGCAGCGGTAGCACGGCTGGCCGGGCAAGTGCCCGGCGAAGGCGCCGACCTGGCCCTGGAAACGTCCGACCGCCGCGCTGAGGAGCGGGATGCCCAAGCCGACGCAGGCGTCGGATACCGCGAGGCGGGTGACGAAGTTGTCGCATCCGTCGAGCACCAGATCGGCGCCGTGGAGCAGCGCGGCAGCGTTGCCGGGCGCGATCCGCTGCGCCTTCCAGTGGACATCGAGCGCGGCGTCGAATTCGCGCACCCATACTTCGGCAATCTCGGCCTTGCGGTGGCCGACGTCGTCGG
Source organism: Croceibacterium sp. (assembly GCA_039920725.1). Taxonomy (GTDB): domain Bacteria; phylum Pseudomonadota; class Alphaproteobacteria; order Sphingomonadales; family Sphingomonadaceae; genus Croceibacterium_A. Next base: position 6,374 of record JBDSDC010000134.1, on the reverse strand, counting down.
CGCGGTAGATCGTCTGGCGCTGGAGGTTGCTCGCCTCGACCGTGTCGTCGTCGATCAGCGTCAGCGTGCCGATCCCGGCGGCGGCGAGGTATTGCAGCGCGGGCGAGCCAATCCCGCCGAGCCCGACCAAGGCGACGTGCGCCTGCGCCAGCACCGCCTGGCCCGCGCCGCCGACTTCGGGCAGGACGATATGGCGCGCAAAACGGCCGAGCCGGTCGGGGGCGAGGATCATGCGCCTGGCTTAGAACAGGTCGCGCGCCCCCCCAAGCGTGATCGCCCGGTTCAGCCGATCGCGACCAGACCCGCGCCGCCCGCGATCAGCGCGATCCCGATCCATCCGCGCAGCGACAAGTGCTCGCCCAATGCCACCGCGGCGATGACCGCCACCAGCACCACGCTGAGCTTGTCGATCGGCGCGACGCGCGAGGCGTCGCCGAGCTTGAGCGCGCGGAAGTAGCACAGCCACGAGGCGCCGGTCGCGAGGCCCGACAGCACCAGGAACAGCCAGGTGCGCGGGCCGATCCCGGCGACCCCGCCGAGCTTGCCTCCCGCCGCCAGCAGCCCGGCGAGGATCGCGGCGATGACCAGCGTGCGGATGAACGTCGCGAGGTCCGAATCGATCCGCTCGATCCCGATCTTGGCGAAGATCGCGGTCAGCGCCGCGAACAGCGCCGACAGCAGGGCCCACGCCAGCCACGAGTGCGAGGTCGTCGCCATCGCTGTCGGGCGCGGCTGGCTCAGGTCTCGAGCTGGCGCAGCAGGCTGCGCACGTCGCCGTCCATGTCCGAGTCGCGCTGGCGCAAGTTTTCGATCAGGCGCACCGCGTGGATCACGGTCGAGTGGTCGCGCCCGCCGAACTTTCGCCCGATCTCAGGGTACGAACGCGGGGTCAGGACTTTGGCGAGGTACATCGCCACCTGGCGCGGGCGGACCACCGCGCGGGCCCGCCGCTTGGACGACATCTCGGACCGGTCGATGCGGTAGAACTGGCACACCGTGCGCTGGATCTCGTCGATCGTGATCCGCCGGCGGTTGGCCGAGAGGATGTCGGTCAGCTGCTCTTCGGCGAGCTGGAGCGAGACTTCCTGCCCGGTCAGCTGGGCATAGGCGATCAGCTTGTTGAGCCCGCCGACCAGCTCGCGGACGTTGCGGTTGATGGTCCGGGCGAGGAACTCGATCACGTCCTCGGGCACCGCCAGCGGGGCGAAGCGAACCAGCTTGGAATGGAGGATGGCGCGGCGCAGATCAATGTCGGCCGGCGTGATGTCGGCCACCAGCCCCATCGACAGGCGGCTCAGCAGGCGCGGCTCGACCCCGTCGAGCGCTTGCGGCGCGCGGTCGGCGGCGAACACCAGCCGCTTGCCTTCGGCGAGCAGCGCGTCGATCGTGTAGAGCAGCTCTTCCTGCGCGCTGGCCTTGCCGATGATGAACTGGATGTCGTCCACCAGCAGCAGGTCGAAACCGCGCAGGCGGGCCTTGAACCCGATCATTTCGTTCGATTTCAGCGCCGAGACGAACTCGACCATGAAGCGCTCGGCGCTGCAGTAGAAGATCCGCGCCCGCGGGTGCGCCTGCAGGTAGGTATGCCCGATCGCGTGCAGCAGGTGGCTCTTGCCCTGGCCGGTCGCGGCCTTGAGGTAGAGCGGGCTGAACTGCGGCTTTTCGCTCGCCGCCATGCGCTCGGCGGCGTTCTTGGCCAGCACGTTGGTGGTCCCGGTGACGAACGCCGCGAACGTCAGCGAGGGGTCGAGCCCGACCGACGAGGCGAATCCGTCGTCGCCGATCGATTCCATCGCCAGCGCGCCGCCGCGGGGGCCGTCGCTGGCGGCGCGGTGGCCGAAGCCGCCGTCGCCTGTCAGGTCGAGATCGGCCAGCTTGCGGCGCCCCGGATGCACCATGATGCGCACGTTCTTGACTTCGCTGCGGGCGATCTTCCACGCCAGCGACAAGCGGTCGACAAACCGGTCCTGCACCCAGTTGGCGGAAAATTCGGTCGGCAGGTACAAGTTGAGCGTACCGGTATCCTTGCAGAAATTGCCCAACTGGATCGGCCGGATCCACTGGCTGAACAACTGATGGCCCAAGTCCTTACGCAGACCTTGCACGATGTCCGACCAATCGGCCGCGAGGTCCAGCGCGTCTTGCTCTTCCATGTCTCCCCCGACTGCTTCGCGCCGCGCCGAAAATGACCGGCCAGCGTGCGGTCCCATCCGAATCATCAAGCTTGTCCTTATCCCGAAAGGCTTATCGTCGCGCTCCTTCGACGGGCGGATGCCGGGCGCAACAAGTCCCTTGCCCGCGATCCCCCCCGGACCCGCAGGACGCCCCCATTTTTGTCTCAGTGTTGGCGACCGGATCTCTTTGGGCCCGGTCGAAGGCCGGTTATGACCGGCTGAAACGCGAGGGCAAGAGCACCGGTGAAAATTTTCATAAATTATCCGGCTTGACTCCGCGCAAGGGCGCAGGCGGCCGTTCAACCGTCTGAAATATCAGCGAATATTATGTTACAGTTCCGCGAATCGCGGAAATTCCTCGGCTTTACGGGCAAGCCCGGCAGCCGCGGCTGCCATTCCAAAACAGGGCGGCGGGAAAACCCGCCGGCCCGTTCCGATTCCGTTCTCTTTGTGGCTGGCCCGATCGGTTCAGAGAGCCGCGACTCGCTTGCTCAGCCGACTCATCTTGCGCGACGCGGTGTTCTTGTGGAGCACGCCGCGGGCAACCCCGCGCGCCAACTCGGGCTGCATCGCCCTGAGCGCGTCGGCCGCGGCCGACTTGTCGCCGCCGGCGATCGCGGTTTCGACCTTCTTGATGAAATTGCGCACGCGGCTCATCCGCGCGCCGTTGATCTCGGCGCGGTTGGCGTTGCGCAGGATGCGCTTCTTGGCTTGCGGCGTATTGGCCATGTTCGTCCTTACCTCGGGCCGCGCCAGGCGGCCGGAATCATGCTGAAAGCGGTTACGGAAGGCGGCAGTTGCCCGCCGGAAAGCGGCGCCATTACCGGCGAGCGGGCGAATCGTCAACCGATTGCGGGCGCGTTACCGCTGGCACTTGGGGCACAACCAGGTGCTGCGGCCGCCCTGGACCAGGCGCTTGACGGTGCCGGGACACGGCGGGCGGCACGGCTGGCCCTCGCGCCCGTAAACATTGAACCGGCTGGCGAAATACCCGAGCTCGCCGTCGGGCCGGGCATAGTCGCGCAAAGTCGATCCGCCGTCGCCGAGCGATTGTTCGAGCACCTCGCGGATCGCCGGTACCAGCCGGGCGAGCGCCGGGCGCGAGACTTTGCCGGCCGCCTTGCGCGGGTCGATGCGCGCGCGGAACAGCGCTTCGCAGACGTAGATGTTGCCCAGCCCGGCGACAATCCGCTGGTCGAGCAGCAGCAGCTTGACCGCCTGCTTGCGGCCCTTGAACGCGGCCATCAGATGCGCCGGCGTCAGCTCCGGCCCGAGCGGCTCCGGACCGAGCGCGGCGAATGCCGGCCAGTGATCGAGCGCGGCGGTATCGACCAGCGCGACGAACCCGAACCGGCGCGCGTCGTTGAGCGCAAAGCGGTGCCGGGCGGTCTCGATCACCAGGTGATCGTGCTTGCCAAGCTCGCCCGGATCGATCCGCCAGCGCCCGCTCATCCCCAGATGGAATATCAGCGTGGTCGCGCGATCGAGGTGGATCAGCCCGTACTTGGCGCGCCGCCCGAGCCCGGTGACGCGCGCGCCGGTGAGCGCCTGGACGAGGCCGTCGGGGAACGGCACGCGCATATCGGCGCGGCGCAGCTGGGCGCGTTCGATTCGCTCGCCGTGGAGGAACTTGGCCAGCCCGCGCACGGTGGTCTCGACTTCGGGCAGCTCGGGCATCGCGGAGGGCGTTAGCCGCCCTGCGCGCCCTTGTCATGGGCGCCGCCCGCAAGACCCCGCTGGCGCCGTGCCGGCGCCTTGGCTAGAGGACCGCGGATGAGCGATGAGGTCTCTTTCGGGTACCAGACGGTCGCGGCGGACGAAAAGGCGCGCCGGGTCGGCGACGTGTTCTCGAGCGTCGCGCGCAAGTACGACCTGATGAACGACGCCATGTCGGGCGGGATGCACCGGCTGTGGAAGGACCGCTTCGTGCGCCGGGTGAAGCCGCGCGCGGGCGAGGCGATTCTCGACATGGCGGGCGGCACCGGCGACATCGCCTTCCGCCTCGCCGCGCGCGGCGCGCAAGTGACGGTGGCCGACATCAACCAGGCGATGCTCGACGTCGGGGTCGAACGGGCGATGGCGCGGGGCATCGATACGCTGGTGTGGTCGTGCCAGGATGCCGAGCAGCTGGCTTATTCGGGCGGCACGTTCGATGCTTACACGGTCGCCTTCGGCATCCGTAACGTGACCCGCATCGACCGGGCGCTGGCGGAGGCGTTCCGCGTGTTGCGGCCGGGGGGGCGGTTCTACTGCCTCGAATTCTCGACCACCGAATGGCCCGGGTTCAAGCAGGCCTACGATCTCTATTCGCACCAGCTGGTGCCGCGAATCGGCCAGGCCATCGCGGGCGACGCGGACAGTTATCGCTATCTGATCGAATCGATCCGCCGGTTCCCGCCGATGCCCGAGTTCGCGGCGATGATCCGCGCCGCCGGGTTTGCGCATACCAAGGTCGAGCCGATCATGGGCGGGCTGGTAGCGATCCATTCGGGCTGGAAAACCTAAGCCCGATGGCCACGACCGCAACGCATATCTGGCGCCTCCTCAAGTGGGGCCGGCAGCTGGCGCGGCATGGCGCGCTGCGCGGCATCGAGCGCGACCCGAACACGCCGGGCCAGGTTCGCCGGCTCGCGCGCATCGCCCGCTTCGGCGCGATCCAGTCGCGCGCGCCCGACTATGCCGCCGCGTTCCAGGCGATCGGCCCGGCGGCGATCAAGCTGGGGCAGGCGCTGGCGACCCGGCCCGACCTGGTCGGGGCCGAGGCGGTGCGCAATCTGTTGAGCCTGCAGGATAGCCTGCCGCCGGTGCCCTTCGCCGAAATCCGAAGCGAGATCGAGCGCAGCTTCGAGTGCCCGCTGGGCCAGGTGTTTGCCGAAGTCGACCCGGTGGCGGTCGGGTCGGCCTCGATCGCGCAAGTCCACAAGGCGGTGACCACCGAAGGCCGGACGGTCGCGGTCAAGGTCCTGCGCCCGGGCATTCGCGAGCGCTTCGCGGCCGACATCGATACTTACGAATGGGCCGCCGCGCACCTCGAAGGGCTCGGCGGTGAGGCGCGCCGGCTGCGCCCGCGGCTGACGATCGAGAACTTCAAGCGCTGGACCTTGCGCGAGCTCGACTTGCGGCGCGAGGCGGCGTCGGCGTCCGAGCTGACCGAGGCGATGCGCGGGTTCGAGGGATATTGCATCCCGTCGGTCGACTGGGACCGCACCAACGGCCGGGTCATGACCATCGAGTGGATCGACGGCATCAAGATCAGCGACCGCGAGGCGCTGCTCGCCGCCGGCCACGATTTGCCGCTCTTGGCCAGGCGGCTGGTGCTGGCGTTCCTGACCCAGGCGATCAGTGCCGGGTTCTTCCACGCCGACATGCACCAGGGCAACTTGTTCGTGCGGCCCGACGGGACGATCGTGGCGATCGATTTCGGCATCATGGGCCGGATCGACCGCCGCGCGCGCGCCTGGCTGGCCGAAATTCTCTATGGGTTGACCACTGGCAATTACCGCCGTGTCGCCGAGATCCATTTCGAAGCCCAATATGTGCCGAGCTATCATTCGGTCGAGGAATTCGCGACCGCACTGCGCGCGGTGGGCGAGCCGATGCGCGGCAAGCCGGTCAGCGAGCTCAGCGTCGGCCAGATGCTCGACGGGCTGTTCGCGATCACTCGCGATTTCGACATGCAGACCCAGCCGCACTTGTTGCTGCTGCAAAAGACGATGGTGATGGTCGAAGGGATCGCCACCAGCCTCGATCCGGCGATCAACATGTGGGACGTGTCCGGCCCGTTCGTGAAGAGCTGGGTGCGCGACGAATTGGGACCCGAGGCCGCGCTCGCCGATCGCATCCGCGAAAATCTCGACACGTTGCTGCGGCTGCCGGCGCTGGTCCGCCAGATCGAGCAGCGATTCCCGCCGCGCGGCGGCGCACCCGACCCGCCGCCGCTGCGCGACATCGAACTCGTGTGGCAGCGCCCGCAAGGCTCGGCCCGCTGGCTCGGCTACGCGGCGGCGCTGGTCGCCGGCGGCGCATTGGTGTGGGCGGGCACGGCGCTCGGATGGCTCGCCTGATCGCTCGCGCGCGTCCGCAGTGGGACCGGTTCGCGAGCTGGCCGCGCGCCGGCGCGATTGCGGTGCTCGTCGGCTTTGCGGTCCTGCTGGCCGCCGCTTCGCTGACTTATCCGGCGCATTTCAAGGGCCGCGGGTT